>JAGZGB010000078.1 GCA_018367495.1 Veillonella sp. | reverse complement strand
CGTAATTGATAAAGCAGCCTCCAAAGGTGTACTTCATAAAAACACTGCAGCTCGCAAAAAATCCAACCTTGCAGCTAAAGTAAACGCTTTATAATTTTAAAAGCAATTAAGACAGTCTCTCGGATTTCCGTTGAGACTGTTTTTTTATTCCCTTTTTCATTTTTTATATAATGATTATTTCGTTTTTATACAGTTATATTTTATTACGCCCTATGGGCAGATTAGAGGACTATTACTATGAGAACACTATTATTAATGCGTGGTGCTCCTGCTAGTGGTAAGTCTCAGTGGATTCGTGACAACAATCTTGAGGCTTACACCTTAGAAGCCGATCATTTCCGTATGCTATTACGTAGCCCTTCCCTTGGTGAAAGCGGCTGGTATATTTCACAAGAGGATAATGGTCCGGCCTGGGAACTCCTACTAGATTGCTTAGAGAAACGAATGAGCAATGGTGACTTTATCGTTTTAGATGCTACCCACACTACATCTAAAGCTGTTAATGCATATAAAGAATTGCTTAACAAATATAAATATACTGTATATTACTACGAACCAGATACATCATTAGAAGAATGTTTAGCTCGTAATGCTATAAGAACAGATTACAAACGAGTGCCTGAGCAAGTTATACACCGCATGCACAAGATGATTAAAACAACTACATTACCAAAGTTTTGTAGGAAAATAAATTCTATCGATGAAATCAACAATTACTTTACTGTAAATGTAACGAATCGATATGAACGAGTGCGTATTATCGGTGATATTCACGGCTGTTACACCGCATTACAACAAGCTATCACTCCATGGGATGAAAAAACACTTTATATCTTTTGTGGCGACTATTTGGAACGGGGCATCGAAAATAAGGAAATGATGTACGAAATGATGCGCCTTAGCACATTACCTAATACGATTATGTTAGAAGGCAATCACGAACGACATATTGCAAACTTTGCATTCAATACAAAGTTAGATCATTCCAAGCGATTTATGAAAGAAGTAGTAGCACCTATCGTAAAAGATATGACGAAAAAAGATGTAGAATCACTTCAACGAGAATTACGTCTCTTTTATAAATCACTTCGCCAATGCTATCCTTTTAGCTTCCATGGTAAAAAGTATTTAGTATCCCATGGTGGCCTATCCTATGTACCTAACATGACCTTTATAGCTACCTCTACCTTTATAAATGGTTTTAGAGCTTACGAAACAGATATTGCTAAAATATATGATAATAATTACGAGAAAGGTATGTGTCAGAACTTTATTCAAATTCATGGTCATCGTGGTGTACCAGATGGTAAATATTCCTTCTGTTTAGAAGGAGAAGTAGAGTTTGGTGGAGAACTTAAATACATTGATATTGCTGCAGATGCTTTTACTAAAAATGGTATTAAAAACGATGTATACGATAAAGATTACATGCGACATGAATACCAAAACATGACACAACATGTCATTTTCACGCAAAATGAAGATATTAATATTTTAGGTAATTCTAAATTAGTAAAAGTAAAAAAATGCTCCCCTAACCTATATTCCTTGAACTTTACCTCACGTGTATTCCACAAACGATTATGGAATGAAAATACAGTACAAGCTCGAGGATTATTTGTGGATCGTATGACAGGAGATGTGAAATTACGTAGTTATAATAAATTCTTTAATCTCAACGAACGCCCAGAAACTGAGTTAAATAATTTAGCTAACACGCTCTCCTTCCCTGTAGAAATTCGAACTAAAGAAAATGGATACCTCGCTATTCTAGGTGTCATTAATGATGAATTAGTCTTTGCTTCAAAATCTACTACAGAAGGGATGCACGTAGATTTGTTTAAAAATTTATTCCAAAAATTACCTACCAGCTTACAAGAAGAAATCAAAGAATTGTTAAAACGTAATAGCTGTTCTATGATGTTTGAAGTCATCAGCCAAGAAGATACGCATATTATTAAATACGACCAAGATCATCTTTATGTACTTGATATGATTCAAAATACGTTAGATGTAAATGGTAAACATATTGATGTACCCTTCTCTAGGGAGAGACTAGCAGAACTAGACTCCATCATTAAGAAATATGACACTCAGTTGATATCTATTGTAAAAACAATTCAACAAGTTAATACTATGGACGAACTGGAAGACATAATAAATAAGGAACTTAATTCACATCATGAGTCTGAAGGCTTTGTATTAGTCGATAGCAACGGCTTTATGACAAAATTTAAAGGTCCTTATTATAATACTTGGAAACACCGACGAAATCGGATTCTAGAACCATATCAACAAACTGGTAAGATTTCTTATGAAAACTGTAAAAACGAAGATGATAGAAAATTTGCAGATTTCTTGAGTACACTAGAATATGATGTAGTATGTAAATCCACCTTACTAAATATAAAGGAAATGATGGAACATAAGGGCTTAATATAATAAAATAATCATATCTTTTCTTTAAATATCCTGTAATAAAGCCAAAAGAGGTTGCAACAGAATGTGATTTAATCGCATTCTAGTTACAACCTCTTTTTCTATTATATTTTTCTTACACTAAATACTAAAACTCCATTACACCAGTGGTAGTAATTCTAATTTCAGGATATAAATTTTAAACCTAAAAGTGCGAAAAATATATTAGAAAATCATTTACTAATTTTCTTCATAAACGATGTTCCAATATCCCATTGTTTTAAACCAAAGTTTTCTAATATAGTTTCCCCAATATCAGCAAAGCTTTTTCTATCACCAAGGTCTATGGGTCTATCAATACGTGGACTATAACCAAGAATAGGTACTAATTCACGAGTATGATCAGTTCCCTTCCAAGTTGGATCATTACCATGGTCTGCGGTGATGAGTAATAAATCATCATCATTTAGTAATTGCAATAAGCCGCCTAGCTGGTAGTCAAAGTCTTCAATAGCCTGTTTATATCCTTCTACATTTCTGCGATGGCCATATAAGCTATCAAATTCAACGAGGTTAACCATCATTAGACCACGTTCAAAGGAGGAGCCAAGTAAGTATGGAACCATATTCATACCATGAGCATTAGATTTTGTAGGATAGCTTTCATCCCAACCAACATGGGCATAAATATCTCCAATTTTACCAACTGCTACAGTTGGCACACTAGCATCTTGTAACTCTTGTTGAACCATCTTTTTCTCAGGCATACGACTATAGTCGTGGCGATTTGATGTGCGCACCAAACTGCCGAGTTCACCGATGAACGGACGTGCAATAATACGGCCCACATAATAATCACCAACGCAAACCTTATCACGGGTAATTTGACATATACGATATAGTTCCTCTAGAGGAATTACATCTTCATGGGCGGCAATTTGAAATACCGAATCTGCCGAGGTATAAACAATAGGCTTTCCAGTTTTAATATGTTCGGCCCCTAAACGTTCAATAATTTCTGTACCAGATGCAACTTCATTACCAAGATAACCATATCCTGTTTCCTTTGTAAAAGTATCCATTAACTCTTTTGGAAAGCCTTCATAGAACGTTGGGAATGGAACGGTAACCGGATGTCCCATCATCTCCCAATGACCACTAGTCGTATCTTTACCAGTACTGAGCTCAGCCATACGGCCAAAGGCACCTGTGATACTTTCACCAGCATCTGAGATATCAGCAATACTACCTAAACCAAGAGATTTTAAATTAGGACAATGAATCTGACCAGCCGTTGATTCAATATGGCCCAAAGTATTAGAACCTTCATCACCAAATTTTGCAGCATCTGCAGCGTGACCGATTCCAACAGAGTCCATAACTAATAGGATAATTCGTTTAAACATATATCCTCCTATTACGTAATACTATTTGAGGTACGGCATAGCAAGCATAAGGGCTGCCAAAGATTTACTATCCTTAATTTGCTCACCCTTAATTGCCTCTAATAATTCAGGTAAAGTAAAATACTCAAGCTCTACATATTCATCTGGATCCCAATTAGTTTCACCCATAGTGAGATCTTTCGCTAAATATAAATGTAGCACTTCATTACAGAAACCCGGACTTGTTGCAATAGTACCTAATGGAATCCACTCGTTAGCACGATACCCTGTTTCCTCTGCTAACTCACGTTTAGCACAAGTTAGAGGCTCCTCATTCGGATCCAATTTACCTGCTGGAATTTCAAGCAAAGGCTGTTGCAATGCATAACGGAATTGGCGCTCCATTACAATCTTATTATCTTCCGTAACAACTACAATCGCTGTAGCACCAGGATGATGAACTACCTCTCGCCACGCTTCATTACCATTAACATCAGCTATATCATAGGTAACTTTAATTAGCTTACCATCAAACTTCATTTCGCTAGATTTTTGTATCTCTTTGCTAATTGCCATAATAGCCTCCTTGTTATTTATACATATTATAATACCACAGAGAGCCTTAAATATATATCATTCTACAATTAGAATTTAATTATTTAATATAAAAAAGCCGCCCAACCTCAATTGAGCGGCTTTCACCATTCTATTTAGAATTGTATTTAGTTTACATAGTCCCAGTACTACCAATACCACCTGTACGAATACCTGTAGCATCGTCATCGTTAGTGATAAGATATTTTGAGAAGATGCCTTGCGCTACGCGTTCACCTTTTTCAAGGGAAACTGTTTCTTTACCATAATTGAGTAGAGCGATCATGATATGACCTTCGTTGTCCTCATTATTATAGTAATCACTGTCGATAATGCCTGTGCTATTTACAAGTGCTAGATGGCGTTTAATGGCCATGCTAGAACGAATGTGAATGGCAAGGTATTCATCGTATGCCATGAAAGCTTTAATACCTGTTGGCACTAATACTACTTGACCTGGTTCTAAAGTAACAGCTTCAGCGCATTCAATATCATAGCCTGCGCTTTCTGTTGTTTTACGTGTCGGTAAATTGATATCTTGTTCTTCAAAAGCAGAAACTACTTCAAAGCCACGAATATCCATGGAACACCTCTTATTTTAAACAATCTTTACGTGACAAGTTGATACGGCCTTGTTTATCGATTTCGATAACTTTTACCATAATCTCATCGCCTACATTTACTACATCTTCTACATTTTCTACACGTTCTTTCGCAAGTTTAGAAATATGTACAAGACCTTCTTTACCTGGTAATACTTCTACAAAAGCACCGAATGCCATCAAACGAGTTACTTTACCAAGGTATACTTCACCTACTTCAACCTCTTTAGTAAGGTTTTCGATGATTTGTTGAGCTTTAGCAGCACCATCTTGATCTACAGAAGCGATAAATACTGTGCCATCATCTTCGATATCGATTTTTGCACCTGTTTCATCGATGATACCACGAATTACTTTACCGCCAGAACCGATTACATCGCGAATCTTATCTGGATCAATTTTCATTGTAATAATACGTGGAGCATATTGAGACATTTGTTGACGTGGTTCAGCAATTGTGTCAAGCATGATGCCCATGATATGCATACGTCCTTTATGAGCTTGTTCTAATGCTTCATGAAGGATTTCACGAGATAAGCCGGAAATTTTGATATCCATTTGAATAGCTGTTACACCCTTAGCTGTACCAGCAACCTTGAAGTCCATATCACCAAGAGCATCTTCCATACCTTGGATATCTGTTAAGATTGTGTAGTGTTCGCCTTGAGTTACAAGACCCATTGCAATACCAGCCACAGGAGCTTTAATAGGTACACCAGCATCCATCAATGATAATGTGGAACCACATACAGATGCCATAGAGCTTGAACCATTAGATTCTAATACTTCGGATACTAGACGCAATGCATATGGGAATTCTTCTTCGCTAGGAATTACAGGTACCAATGCGCGTTCAGCCAAAGCACCATGACCGATTTCACGACGACCAGGACCGCGGGAGGAACGAGTTTCACCTACGGAGAAGGATGGGAAGTTATAGTGATGAATATAGCGTTTTTCTGTTTCTAAACCAATGCCATCGATAGTTTGTTTTTCAGATAATGGTGCTACAGTGGCAACGTTCAATACTTGAGTTTGACCACGTGTAAATAAGCCAGAACCATGTGTACGAGGTAATACACCTGTACGACAAGAGATAGGACGCACTTCATCAAGTTTACGGCCATCTGGACGAATTTTTTCAACAGTGATCATATGACGTACGATTTCTTTTGTCATAGCATCAAATGCTTTATTTACATCACCCAAGTTATCTGGGTAGATTTCTTCAAAGTGTGCTAATACATCTGCACGTACTTCACTTTCTTGTGCATCACGTTGTTGTTTATCTGCACAACGTACTGCTGTATCAAGTTTATCATGACCATATGCACGAACAGCTTCAGCAATTTCAGCAGGTACATCTTTACTTTCAAATACGCGTTTTTCCTTGCCTACTTTAGCTTTCATATCTTCTTGGAAAGCTACGATTTTCTTAATTTCTTCATGAGCTGCCATGATAACTTCAAGAATAGTTTCTTCTGGAACCTCTTGAGCACCACCTTCAACCATGAGGATAGCATCTTTTGTACCAGCTACAACAATGTTAAGATCTGTTGCTTCTAATTGTTCTTTTGTTGGGTTTACAACAAATTCACCGTTAGTACGACCCATGCGAACGCCTGCAATAGGACCATTCCAAGGAATATCAGAAATAGATAAAGCAGCGGAAGCGCCAATCATACCACAGATTGCTGGATCACAATCTTGATCAACGGACATAACAGTTGCCACTACGTGTACTTCATTACGTACACCTTTATCAAATAATGGACGAATAGGACGGTCAATCAAACGGCTATTCAAAATCGCAGATTCAGGTGGACGTGCTTCACGTTTAATGAAGCCACCTGGTAAACGACCAACAGCGTACATTTTTTCTTCATAGTCTACTGTAAGTGGGAAGAAGTCGATATCCTTCGCCTCTTTAGAACCTGTAGCGGTAACGAGTACACGAGTATCACCGTAACCAACCATTACGGCACCGCCAGCTTGTTTTGCAAGTTCCCCAGTCTCGATCGTAAGCATACGACCAGCTAAGTCCATTTGGAATTGTTCCATTCCTATTCCTCCTAAAAATCTTCTTATATGTATACCTTCTTATTATATATCATCAGTAAAAAATAAGCTAATTATTATAGCAACTAATACAATAAAAAAGCCGTCCTATAGGACGGCTAATTTTATTATTTACGAAGACCAAGACGTTCGATAAGGGAACGGTAACGTTCGATATCTTTACGACGAAGGTAGTCAAGCATGTTACGGCGTTGACCAACTAATTTCAACAAACCACGACGGGAATGATGGTCTTTTTTGTGTTCTTTCAAGTGATCTGTTAAGTATTGGATTCGGCTTGTTAAAATCGCAACTTGTACTTCTGGAGAACCAGTGTCACCTTCATGAGTAGCGTATTCTTTAATTACTGCTAATTTAGCTTCTGTAGTTAACATTAATGTT
>JAGZGB010000077.1 GCA_018367495.1 Veillonella sp. | reverse complement strand
TCCTATATGGGAGATTAAAGATTTAATCCCATTATGCCCACCAGAACTACCATTTGGTCGAATACGTAATTTGCCTACCGGTAAATCCATATCATCATAGATACAATACACATCAGATGAATCAATCTTGTAGTATCGCATTAATGGACCTACAGATTCTCCACTTGCATTCATAAATGTTTGAGGCTTTACAAGCAATACCTTTTCACCAGCTACATTAATACTGCACACCTCTGCTTTTTGTTCCTCTCTCCATGGAGTGTGAGTAACGCTGTCTGCAATGGCATCGATGACCATAAATCCAATATTATGTTTTGTCGCTTCATATTGCTTACCTGGATTACCAAGGCCTACTACTAATTTCAAGAATCACCTATTATTTATCAAATAAATTACTTACTGAAACTTCATGAAAGATACGCATAATCGCTTCACCCAATAATGGAGCTACAGATAATTGCGTTACATTATCTAATTTGCAATTTTCTGGTAATGGCATTGTGTTTGTTACGATAAGCTCTTTAATATTAGAGTTTGCAATGCGTTCGCTTGCTGGATCTGTTAATACAGCATGGGTAACAGCAGCCATAACAGATTTTGCACCAAACGCTTCTAATGCTTTAGCGCCTTCTACAAGGGAGCCTGCTGTATCTACAATATCATCAACAATAATGCAGTTTTTACCTTTTACATCGCCAATAAGGTTCATAACTTTAGCTACGCCTGGTTCAGGACGTTTTTTCTCAATGATTGCAATTGGCGCACCAATGCGGTCAGCCAAATCACGAGCACGAGTTACCCCGCCAAGATCTGGAGATACAACGATAACATCTTCAAGATTTTTTTCGTTAATATATTTCGCTAAAATAGATGCACCATACAAATGATCTACTGGCACATCAAAGAAACCTTGAATTTGACCTGCATGCAAGTCAATTGTTACAAGACGTGTAATACCAGAAGTTTGCATTAAATTAGCTACTAATTTTGCAGTAATTGGTTCACGACCACGAGTTTTGCGATCTTGACGAGCATAGCCATAGTAAGGAACCACAGCTGTAATATGACGAGCAGAAGCACGTTTTAACGCATCAGCCATAACCATTAATTCCATTAAATTATCATTTACAGGATAGCTAGTTGGTTGAATGATAAATACATCTTTGCCACGTACGCTTTCATCAATCATAATTTGTACTTCGCCATTATTAAAACGACCTACAAATGCTTCACCTAAAGGCAACCCTAAATAATCACAAATTTCCTTTGCCAATGCAGGATTCGCATTACCTGTGAAAATTTTAAGTTTTTTGCCGTCTTCAAATGCCATTTTGTTACCCTTTCATCTGTTCCTATACTGGTTACTTATCCATAATCATCCATTACAGATACACACTATTGCCTTTTTATTGTATACTATTTTGCTCAAAATGTGTTAAAAATTTGTAATATTTTTTTATTTCTTTTTGAAAGTATCGTCTGTTACCCAATTTTCTTTCACAATTTGTTTACTACGGCCTACCGCTAATGCCTTATCTGGTACATTTTTAGTAATTGTAGAGCCTGCACCTACATAGCTATAATTACCTATCGTTACAGGAGCTACCAAGTTACTATTACAGCCAACGAAAGCACCATCGCCGATTGTCGTACGATGTTTAATCTTTCCGTCATAGTTTACAGTAATCGTACCACAACCAATATTAACACCAGAGCCTACATCACTATCGCCGATATAAGATAGATGTGGGAACTTAGTGCCTTCCCCAACATTTGAATTTTTAACCTCTACGAAGTTACCTACATGAACCTTATTACCAAGCACAGTATTAGGACGTAAATGAACATATGGGCCTACATCTACGCCATCTTTTACTTCGCAATCATGTCCATATGTGAAGTGAATAATCGTATCATTACCAACTTTCACATTTGTCAAACGAGTGTGTGGACCAATTTCACAACGCTCACCTATTACAGTATCACCTTCAAGGAAGGTACCAGGATACAAAATTGTATCGGCCCCTACTGTTACCTCAGGAGCTACATAAGTATTGGCAGGATCAATAATAGTTACGCCAGCAGTCATTAGCTCAACGTTTTTACGATGTTTCAGAATAGATTCCGCTTCTGCTAATTGCAAACGAGAGTTTACACCTAGAGACTCTTCAAAGTCTTTAGTCATATACGCGCTTACCTTATCGCCACCATTTACAAGAATACCAACTACATCCGTGATATACAATTCACCTTGCGCATTATCATCAGATAGTTGATCTAAACAAGGCCATAACTTTTTACTATCAAAAGCATACATACCAGTATTTACTTCTTGAACAGCTAATTCCTCTGGTTTACCATCTTTTTGCTCTACGATACGAACTACAGCGCCTTCTTCATTGCGAATAATACGGCCATAACCGGTTGGATCAGGCATATGCGCTGTCAAAATTGTTGCAGCTGCCCCAGAGTTTCTGTGTTCTTCTAAAAGTGCTTCTAAACTCTCTTTTGTAACAAGAGGCGTATCCCCACAAAGTAATAAGATAGTACCATCATAATCACCAAGTACTGGTTGAGCCATTTTTACTGCATGACCAGTACCATTTTGTTCTTCTTGGCGAACAAATTCAGCACGATTACCTAAGTAATTTTGCACCGCATCACCGCCAAAACCTACGATAACCACATCACGGTTTGTTCCGATAGACTGAACCGTTTCAAGAACGCGTTCTACCATAGCTTTGCCGCCAACCTTGTGCAGTACCTTTGGCAATTTAGACTTCATACGCGTACCTTTACCAGCCGCTAAAATAAGGCTTGCAATATTCATAGTAATCTCCTATCTCCTATCTGTTATCATATATATATCTGAACCATTTAAATCATCAATTTCATCATATTAGCCTATAGGCCAAAACTTAGTATAATACATTATATCTAGCTATAATGTATATAATATTAATCATTTATTCTTTATCAAATACTGGTTCTATATTAATTTTCTTTGTATTTTCATCAATACCATAAAACGTAAATAATGATTCATAATCATCAATTAGTTTGGGATTTGGCTCTGCCGTTGCTACAAGAACACCAGTACCAACAACGACACCACTCATCTCTAAAACAAGTTCCTTAAGCCCTTTCGCAGTCCCCCCTGCTTTCATAAAATCATCGATAATTAAAACTCTAGCGTTAGGAGGAATAGCCCTCTTTGTAAGCGTCATAGTCTGAATACGACCAGAAGAACCCGTTACATAGTTAATACTAATAGCAGATCCTTCTGTAACCTTACTATCACGACGAGCAATAACAAGAGGCTTATTGAAAGCTCGTGCCACCATAACAGCTAATGGAATCCCCTTCGTTTCAACCGTCAAAATATAATCGGGATTTCGATCCATAAAGCGAGTCATAATAATTTCACCAAGGCGTGTCATTACATGCCAGTCATAAAGAATATCTGACATATAAATAAAACCTCCCGGAATGATACGATCTGACTCCATCAATCGAGTTTGCACATCTCGTAAAACATCATTGGCTTGAGCACCTTTCCGATGAGGAATAAAACGTACTCCACCAGCTACACCCGCCACAGTTTCTAATGTGCCAAGCTGAAAATGTTCCATAGACTGTCTCACACAAGTTAAGTCTTCACTAACTGTGGATTTAGCCATGCCAAAGAAATCACAAAAATAATTTAAAGGAATCAACTTTTGTGGTGAATCAACTAACAATTTTGTCATTGCCACCATGCGTTCTACACGCCGTACTTTATCCATAGAATTTCCTTTACCATTCATCATATAACAATTGATTGTACTCATCTAATAAAAATCATGAGTTCTCTCGAATATATCTTTTATTTATTATACCATAATTTCCGAATATTCGAGGTTATAAAAACACTATAATTCGGTAAAATAAAAACTCTCTAGGCCTTATATAATACTGTAAATTTAGACCATATAGTCTATTACAATACTATATATTTTCTAGAGAGTTTATATTATAAAACGTAAACTTTTACAGTTTGACGACCAAACTGTAATGCTTCAGAACGTGAATCGTAAGCTAAATCGATTCTATGACCTTTTATAGCACCACCAACATCATCTGCTATAGCATAACCATAACCTTCGACATATAATCTCGTACCTAATGGAATTAATTTAGGATCTACAGATACAATGCCCTTCTTTAAACGACTACCAGTAGCTGTATAATTGCCATTTCCAGGGTCTTGAGCAGAATAAGCACTAGCTTGCATAGTTAAAACTCGAGAGTATTTATTCGGCACACCGTTATGACTTAATTCTGTACCATGTCCACCATAACGAGTCTCCATCTTTTCTAAAGCATTCATTGTAGTAGGGCCAACACGACCATCTACAGCAAGCCCTTTAGACTTTTGAAATTTTCGTACCGCCTGCTCTGTATTATTACCATAGATACCATCTACAGAATCATGTAAAAAACCTTGATGCTTTAACATGGTTTGCACCTTGCTAACATGGTGTCCCCGTTGTCCCCGATCAATCGTTTTTGCCAATGATACAGAAGATATCATTGTAGTCATACAAACAAGCGTACATGCGATAATTATTTTTTTAACCATATACACCTCACCTTACATCAGTAGTATACTATACAGTTTTAAATAATCTATAAACCATATTAAGATTAAAATATAGAAAATGCATATATAAAACACTTTATTAACTATATCTCAAATCTAGTACTACATATATATCATAGAAATTTAAGATACCAATGAAATAAAATCTCCACTATCAACTCTAAGAAAAAAAATATATTTAAACTTCAGATTTATTAGAGTTAATAATGGAGACTTTAATAAAAGTATTTAATTTTAACAGTTATGATATACACCAATATGGCATTCTTTACGCTTAGCACCAACTATGTATAAATACGTGTAACCAATAATTGCAGAAATAATAGAGCCTATTAATACACCACCCTTAGCCATCTCTTGAGCATGACCGGGATCAAATGCTAGAACAGAAACAAAGATACTCATGGTAAAACCAATACCACATACAATCGAAGTACCATAAATGAATTTCCAATTAGATTCTGCTGGCATAGGTACAATCCCTAATTTAATCATACCAAACATAGCACCAAAGATACCGATTTGTTTCCCTAAAATAAGACCTAGTGCAACACCTAAAACAACTGGATGCGTTAAATCGGCTAGACCAAATCCACCAAGATTTACACCTGCATTAAAAAATGCAAAGATAGGAACAATAACAAAACTTACCCAATTAGATAGATAATGTTCCCAATGTTGCATTGGTCTAACATATTTACGACCAATTTTACCACGTTCAGGAATCGTCATTGCCAAAATTACACCTGCCATAGTAGCATGTAATCCAGAGCGAAGAATACAATACCATAAAATAATACCAAGGATGATATACGATAAAGATCTAACATAACCAGAACGGTTACAATAAATCAATAAACCCGTTACAATAACGGCTGCAACTAAATAGAAAAGATTAAGATTTGATGCATAAAATATAGCAATAACAATAATAGCAATCAAATCATCAATAACAGCTAAGGCTGTCAAAAATACCTTCATAGAATTAGGCACTCTAGAGCCCAATGCCGTTATAACACCTATAGCAAAAGCAATATCCGTAGCTGTTGGAATAGCCCAACCATGAACATAAACTTCACTAGAACCAGCTATAAGATAGTAAATAATAGCAGGTACTAAAACACCAAATAGTGCAGCAATACCAGGCATAATACGCTTAGCATTCGTATTGAGTTCGCCACTCACTAATTCACGCTTTACTTCTAACCCTACAAAGAGGAAAAAAATAGCCATTAAGGCATCATTAACCCACTCCATAGTTGTTAATGGACCTAATTTTAAATTAACCAGTGACATATACTGTATCACTAATGGAGAGTTTGCTACGATTAATGCAATAAGTGTAGATCCTAGTAAAACAGCTGTAGCCGAACCAGGAGAACGTAAAAATACAAATATTCGTTCCATATGATTCCTTCCTAATATAATAAATTCATTATTTATGCTTAAGAGTTCTTATTTTATATGCCACAATTAAGACTATAGCACCTAATAAACCAGAAATAATAGAGCCTATAAAGATACCTATTTTTGACATTTCTTGAGTTACCCCAGGTGGAAATGCCAATGTAGCCACAAATAAACTCATAGTAAAACCAATACCACATACAATGGCTGTACCATAAACCTCTGGCCATGTTGTATTAGTAGGCATCTTAATAATCTTAGATTTAACTAAAACAAAAACGGCAGAGAAAATACCAAACTGTTTACCTAAAATAAGCCCCAAGGAAACACCTAGTACAACAGGATGGAATAAATGATCTGCTGAAACATCAGCAAAAGATACACCTGCATTCAAAAAACTAAACAAAGGAATAATCAAAAAATTAACCCAATGTTTTAATTTATCTGCCCATTTATGCATAGGATATACTGTTTCACCATAAAGTTTACCTGTTGCAGGAATAGTCATAGCTAAAACAACACCTGCAATGGTTGCATGAACACCAGACTTTAATACAAAGTACCAGAGAGCTGCACCTAATACACCATATAATACAGGTCTAACATATCCCTGTTTATTAGTATACCACAATGCACCTGTAACGACAGCAGCCACAATCAAGTATGGGAAATCAACACCAGCACCATAAAAGATAGCTATAACAATAATAGCAATTAAATCATCTATAACCGCCAATGCAGAAAGAAATGCTTTCATAGCTTGTGATACACGCTTACCGAGCATCATAATTACACCTATGGCAAATGCAATATCAGTAGCTGTTGGAATTCCCCAACCATGAGTATACTCAGGAACAGAACCAGCAATTAAAAAATATACTAAAGCTGGTGTCACAACGCCTGCAAAAGCAGCTAATACTGGTAGTAGTCGTTTTGAATTTGTATTCAGCTCACCAGAAATCATTTCGGATTTAATTGCTAGCCCTACATATAGGAAGAAAAGAGCCATTAATCCATCATTTACCCACTCCAGTATATCCATAGGTCCCCAAAACACATGCATTAAGGAGAAATACTGTTCTGCTAGCGGAGAATTTGCTGTAATAACACCAAGAATAGCGGCAAGTAAGAGCATAATACCGCCAGATGACTCAGACTGAATAAATGCTTTTATATAATTCATAGTAACTACCACTTTCTAAATTATAAATACGGAATTTCATAAATAAAAACTATTTAATTAAATCAATTATATCATTTCATTTCGAAAATAATCAATAAACTAATGATGAAGCACGCTGATTAGATACATGAAGATTATAATAACTTAATGATTAAATCCTCTAATTAAAGAAACAAAAAATACAACTAGAGGAATAGTTAAACAAATAACTGCTATAGTATTTGTAACTGGATTGGACCAAAGTGGCATAATAAATCCAAGTAATACTAAGGTACCACAACAGATTGGTGTACGCCAAACATGTTTTATCTCAG
>JAGZGB010000076.1 GCA_018367495.1 Veillonella sp. | reverse complement strand
AAGTTTAAGCATGTAAACGTAACCAACGGTAATACGGTTATCCATAGGTTCACCAGTACGACCATCGTATAAGATGGTTTTACCATCATCAGATTTATCAGCGATGGCCAAGGTTTCGAATACGTCGGATTCATGAGCTCCATCGAATACAGGAGTAGCGATGTGGATACCAGCCACATCAGGTTTTGGCATGCCGAATTGTTCGTAATCATAGCCAATATCTTCCAAGGCCTTACGGATTTCTACGCGCTTTTCACGAGCAGAATCGATTTTTTCTAAGATGGATACAGTATCGGAAATAGCTGCCAATTCATCGATGAGGACTGGATCCATTTCTGGTGCTTCTTGGTCTTCTACATCGAACAACTCAATCGCTTTTGCATCATGTTCTTTTTCAATCGCCTTGAGTTCTTCATAGCGTTTATGGCCACCTTGTGCCTTCAATTGTTTTTCTGCTTCAGCCTTGACGAGGTCAAGAATTTGTTCAGTCAATTGAGAGATTTTTTCGTCAGCTTCCAAGTGGGCTACAGTAACATCTTCAGCGATTTCAGCCTTGATATCTTCAATTTGTGCATAGAGTTTCTTGATGCCCTTGATACCGTCCCAATAAGCAGCATCTGTTTGTGCGCGGTCGAGGACGGATTTGATGTTAAGGTCAGTAGCCTTAATCTTCATACCCAAGCCTTGAACAGCATAGCCCAAGTGCGTTTCTAAAACCTGACCGATGTTCATACGAGATGGTACGCCCAATGGATTCAATACGATTTGAACTGGTGTGCCATCTGGCAAGAATGGCATATCTTCCTTACGCATAACGCGAGAAACGACACCCTTGTTACCATGACGACCAGCCATTTTATCGCCTTCGTGGATCTTACGTTTTTGTGCAATGTAAACACGAACCAACTTATTAACACCTGGTTGTAATTCATCGCCATTTTCACGTGTGAAGACTTTTACATCTACCACCTTACCAGATTCGCCATGAGGTACGCGGAGGGATGTATCCCGTACTTCCCGCTCTTTATCACCAAAGATAGCACGAAGCAAACGTTCTTCTGGTGTAAGTTCGGTTTCCCCTTTTGGCGTTGCTTTACCAACGAGGATATCACCAGGTTTTACTTCTGCACCGATGCAGATAATCCCATCTTCATCGAGGTTACGGAGAGTATCTTCCCCGGTATTAGGCAATTCACGCGTAATTTCTTCAGCACCCAATTTAGTATCGCGCGCATCACATTCATATTCTTCAATATGAATGGATGTATAAATATCTTCCTTGCAAAGGTCTTCAGAGAGCAAAATAGCATCTTCATAGTTATAGCCTTCCCAAGGCATGAAAGCTACCAATACGTTGAAGCCTAGTGCTAATTCACCACCATCTGTAGCTGGGCCATCTGCCAACACTTGACCGGAGATAACATGGTCGCCGCGGTGAACGATTGGTTTTTGGTTAAAGCAGGTAGATTGGTTGGAACGAAGGAACTTGTTGAGTTTATATACGTCAACCTTGTTGTCGGAATCACGGAGAACGTGAATTTCATTGCCCCAGCAACGAACGACCTTACCGGACGCCTTTGCCAATACGCAAACGCCAGAGTCAGTAGCCGCTGTGTATTCCATGCCTGTCCCTACGAGAGGAGCCTGAGCCCGAAGGAGTGGCACCGCTTGACGCTGCATGTTTGCACCCATGAGGGCCCGGTTAGCATCATCATTTTCGAGGAACGGAATCATAGCTGTACCAATGGATACAACTTCTTTTGGAGAAACGTCCATGTAGTCAACTTTATCCGGGGTTACTTCCAATACATCGTGCCCACGACGGCAAGCTACGTGCTCAGCAGCAAAACAATTTTCACTATCCAAAGCAGCATTTGCTTGGGCTACTGTAAGACCTTCTTCTTCATCAGCGGTCATGTAAACAACTTCGTCGGACACGCGAACCTTAACAATTTTATCCTTATCTTTGCCCTTGCCGTAGATTTTTTCTACCTTGCGGTAAGGGGCTTCGATAAAGCCGAATTCATTAACTTTTGCATAGTTGGACAAGGAGTTAATCAAACCGATGTTAGGACCTTCTGGAGTTTCGATTGGACACATACGGCCATAGTGAGAATGGTGAACGTCACGAACTTCGAAACCAGCCCGTTCACGGGATAAACCGCCAGGGCCCAAGGCAGACAAACGACGTTTATGAGTCAATTCACCCAATGGGTTAGTTTGATCCATAAATTGGGACAATTGAGAAGATCCAAAGAATTCTTTAATAGCCGCTACAACTGGGCGGATATTGATTAAGGCTTGTGGTGTAATGGTATCCATGTCTTGGATAGTCATACGTTCACGAACTACCCGTTCCATACGGGTCAAACCGATGCGGAATTGATTTTGCAACAATTCCCCTACACAACGAAGGCGACGGTTGCCCAAGTGGTCGATATCATCAGTACGGCCAATATCATCCATCAAGTTGAGAAGGTAGGAAATATTAGCAATCATGTCTTCCCGTGTTACTGTACGGAATGCAACTGGCAAATTGGAGTTATTGCAGATAACTTTGGATACAACCCCATCTGGAGATTGGATGTAGAATTCTGCAAAGCCTTCACCAGCAAACACACCGGATTCTTCCACCAATTTAATTTGGTCTTCTCCTACGAAGGTGCCTGCATCCAGGATGATTTCACCTGTTTCCCCGTCCACGATTGGTTGTGCCAATACTTGACCGAAGAGGCGGGACTTCCAACCTAATTTTTTGTTGATCTTATAGCGGCCTACACGAGCAAAGTCATAGCGACGTGGGTCGAAGAACAAGTTGTCGAACAGGTTACGGGCGGAGTCCACTGTAGGTGGTTCTCCTGGGCGCAATTTCTTATAAATTTCAACCAAAGCTTCTTCAGCAGAAGTAGTGGTATCCTTTTCCAAGGTCCTAATCAAACGTTCATCGTAAACTGGCAAGCCGTTTTCATCGGTTTGACCATTCCAGAACAAGTCCAATATAGCTTCATTAGAATCCCAACCAAGGGCACGAACGAGGATGGTTGCAGGCAATTTACGGTTACGATCGATCCGTACGGATACGACTTCAGATGCATCAGTTTCTAATTCAATCCAAGCACCGCGGTTAGGAATAACTGTGGAACTGTAAAGGCGGTTACCCATGGTGTCAATTTCTTTACCATAATACACGCCAGGAGAACGAACCAATTGAGAAACAATAACACGTTCTGCACCATTGATAATAAAGGTACCTGTTTCTGTCATGAGCGGGAAATCACCCATGAATACTTCTTGTTCCTTAATATCCATGTTCTCTGGATCATTGTTGACCAAACGAACGTTTACGCGGAGTGGTGCTGCGTACGTAGCATCGCGATTTTTACATTCGTTAATATCGTACTTAGGTTCCCCCAAAGAGAAGCTTTCAAAAGAAAGCACCAAGTTACCAGAGTTGTCTTTGATTGGAGAAATATCGTCAAAAATATTTTGTAAACCACTCTCCAAGAACCATTCGTAAGACTTGCGTTGAATGTCCAACAAATGTGGCATTTTGATAACTTCGTTAATCTTAGCATAAGTGTAACGAGTTCTCTTGCCTACCTGTTCAGGTTTGAACATACTAGCTGTACCCCCTTCTTATACGGTCTACTACAAAATATCTATAACGGTATGATCTGATGCTTTCAGGTCTCAGTTTTCCTGCCACAGCAAGTGAAGAAAATGTGAAGTTGCAAGTCATCACAAATCCCTAAACTAAGCGGTTGGCACGACTCTGGAAGAACCGATTCATCAGTTATAGGATAATTAATTTAGGGCCTAATTAGGCACTTTTGCAATTTATAATTATAGCAATGTAAAAATAAACTGTCAATTAAGGGGGCCTTTATATTACAATATAAAAATAACTATAAGAAAGGATGATTACTATTAACTTCACACATGCCCAACGAATGCTCTTTCTATTCTTGGTGACCTTAGTCTCCTACGGATTCTTCAATGCTTACCTTCCCATTACGGACTCGGTCGAATCTAACTATGCCTTGACCGCAGTCACCATGCTCCACCACGATTCTTGGCTATCGCCTATGATCTACGATCAGGTTTGGTATGATAAGCCCCCGCTCACCTACTGGGCCCTCATGATTACTTATAAAATCTTTGGCATTAACGACTTTGCTAGCCGTCTACCAGCCTCCTTGATTGCCTCTGCTTCTGTGTCCCTTATGTACTACCTAGTGGCAAAAATTAAGGGGTCTATAAAAGTGGCGCTAGCCTCTGCCATCCTCCTTATGACTTGCCTACAGTTTTGGTATATTTCCCACGCTGTAGCAACAGATGGTTTCCTCTTCTTCTTCAGTTTAGCCACCTTCGCCTATGCTTATCTAGGCATTACAAAAGCTGATAGCAGCGCCATGATTAAAGCCTACCTAGCAGCCGGTCTAGCAGTCCTCACCAAAGGACCTATCGGCCTGCTCTTACCCGGCCTCATCATCCTACTCTTTCTCATTAGCCAAGGACTGATGAAAAAAGCAACCGATTCCCCTCGCTTAACCCAGCAGGTTAAAACTTGTTTCAATCCACTGGGCATCCTTCTCTTCCTTATAATCGCCTCGCCTTGGTATCTGGCTATGTATATAGCCCATGGTCAAGACTTCATCAATGGTTTCCTGGGCCTACAAAATATGGGCCGGGCTATGGTAGCGGAGCACCCCAAGTTCAACGTCTGGTACTATTACCTTGTTCTTACGCCCCTGGCACTACTACCTTGGACTCCGCTTGTTATCTCTCGCCTAAAAAACTTCCAGTTGAAGGATCGATTTGATTTCTTCTCCGCCTTCTGGGCTCTAGTCATCATCCTATTCTACTCATTAGTGGCTACCAAGTACCCCACATACACCATGCCTGCCCTTATTCCCTGCATCATCTGGGCCGGCCAATCCCTAGTCTTCCTTTGGGAGCAAGGAAAGAAAAAGATGGTAGGCCTTTTGGTCTACCTCCCCTTCTGCCTCTATACTCTACTTCTAACCATCGGCATTGTATCCAGTAATCAAGACCGAGTCTTCCCTTACCTACTCATCCTCCTAGGCGGCCACCTCATCTTCTATCTAGTTTGGCGCTATACAAAATATAAAACAATAAGTC
Source organism: Veillonella sp. (assembly GCA_018367495.1). The sequence continues at coordinate 2,636 of JAGZGB010000076.1, read as the reverse complement.
TACTAATTCCGTGCATAGCGCTCTACTCAGCTGTCACTATAGCTGTGGCCCCTATCCTCATGACCCAATCTGGCCTGCAATACAAGGCCTATGTGGAAGGTCATGAAGGGCCTATCTACATATATGGTGGCTATTACACCTCCCTAGTCTACTACACGGGCAAGACCCCAATTCAAGTCTACCTCAACCAAGAAGATGATGCGCGTTGGGCCCAAGGAAAAAATATCATGCCTACCATTCAGGCCTCTGACTTTCCTGCCTATATCAACCAGAGTCCAAATGCTCTTATCATCGTACCTAGTCGTAACCAACAAACATTCATCACTAGCCCATTAAGCACACAGAGCAAAATCGTGGGCCAAACGCAGGGAGGTACCGTCTACCTCTTCACGCGACAAATAGACCCTACTCACTAGCAAAAAAACAAACTATTTATTAATAAGGAATAAGGCAAAAGAGCGACCCTATCAAGATGATAACCTATGATAACAGGGGTTAATTCATCTACAAAGGAGTCGCTCTTTTTATGTTCTTTTTGTGATTGAAAATATAAAACTATCTCAGATACAAAAAAGGCATCCCCTAAGGGATGCCTTTTATATGATTGGACTAGAATTATTTCAATTCTACGGAAGCGCCAGCTTCTTCCAATTGAGCTTTCAAAGCTTCAGCGTCAGCTGTAGCCAAGCCTTCTTTTACAGGAGCAGGAGCGCCATCAACGATAGCTTTAGCTTCTTTCAAGCCGAGGCCAGTTGCTTCACGAACAACTTTGATAACGTTGATTTTGGAAGCGCCAGCATCTTTCAAGATTACATCGAAGGAATCTTTACCACCAGCAGCACCAGCGTCGCCAGCTGCTGCTACAGCTACAGGAGCTGCTGCAGTAACGTTGAATTTTTCTTCGATTGCTTTTACGAGATCGTTAAGTTCAAGGATAGTTGCTGTTTCCAATTCAGCAACGATGTTTTCGATGTTCAATGCCATGATTAATTTCCTCCATAATTATTATTGTCTCTCAAAAGAGATGAATAGGATAGATAACTACTAGTAGTTATAGCCCATATGCTAGGCAGCGATTATTCCGCAGCAGCTTCTTGTGGTTGTGCTTCAGCAACAGCTTTAACAGCGTATGCAACATTGCGGATAGGCGCTTGCAATACGGACAAGAGCATGGAAAGCATACCATCGCGGTTAGGCAAGGATGCGATGTTGTTGATACCAGCTGCGTCGAGAACTTCGCCTTCAACGATACCAGCTTTGATTGTCAACTCATCATTTTCCAAAGTCTTTACGAAATTGGAGATTACGCGAGCAGGTGCTACAGCATCTTCTTTGGAGTATGCCAAGCCAGTTGGACCTTCCAAATGGGATGTGAAGCCTTCGCCCAATTCCAATTCGTTAGCAGCAATACGAGTCAATGTGTTTTTGATTACTTTGTATTCGCAACCTTCAGCCAAGAATTTGCGGCGAAGATCGGTAGCTTGTGCTACTGTCAAACCAGAGTAAGAAACCAACACAGCTCCTTTGCTTTCAGAAAGAGTTTCTTTCATTTGAGCAACGATTGCTTGTTTTTGTTCAGTGACAGCCATTAGATTACCTCCTTATAGATTTTGTTGGTGCTCTATGTACTATCTTAGCGTAAAAAACGACCTCACCGAGGCGATGAGGTCGTACTAGTCCAATCATGTTCTAGTTTCAGCCTCAGCGGGCGAACCGAAGTTCATTATACATACCAGCCGTCTACAGCTAAGAGACATATTTTATTGTTCTTTGTCAACCGCGCCCAATTTGAACACGTTCAAAGGAACACCAGGGCCCATTGTTGCGGAAAGGGTTACAGATTTAATGTATTGACCTTTAGCCGCTACAGGTTTAGCCTTGTTAATAGTATCAACGATTGTACGGTAGTTGTCAAGCAAATTTTCTTGAGAGAAGGATGCTTTACCGATGGAGCAAGATACAATACCAGCTTTATCTGTGCGGTATTCAATCTTACCAGCTTTGATTTCGGATACTGCACGAGCAACGTCTGGAGTTACAGTACCTACTTTAGGGTTTGGCATCAAACCTTTTGGACCGAGAATTTTACCAAGACGGCCAACTTGACCCATCATGTCTGGCGTAGCAACTACAACGTCGAAGTCGGACCATCCGCCTTGAACTTTTGCTACCAATTCTTCGGAGCCTACGAAATCAGCACCAGCTTCTTCCGCTTCTTTGATTTTATCGCCTTTTGCAAATACGAGAACAGATTTAGTTTTGCCTGTACCATGTGGCAATACTACTGCACCACGAACTTGTTGATCAGCGTATTTAGGGTCAACGTTCAAGTTGAAAGAGATTTCAATTGTTTCGTCGAATTTTGCAGTTGCAGTTTTCTTAACAAGCTCGATAGCTTCTACTGGTTCGTAGAATTTACCTGCTTCGATAAGTTTTACCGCTTCAGCGTATTTCTTACCTACTTTTGCCATTATATTTCCTCCTATGTGGTCAAACGGGATTTCCCTCCCACGAGCAAACATGCGGCAGGCATGCTTGCTATTAGCTAACAATTAGTCTTCGATTACGATACCCATGCTGCGAGCAGTACCTTCAATCATACGCATACCTTGTTCTACAGTATTTGCGTTGAGGTC
>JAGZGB010000075.1 GCA_018367495.1 Veillonella sp. | reverse complement strand
ATGGAGTACATCCCACATCTTGTCGATATCAAGCAATAACTCATCGTCGTCATTCCACTCTTCAACACTTTCAAGAATTTCCTCTTCTTCTGAGCCCATGGCTTTAAGCTCTTTTAAATTTACATCGCTTAAACAGCTGTAATTAGCAATTAGTCCCATGATTAAACCCTTTCACAAATCCTTCTACACACTAGAAAAATAGATGTTCTGATTCCGTAATGCTCCCATCATCTTCATGAAAATAGCAAGTATATACAGGTTCACGATGCGCCGCATCATAGAATTTCTGTAAAACAGGTGAAAGTTTCATGTCTATAGGCATATGCAAAGCTTTCACAATGGGTTCCCAAAGTTCCATCGGCGAATAAGAGATAATATCTAACTGCTTATTCTGACCATACTCTTCAAGTGTTGCCGCATCAGCATACTTACTTGAGTCACAGTAATCATGCCAACAAATACTAAAAACGATTAAATGAAACAAATCATCCATACTTTCAGCCAAACGGCCTGAAGCACCTTCGCTACTCCAATACCCTATGGATCCGTCCTCCAATAGATGATATTCACCGCCAGCACCATCTACAGCAAATGCCATGCCCGGCACAGAGAACGTGCAGCGACCCTCAGCGGTATCTCGTTCTTCCAGTGCATCTAGCAAGCGAAAATCGAATAGCGCATCAAAACCTTCAGCTAACTTGGCATCATTACGCAATATATCTAAATAGTCCATATTACACGCTCCTATTAGCAGAAATTAATCCTAGCAATTTAGCCTCTCCTTCATCAGATTCTTCAGATGATTATTCCTGAATAACCTCTTTCACCAGTTCATAGGTGTCTATGAGACGTAGTTTTCCTATCCTAAGATTATCTGTAATCTCATCATAGATATCTTCCAACGTACCTGCTGGTGCTAGTTTCCATAATTTACACGGATAGAGTTCGACCGCCCCAATGATTTCTAAGTTATCTAGCAACAAGCCTAAGTCCTTATGATTGAACCAACAGTCTGTATCGATAGCAAGATTTGTATTATCTTTCCGGCATGCGATTTTGCTGTTTAGAAACTCTTGCATTGTTGGTTTTTCTTCTTGTAAAAGCTGCGTACAGGCTAAATGATATTCGATTTTCCGCGGTGACTGATCTACGTCAGAGACAAATATAGCACCATACTCGTTTTCAAACTTAACAGCTAATACGTCGCCCACCTTAAAATGAAGTTCTCGTTTTGTTTTAGATTTACGAACCTTTAGAGGCTTTGGATTTTCACTTTGTAGTTGTACGGCTAACTTATCTAACACCTTTTGACGTTGTTTGAGCGCCTTACTATCAATTTCTAGCCAAAACTCATGAGCGCCCTTCGCGATTATGTCTAATGCTTTCTCTTTTATATCCTGCGGTAGATGACCTATCTTCCACAGTGAATAGGCTACGGCAGTCCAATAAATTTCTGTATAGAATTCGTCAGTACAAAAATTCTGCTCTTCAGCCAAAATCTCTGAAACAATTATATCAATACTAGTGCCATCTCTATAGCGCTCAACAATCAAATTATAAATATCATGGCCATCATCACTATCTATGATTTTTACTCCATCAATAGCCATATAACTCTCCTCTAGGACTCTCGTAACGCTAGTAACGCAGAGACTTCATCCATGTCAAGATTAAACATGTTACTTTCAAGATTGATAGGCTCGAAATAGTAACGAACTGTATCTGCACCAAATTCATCTTCTAAATTGGCCCATTCTGCCCCTGAAAGCACGGTAAAGCCGAGCGTATCGTTCCCAAGGCTTTCAACAAACCAACGCACTTCATAGTCAGGCTTAACAAAATCATTGAAATATTTGATGGTCACATCCCGATCTTGTTCATCGCCATAAGGAATTTGCAGCTCTTTATTGCCATTCTTCAATACAATATCGTCACCATAGGGCTTGCCATTACTAACCGTTTTAATATCGATAGGCTCATCCATCATATCATTAAAATAATTCACCAAATCTTCGTCATACTCGCGCCAGTCAATCCAGATGATAGCTTCGGAATCAAATAAATCATTTAGATCAATATCATTGGCAAAAAAACTTCTTAATTCTTTATACAGATTTTCCATCGTCTCTCTCCGTTAAAATTATTATCCTGCAATATCAGCGTGTACAGGCTTCCCATCCGCATCAATATTGGCTAGTATGCAGTGTCCCCAGAAAATATCGTCATATGGGGCCATCATTACGAAACGCCAATTCGCCCATAGTAATACGCTTAGCAAATATTTCTGCCGTAATCGGATCTTGGTCATCATTGTCGAGCCAATCGTTAGCGAGGTCTAGTAAGTGTTCACTAATGTATGCGCTAATTCGTTGTTCAAATTCTTTGAAATTATCAATTTTATTGAAAGCCTCCAATGCAACGGTGCAGCTTTCATCAGAACCCTCGTCTACATCAAGGGTGACTGCATAATCATCAATTCTCGCTGTGTAATATTGATACTCTCGATTTAACAGGAAGTCACCCCTGTCGGTATGAAGGTATTTAGGGGTTTTCAAATAAGGACTAGCCCCATTCGCGGCAATGCATAGATTTCAAACACTTCCGGCTCAAACTCTGCTTCATATTCTGGTAGACGTACAATATTCATATGACTCTCTCCTATTCATCACAAGCGTTCAGCTACATCTATTCTATGTACTAATTCTTTCGCTAGTTCTTTGGCTCTTTTGAATTCCTCATTTGAAAGCACCATAAGTACAAAGCTATCGGTTCCTATGTCCATGCCTGCTAACGTATAGTTTTCCCACGTAGAATTAAGGTCAGCACACCAGTCCATAATAACTTGAGCTTCATCTAATGCTGCTGGAGCAATAGTTAGACCTTCACTAGTATCTAAAGACTTGTTACGTATTAACTTCTGTACATAATAAATAAAATCCTCTAGTTCACATTTATGGCTTAACTCTACGGCATACCCTTTAGAGACTAGTTTCTCATAGAAGTTCCACCAACTATCTTCTAATTCTTCCATGGAACGCAACTTAGCCTTGGTCATAAACGATTTAGCTTGTTTAGCATCGCCTAGCAACAACATTGCTAACTCTGTAAATGTCAGTTTCGTCTGATCGATATCTAGATACGCTACTTCCACACACGAACTACAATCAGGTACTCTGCGTTTTTTCACAAAGGCCCGCATCATCTTCACTGCATCAGGATAACTTACATCAGCCATACGATAGGTCTTACCATCTATATCTAAGAATAAATCTACTGCATCCTGCGTTTTACCTACACGTGCTTTCATGGCTGTACATCCATCGATGGCATGAGGTGGATACAATTCTATATACATGAAAAATCCATCATGCATAGCCTTTAGGGTATTATCTATTCCTACTATATTAAAACCATTTCGATTGTAATCAGGGCACTTCATATGCCATTCTTCGTAATCATCAAATAGTTTTTCTTGGATCCAATTGTAAAAGCTCATATACACTCTCCACTATATACCGTCGCTTACCTGTAATATGTAACTGAATATGTATCTTAATTATATCATTATTAAGGAATACTTATAATAAAAGTACCGCACTTTTACATTTAAAAGAAATACATATTATAAAGACACTGTACTTTCATATTTAATAGAAAAAATACCCCTACAAGATACGTCTTGTAGGGGTATTGATCACACTATTTGGATTCTTATTTAGGTTCTAATTTATTTAGATTCTAATTTAGCTGCCAATTCATTATATTTTCGTTCTAACTCATTATATTTTTCAGATAGGTCTTTCATATCTTTCTTGAGTTGTGCTGCATCTTCAGTAGTTACCTCTTCGGAGCTTTTACCAAATTTAAAATTAGCACCTAAGCTGATAGTGTTACGACCATTACCAACGGTAGTAGCCGCATTAAACATTGTATTTTTATTAGGGCGGTAGAAGGCACCTAAAGCTGCTGCATTAGCATTTTTATAATTACCAAAGCCAACAGAGTAGGACCATTTGTCATGTTTATCGAAATCTAATGGATGCAAGCCAGCGAGTGCTGCAGAAGCCGCCGCTACGCTAGACACTTGTTGATCAGTATACGCTTTAGCTTCATTCAAGCTATTCGCTCCACCATTAATAATACGATTATTTAACGTATTAATATCGCCTTCTATGGTAGTGATACGGTTTTCATGATTATCTACCACATCTTTAATAGCATGTAGTTGAGATCCATTGACTGCATCAGTAGAGGTTGCAGATACACGGCCTGCCGCTACATTTGTAATCGTACGTTCTGCACCACTATCACCAATGCTCAATGTACCTACCGCATTTCCACCAGCAAAGTTATAGGTTCTACCACCGATGACACCGGAACTAGTAGATACGGCTGTACCAGTAACAGACTTAGCACCGAGTGCAATGCTATTGTCTGTGGCAGCCTTCGCATTCGTACCAATAGCGATGGAATTTTCATTAAGCGCTTTAGCTGTATCGCCTATGGCAGTAGCCCTTTTACCAGAAGCCTCCGCTACAAAACCAATAGCATTAGATGCATAGCCTGTCGCCTTAGAAAGACCAATTGCATTAGCTGCTCTACCAGATGCTACAGAAGAAATACCAAGTGCTGTAGAATACGTATCAGATGCTTGTGCATTGTTACCAATAGCTGTAGATTGAACTCCACTTGCTTTAGAAATAGTACCTACTGCAGTACCACCCCAGCCCATTGCTTCAGAATCAGTACCAACGGACACAGCTAGTTCACCAGCTGTTGTCTTTCTGCCGATTACAATGCTCCCAGCTTTGCCAATATTTGCTGCTTTACCAATAGCAATAGAATCAATGCCAGCGGCAGTTGCATTGTTACCAATAGCAACGGTATTTTGAGCAGTTGCTTCAGCATTATGACCAATCGCATACACATCATCGTATATTGCTTTAGCACCATCACCAAAAGCGATAGCATTATTACCTTGAACCTTGGCACCAGTACCACCTACTAAAGCATTATTACCTTTAATGGTATTATTCTTGCCCAAAGCCACAGAGTCATGTCCATCAATACTATTATGTGTACCAACTAATAAAGAATTAATCGCATTATCATTATTAGCATGGTTAAAGCCGCCTACGATATTATTAGTACCACCAACAATATTGCTAGTACCTACTACCAAGCTGTGAGTAGCAGAGTTTTGATTATACCAACCTGATACGATGCTACCTGGACCAGATGCAGTATTATTAATACCAGAAGTGATACTATTAGAAGCAGAAGCTCGAATGGTATTCTTGTCGCCACCAAGCAATATATTTGCTACAGGAGATCCAATACCGCTCTCAATTTTATTATCCCCACCATATGCAATAGAATTTTTCATGCTTAATGGCGCAGCAGTTGTAGCACTAATATCTAAATTGGATGCTGCAAAGCCCGTTGTAGTAACACTTGCAATAATCATAGCAGTTAAAAGTAATTCTTTTTTCATGTATTTTATCCCTTTTAAGACACACCCTAATTGTAAACACAAAAAGATTCAAATTTATCTAGTAAAACCTGAATCTCTTTACAACTCTTTATACACTTTTTACGTTTTACGTTCTAAAACATGAATATTATATGAATATTACCTTTATTATAATTCTGCTCATTACAAATTGCAAGAATACAATATCTGCCCCATACACTTTACTCAATAATTTTGAAACAACTAAAATAAAACTTCTTCGCTATAAGAATATAACTAAAATAGTTTCTCTTCTTTTTTATCATTCCAAAATAATAAGGCACCAATAGCATTAAGGATATAAAAAATATATTTACCAACATTAGCAAAATTTCCTTGCGTTAAAGCCTTAATAAGCTGAATAATATTATAGATCATCCAAAATGGCCATTGTGTATTTAATTTAAGCGCATTAAAAATATTGGCTATCAATGATAAGGCAAACACAATAGTCGTAAGAATTGCTAAGAAATTAATATGACCATTAAACCCTATAAAATTAGCAATGATTGAAAAAATAAAAGCAAGCACTGTAACACACACGCCAACCAATCTTTTTTGAGATACACTCATTGTATTAGGAATCCCATCATGGGAGGCTTTCCATTTTTTTATAGCAAAAGTATAAATAATGAATGTTACAGGATACGTGATGATAGCTGCTTTATTTCCTAAAATAAAATCAATTACACCTGATAAAACAGTATTAACAATCCCTAAGTAATTACCCCATTTATTCAATTGACCTGTAAAACGGGTAGACAACATTGATATACCAACATTGATAACAGAAATAACCCCAAATGGAACCAAAGCGGTCCAAGGACCCCAGTCCACAAATTTCTCAAGTCGTGAGTTGAGATAGCCTGCAGAAATTGCTATGCCAACAACAAGTACCACACCCACCAAATCAAACCATTTTGAAGTAGCAAATTGTTTTAAATACCGTTCCATATGCGTACCCTTTCTACGTCAATGTAATATATATTTTTTCAATTCCTGTATTAAGTATTAACATGCTTTCTACGCGAACATAATCCCCATACTTTATTAATCACTTTATACAGGATATATCCAATCATGCCCTCAATAAAACTATGAACCAAAGCCACTCCACCAACTAAAATTAAGGCTACAAAAACGGTATTAGGAGTAATATCATGCTTTATAAAGAAAATAAGCATGGATACACCCATTTCCCCCAATGCAACCAAACAGGCCATTCGTATACAAAACGGTATATATGACCGAACAGAGTTCAATATGTCAGCATGATTCCTAATATAGGAGGAACCAACAATAGCTAACAATAAATGTGAAAGGCATTCAGCTACTATGCTAAGTGGAAAATGTGCACTATATAATGCAATAGCCATACAAAGCACTGCACTTAATGCTAGACGCCATGAGTAATAAAGAGCCAGAAAAACTGAAATATAGCTAAATAATATATAAGATGCAGGTGGTATAACCAATTTAAAGGGTGTATAAAAAGGGATTAAAATAGACATACCAATAACAATACTACTAATCCACAAATTAGTCTTAAACTTCATCATTTTATACCTTTAGATTTTAATATAGATATTACACTACTAGATAAAATTTTCTTTCTATAGAAACTGTTACGACCTATAACTCTATCGTTAGGTAGCAAATACCTGTTTCGTCTACAATAAAGAAAATGCCTAACCAAACCAGTTAGGCATTTTATAATATATATACAAAATAAAGCAAATACATAACGTAAATACTTATAGCCTTAATATGTAAAATCAATATTTGTATTATAAAACATACAAGATTTAAAACATACGAAATCACAACATGTAAATATATGCAAAGCGCATACTCAACAAAGTATAAACGATGGTATGTACCCACAAAAAAAGAATAGCACGTTAACCATGAAAACACAAGATAATTTCTTAAATAAATAGCATATTATAGTTGTTTTTCTACAAATATAAAATTATTTTATTCGCTAAATAAATATACTTTTATTGTATAGACGCTTTATATCTATACATTACACCAGTTATAAAATTTCTCTATAGTATATGGAAATTAATTTCTGTTCTTCTATTTATATTAGCAATCCCTTTTACTAGCATAACTCAGCCAATCTGCTGAATACAAGAAAAGGCATAAGGGCCATAAAGCCCTTATGCCTACTGCATTTATACTGGTGCGCCTAACCGGAATCGAACCAGTGACACGCAGTTTAGGAAACTGCTGCTCTATCCTACTGAGCTATAGACGCATGTATACTTTATTAT
>JAGZGB010000074.1 GCA_018367495.1 Veillonella sp. | reverse complement strand
TTTTGTCCTTGTGCATTGGTGCTTGCTACACCTACTGCGGTTATGGCCGCTATTGGTCAAGCTACTAAACATGGCGTTATTATTAAATCTGGTGAAATTCTTGAAATTATGGGAAAAGTAGATACCATGGTATTTGATAAAACCGGCACATTAACACATGGTCAGTTATCGGTTCAATCTATTTTGGTCGTTGATACAGATTATAGTGAGGTCGATATTCTTCAATTAGCTGCATCTGCAGAGGCTAAGAGCGAGCATCCTATTGGCAAGGCTATCGTTTCTCATGCCATACATCAAGATTTAGAAATACTTGATACTACTTCGTTTACAATGTCCGTAGGAAAGGGCATTATTGCCGTAATAAAAGGTGTTAAATTATATTGTGGTCATGAACGTTTTCTTGAGGAACATAATATTATTATTGATGAAAGGGTTCAACAAAACGTTAATACATATCGAAGTGAAGGAAAGGTATCTATCATTATTGCAGATAAAGATCATATTATAGGTGTTATTGCTTTATCTGATACAATGCGACGAGATACGGCAGATATGTTGTCTGCAGTCTCTAGTCTAGCTATGAAAACAGTACTTCTTACGGGGGATAGTAAAGAAACAGCTACATATATTGGCAAAAAAGCAGGTATTTCTGAAATACATGCGGAGCTTTTACCTGGAGAAAAAGTGAGTATTATTGAAGAGTTGCAAGGAAAACACCACAAGGTTTGTATGGTTGGTGATGGAATTAATGATGCACCAGCTATGAAGACTGCTGATGTGAGTATTGCAATGGGGAGTATCGGTAGTGATATTGCCATAGAAACAGCTGATATTGCATTGATGAGTGAAGATCTTAGCAAAATTCCTTATATTAAGCGACTATCAGATGCTACGATTAGAACTATTAAATTTAGTATTGCTTTATCAATGGCCATTAACTGTATCGCTATTATTCTCTCATTACTTGAGGTTTTGACACCTACTACCGGTGCGTTAGTTCATAATGTGGGGTCCTGTTTGGTTGTCCTCATTGCAGCCCGTTTGTATGATAGAAAGTTTATATAAATACAATAAGAGCCGTCCCCGGTTGTGTGGGGGCGGCTCTATTGTTTAGGGCTATCATAGATCAAGTTTTTAATATATATGTGTATATATATCAAGGGAGGTAGTTTTCCTCAAACTTGATTATGATTGATGTTGTGTTTTGATGGGACTCCACCAATGGCGTCGATAGGCCTTGATTCCTTCCACCACGGTTTTTGTCGCTTTAGCTGCAATATCTTTTGTGGCAGCTGGTATGCCCTCTAGGCGATAGGTAATACCTAACTCCTTATATTTAGCAGTACCCATAACGTGATATGGTAAGCAATCAACGGCTTGTAAGTTTTTCAGAGATCCTAGGAAAAAGCCTAGACGATAGTGATGATCTGCATTATCTGTAATTGTTGGAACCACAACGTGACGAACCCAAATGGGAACTTCTACGTCTGCTGTCAATCGAGCAAAGCCGAGAATAGGCTCTAACGATTTGCCTGTTAACCACAGATGTTTATCATCATCGATTTCCTTAATGTCTAGGATGACGAGACTAGTGACACTGAGTAGCTTACGGTAGGCCACCTCTTGGTGGGGATCAAAACAAATTCCACTTGTATCTAAACAGGTATGGACGTTTCTTTCACGGAAATATGTGAAAAGCTCAGTAACAAAGTCAATTTGCATGAGAGCTTCCCCACCTGTGACGGTGATACCACCATTAGTATAAAACTGGCGGTTACGTTCGTACTGGTCCCACAATTCTCCAACGGTCATGAATTTAACATCATCGCTACTTTCATTCCATGTGTCGGGATTGTGGCAATAAGCACAACGCATGGGGCATCCTTGGAGGAAGACCACCATGCGCATGCCTGGACCATCAACTGTACCCATCGTTTCAACTGAATGAATACGTCCAGTCATAGGAAACCTCGATTAGATTTGTTGATGGAATGTACGGGAAATAACTTCGTCCTGTTGTTGTTTTGTCAATTTGCTGAAGTGTACTGCGTAACCAGATACACGAACAGTCAATTGAGGATACAACTCAGGATGTTTTTGAGCGTCTAACAATGTTTCACGAGTGAACACGTTAACGTTCAAATGATGACCGCCTTTTTGGGAGTAGCCATCCAATAACTCTACCAAGTTATCAACTTGTTGTTGGTTGCTCATGGGTATTGCCTCCTTTCAACCAAGACTAACACTCGTATCGGTGCCGGTGAAAGCAGTCCGATACTATGAAAGACGTTATTTATCTTCCTTTATAGTAACATTCGGTTCGCTGCATGCGAAGTTTGTATTGGAATTAGGCAATTGAGATGGATCTAATTCAATATCAAAATCGCTGACGGACACAAATGTTTCACCAGATTTACCTAATGCATCAGGAACGATAGAGAAGGTATTGGAAATACCATCAGAGCTATCACGCCATGGCATTTTTGCTACGGATGCCAACGAAGAAACAGCACCGTGAGTGTCACGACCGTGCATTGGGTTAGCACCAGGAGCGAAAGCTTCACCGGCTTTACGGCCGTCTGGTGTGGAACCTGTTGCAGTACCATATACTACGTTGGAAGTAATTGTTAACAAGCTCATAGTAGGAACGGATTGACGGTATGTAGGATGTTTACGAATTTTGTTCATAAATGTGGAAACAACTTTTGCTGCCAAGCTATCTACACGATCGTCATCGTTACCATATTTAGGGAAGTCACCTTCGATTTCGAAATCAACAGCGATGCCGTTTTCGTCACGAATAGGTTTTACCTTAGCATATTTAATAGCGGACAAGGAGTCAGCTACTACGGATAAACCAGCAATACCCGTTGCAAACCAACGAGTTACCTTGCGGTCATGCAATGCCATTTCTAGTTTTTCATAAGCGTATTTATCGTGCATGTAATGAATGATGTTCAATGCGTTTACATATACGCCTGCTAACCATTCCATCATGTCGTCAAATTTTTCCCATACTTCGTCAAATTCTAAGTATTCGGAAGTGATAGGGCGGTATTTAGGACCAATTTGTTTTTTTAATTTTTCATCAATGCCACCATTAATTGCGTATAGCAAGCATTTAGCCAAGTTGGAACGAGCACCGAAGAATTGCATTTCTTTACCAATGCGCATTGGAGATACGCAGCATGCGATAGCGTAGTCATCACCAGAGTTAGGGCGCATTAAGTCGTCATTTTCGTATTGGATGGAAGATGTTTCAATGGATAATTTCGCACAGAAGCGGCGGAAGCCGATTGGCATGCGAGGGGACCACAATACAGTGAGGTTTGGTTCTGGAGCAGGACCAAGGTTAGTCAATGTATGTAAGTAACGGAAGGACATTTTGGATACCAATGTACGACCGTCAGTACCCATACCACCGATGGATTCAGTAGTCCACACAGGATCGCCTGTGAACAGGTTGTTGTATTCGTGGATACGTGCGAAGCGTACCATACGCAATTTCATAATGAAATGATCTACAAACTCTTGAATTTGTTCTTCAGTATATGTACCATTGCGAAGGTCGCGTTCAGCGTAGATATCTAGGAATGTAGAATTACGACCGATGGACATAGCCGCACCGTTTTGCTCTTTAATGGCGCCAAGGTAGCCGAAGTAAATCCATTGCATAGCTTCTTTAACATCTTTGGCAGGTCCAGAAATATCGTAGCCATAGGATGCAGCCATTTCTTTTAATTCCTTTAAGGAACGAATTTGCTCTTGAATCTCTTCGCGGTCTCGAATTACATCTTCCAGCATATCGCCCATAGTGATGCTGAATTGTTCTTTTTTATCTTCGATGAGGTAATCAATACCATACAACGCGATACGACGATAGTCGCCGATGATACGGCCACGGCTGTAAGCATCGGGCAAACCAGTTACGATATGAGCTGTACGAGCGGCACGCATTTCAGGTGTATATACATCAAATACGCCATCATTGTGAGTTTTACGGTGCTTTTTGAAGAAGTCTTCTGTTTGCGGATCCATTTTGAATCCGTATTCTTCAATAGCAGATTTTGCTGTGCGCAAGCCACCATAAGGGAACATAGCTCGTTTTAGTGGTTTATCAGTTTGCAAACCAACGATTGTTTCAAGATCTTTGTCGATATATCCTGGCGCATGGGCAGTAATGTGTGTGGCCACGGAAGTATCGGCATCGAGCATGCCGCCTTTTTCACGTTCTTCTTCGTAAAGCTTCATTACTTGGTCCCATAATTTTGTCGTTCTTTCTGTAGGACCAGCAAGGAAGGAATCGTCCCCTTCATAGGGGATATAGTTTCTTTGAATAAAGTCACGTACGTCAACGGCTTTATCCCACACACCTGTGTTAAAATCTTTCCATGCAGTATGTTGCATTTTGCACCTCCATAAAAGGATATAACTATAGATTTCTATGCTTATAGTGTACAATGTTTGTCACGATTTAACAAATTTTAAATGATATATATTTTCAATATATACTATGCAATTTTCGTAAGAATAGTTCTTATTTATAATTTAATAATAATAAATTCATTATTTAAAACCCATTTATTATAGACTTTAAGCTGGATTATATGGATATGTGTACCTGGGATTTTGATTTTTATATTATCTTTAAATAATGAAAATCTATATCAATAAATAGAAGGTATTAGATATAGGGGGATGGATATTCTTGGAATAATAGCGCCTTATTATGGTAATATCTAGATAGTATTGATTTAAGAATTACGTAGAAAGGTGGATGCTAATGACAAATCAAATGAAAGCCATATTAGGGGCATCTGCCACGATTGCTGTATGGGCTACGGCCTTTCCTTTTGGTAAGTTAGCATTGCAATCAGTAGATGCATTGACACTCTCGGTAGCGAGGGTTGTAGGTGGTGCTATACTCATGCTAATTATCGGTGTATTTAAGGGATTACATATACCTACATCTTGGCGAGAGTGGGGCATATATATTTTGCTAGGGGCTACAGGAAACTTTGTTTATCAAGTCGTTTTTAATGAAGGATTGCGAACAATACCGGCCGCTACATCTAGTATTATTATGGCTTTGACACCGATGACTACAGCATTGATGGCATTGGTAGTCTATAAGGATAAAATACGTCCTATAGGTTGGATCTTCACCATAACTGCTTTTATAGGTGTGGCCGTTATTATTCTTTGGAATTCCACACTTACTATTCCTATGGGTGCTGTGTGGACTTTATTGGGGATGATACTATTTGCAATTTATAACATTCTAAATCGTGGCCTTAGCCTAAAAGGTTATAACTCTATTACCATTGCTATGTGGTCTATGTTTACCGGTGCTATCATGGCACTACCATTTGCAGATCATGCTATTGAAATGATTGTCGCCGCACCAATTACTGCTAAGCTTGCTATGGTATACCTGGCATTCTTTTCTAGTGCATTAGGGTTCGTATTTTGGAGCTATGCCTTTGAACATGCTGAAAAAGTTTCTGATGTAACGAACTTTATGTATCTCTCGCCAATTGTGGCAGCTATAGTAGCAGCTTTTTTATTGGGGGAATTTCCAAATTTAGGCCTTTATATTGGCGCACCGATAATATTAGGCTCACTATTTCTCTTTAATCGATATAGATAAATAAAAAGAACCTCAACCTTTTAATTGGTGAGGTTCTTTTTGGTGTTTGACAGTCTTTATAAATTGTAGTAATCTAAGTATACAATTAAAACATACCTTTTAGATATGTTTTAAAATCAAGATTAATTCCTATTGGACAGCGGGAAAAGAGGTGGTACAGTGATTGCTATAAGAAATGTAACGAAAGAGTTTGACGTTAATAAGCAAAAAGTTACTGCATTATCTGATGTGAACTTCACCATAGAAAAAGGTGACATATTTGGCATTATTGGCTTTAGTGGAGCTGGTAAATCTACACTATTGCGCATGATTAATGCTTTAGAAGTACCTACTTCTGGTCATGTCGAAATAGATGGTGTGAATATCAATGGCTTGAGTTTTAATGAGCTCAGAAAGGTGCGTAAGCGCATTGGCATGGTGTTCCAACAATTCAATTTGTTGAATGCTAAATCTGTGTATGATAATGTGGCGATTCCATTAATTCTAAATAAGGCTCCGAAATCAGAGATTGATAAAAAGGTTAAAACATTATTGGACTTTGTTGATTTAGGCGATAAAGCTAATGCGTATCCTGGAGAATTATCTGGTGGTCAAAAACAACGCGTTGGTATTGCTCGTGCGTTGGCTACAGATCCATCAATTCTGCTTTGCGATGAAGCAACAAGTGCTCTTGATCCAGATACGACAGAGTCTATTCTTCAATTATTAGATCGTGTTAATCGTGAATTAGGGGTAACAGTTGTTATCGTAACTCATGAGATTGATGTAATTCAAAAAATTTGCAATCGCGTTGTGGTTATGGAACATGGGAAACTCATAGAGAGCGGATCTGTACTTGAGGTGTTTAGTAAACCTAAACATGAAACAACAAAACGATTTGTTAGGACTGTCATTCCTGATGAAATCCCATCAACAGTGAAACATACCTTGGCCTGTGATAAAAGGCCATATACAATTCTTAAGATGCATTTCTTGGGAAATAATACGACCGATAATGTGCTATATCATATTAATAAAACCTTTAAGTTAGAAACGAGCGTGTTATTTGCTACGGTAACAGAGTTAGAACATACCGTACTTGGTATTTTTATTGTTCAGTTTATTGGTGATGATCTTGAAGTGGGCAAGGTAAAAGAATATCTTGTAACACAAGGTATCGAATGGCAGGAGGTGACTATCTAATGGATTTCTTTATGCAAGAATTAGGCGTTCCTGGCTCCCAATTACTATTGGCTGCAGAGCAGACCTTATACATGGTGTTTTTATCGCTCTTTATCGGTACGGTGTTAGGTCTAGTTATAGCCGTTACCTTGGTAGTGACCAATCCGAATGGTATTGTTAAAAACAGTATTGTTTATAGTATTACAAATACAATTGTAAATATTGTGCGTTCCGTACCTTTTATTATCTTAATGGTATTTATCTTGCCATTAACAAAGATGATTGTAGGAACTCGAGTTGGTACAACGGCGGCTATTGTTCCTCTCGTTATATTTATTGCCCCTTATCTTGCTCGACTCTTTGAAAATTCTATTTTAGAGGTCAATAAAGGCATTATCGAGGCTGCACAATCAATGGGGGCTTCTCACTTTGAAGTGATTTGGCATTTTCTTCTACCAGAGGCAAAGGGCTCGCTTATTTTATCTATTACAACGGGTACTATTGGTTTAATCGGTGCTACTGCAATGGCTGGTGCCATCGGAGCTGGTGGTGTAGGTGACTTAGCACTTACTTATGGTTATGAACGGTTGAACTTCCCATTGATGTTATTTACTGTTGTTATTTTAATAATTTTTGTTCAAATTATTCAAACAATTGGTAACTACTTTGCACGACGTGCACGTCGTTCCTAATTGATGATATAGATTTCAGTGATGTTGATTGTAAAAGTATAGGAGGATATACCATGAAATTTAAGAAACTTCTTGCCCTTGGTGTGGCATTAGTATTTAGCGTAGCTTTTATAGCAGGCTGCGGTTCAAACAATAGTGATAATAGTGCTAAAAAAGAATTATCCTATAGTAAATCTCAAGGCCCGTACTCTGAATTGTTTGAAAAAGGTGTAAAACCAATTTTGGAGAAACAAGGTTATACCTTTAAAGGTGTAGATATGTCTGACTTGGTACAAGCAGACCAAGTGTTAAGTGATGGTGAGGTTGACTTTAACGTTGAACAACATACAGCATACATGAAAAACTTTAACGAAAAACAAAATGGTCATCTTGTAGCA
>JAGZGB010000073.1 GCA_018367495.1 Veillonella sp. | reverse complement strand
CATTCATTTTTTTTATTTTCAGATTCTACATATTCAAGTAAGAATTCCCGGTTATATTTATTTGTCACCTTGAATCATTCCTTTATTAAATAGTGCATTAGCAAATTCTTTCGCATTAAACGGACGCAAGTCATCCATGCCTTCTCCAACGCCAATCCAGCGTACAGGTACACCTAGTTCCTCTTTAATAGAGATAACTACACCACCTTTTGCTGTACCATCAAGCTTAGTCACAACAATACCATTTACGGGTACTGCTTGGCCAAATAATTTGGCTTGACTTACTGCATTTTGACCTGTAGTACCATCAAGAACGAGCAATGTTTGATGTGGTGCTCCTTCTACGTGGTTATTCGCTACGCGGCCCATCTTTTTAAGTTCTTCCATAAGATTAACTTTAGTATGTAGACGACCTGCTGTATCGACGATAACGAGGTCTGCATTACGAGCTTTAGCTGCTTCCATTGCATCGTATACAACAGCTGCAGGATCAGCCCCTTCTTTATGTTTAACGATAGGTACACCTACGCGATCTGCCCAGATAGATAATTGATCAGCCGCAGCGGCACGGAATGTATCACCTGCAGCAATAATTACCTTTTTCCCTTCTTTAGTGTAATAGTTAGCTAACTTAGCGATAGTCGTAGTTTTACCAACACCGTTTACCCCAACTACAAGGATAACCTCTGGGTGATGGAGTGTAATTTCATCTTCTTGGTCAACTAACATTTCTGTGATACGGTCTTCCATGAATGGCATTACATCACCAGTATTGTTAATAACACCTTCTGTTACACCACGACGAATTTCTTTCATCAAATATTCTGTCGTTTTAGGACCAAGGTCACTAGTAAGCATAACTGCTTCTAAATCATCTAAGAAATCATCATCGATTTGTGCATAACCAATAACGATACTTTCAACATTTTTTACAAAGGACTTACGAGTTTTCTCTAAGCCGTCTTTAATTTTATCAAAGAATCCAAATGCCATTATGCTAGATCCTCCTTCACATCTTCAAATGCTACTGTTAATAATCGCGATACACCTCGTTCAACCATGGTCACTCCTTGTAATACTTCGGCAGCTTCCATCGTCTTTTTACGATGCGATACTACGATAAATTGTGTTTCTTTATTTACCCGATTTAAGTAAGAACTAAATCGTTCTACATTGGCTTCATCAAGAGCTGCGTCAACTTCATCAAGCACGCAGAACGGCGCAGGACGATAATCTAGGAACGAGAACAATAAAGCAATAACCGTAAGGGCACGCTCACCACCGGATAACAAGGTCAATTGTTGACGTTTCTTCCCTGGCGGCTGAATGTAGAAATCGATACCACCAGTTAAGATATTATCTGGATCAGTCAATACAATTTGAGCCGTACCACCGCCAAATAGTTGGCTAAATACCTCTTGGAATCTACGACCTACTACATCTAATACATCGTATAGCTGTGTACTCATAGCCTTGTCCATTTCAGCAATAACCGCTTGCAATTGCTCCTTCGCTGTATCTAAATCTACTAACTGTGTAGTTAAGAAGTCATAACGCTCTTTAGTTTCTTCATATTCTTCAACAGCGTTCGGATTGACTGGGCCTAGCTCGGCAATTTCTGCCATCAAGCGGGCCTGCTCATCCTTCCAATCGTTTACAGAACCTTCAATGCGAAGAGCCTGCGCATCTTCTAAGGTAAAGCCTAACTCTTGTAGTTCTTCTACAAAGCGCTCACAATCCATGCGATGACGAGTAATCTTACCTTCCATATCGACGAGTCGACCTTGAACGACTTTATATCGTTGGTTCAATCGATCTTGCTCACCGAGGATAGATTCCATCTCTTCACGTCCTGTAGATGTTTTATTATAAGCCTCATCGCGAAGTGCACGCAATCGTTCAACCTCCGCTGTAGCAGAAGCCAATTCTCGGTCTGCCAATTCTTTAGCCTTAGGTAGCTCCACTTCACAGCGCTCTGTAGTGCTAATCAGCAAATTACCTAACGGTGTTAACCGCTCTACAATGTTAGTAATGGATTGATTACGTTGTTCTCGCTGAGCTTCATGTTCCTTAATGGTTTGTCGCAACGTATCACAGGTGAGACGTGCCTCTGTGAAAGTTTCATAAGCCTCTTGCTGTACCTTTTGTAATACAGTTAAACGCTCCATTAAGGCCCCTTGATTGCCATCTACACCGTGGTCTTCTTGCAAAGAAGCCAATGCTGTTTCTTGGTCTTTCAAGTTAGCCGTTGTACTAGCTAAATCAATATCGATTTGTAATAAACGTTGCTCTTCTTCACAGAGAACACGTTTCTTACGCTCCATTTGATTTTGAATATTTTGTACCTTTGTTTCGCTAGCCACATACAGTAAGTTCGTATGTTGGTAGCTTTCATCAAGGGTACCTCGTTCTTTTTCAGCCTCTTCAACCCGTTTTTCCAAGTTTTCTAAGCTAGCTGTTAAAGAACGAATTTGTTCTTCAATATGTACAAGCTCTTGTTCAAGGCTGGCAGCCTCTTCTTTACGACTCAAAACAGAAGCACGCTTACGCTTTGTAGCGCCACCTGTTAAAGAACCACCAGGTTGGAATTGCTCCCCTGTAAGCGTAACGATACGCAATTGTTGATTATATTTCTTCTGTAATCCAATGGCATCATCCATAGAGGACACTACCAACGTACGGCCTAATAAATATTGGAAAATATGAGCGTATGTATTATCAAAGGAAATACAATCAACAGCAGTACCTATTACACAACTTTCATGTAAAGCCGGTGTATCATAGGGTTTTCCTTTTACAGAATCCATCGGCAAGAAGGTTACGCGGCCACCTTGGATAGATTTCAAATAATTGACACCCTCCGCAGCAGCGCGAGCAGTAGTGGTCACAACGTGGTTAACACTACCACCTAATGCCGTTTCGATAGCCGTAGTATATTTATCTTCTACCGTAAAGAGATCACCAACAGCACCTGTAATTTGTTCGCGCCAAGCTCCTATACCGTTTAAGATATTCTTAGTACCTTCTAAATAGCCTTCATGTTGTTCTTCCCATTGGGCTAATAGTTCGATACGACCTTTAACACGTTGCTCTTGGGTACGTAATTTTTGTAATTCTTTGCGTTCTTCACGAACTTGCATCACTGCTTCTTTACCGCCATCAACGAGGGCTTGTCGTTGTGCAGAAATAGCATTAAACTGTTGGCCTAATGTGTCAAATTCACCGCGAGCTACTTGTAATTCACTATCTACTTGACCTATTTCAGTCTTTAAAACCTCACATTGTTTTGTAGACTCTTCCTTACGAGCTTCTAAGCTACGAATACTAGCCTTTGCTGTTTCAATAGCGCTCACCAGTTCTAACTGATGTTGCTCAAAGGCTTCTCGATTAGACTGCAAGGACTGGAACTTCGCTTGTTCAGCGCTAACATCTTCAACAGATTTTTTATAATTAGACTCTAACTCTTCTAGCTTAGACTCTTTCTCTATTAATTGAGCACTTTCATCTTGAATCAATTGATTTAAAATGCGTAATTGTTGTTCTTCGCCCTTCTTCGTAGCTTCCAATTCGCTAATACGCATAGATGTTTCATCTAATTCGCGGTGAGCCGTCTTTAATTGCTCTTCTAACAAACGTAACTGGCCAGCTAAACGTTCTTCATCACGTTGCTTTTCCGTATACTGCGCTTCCCACAACTTTAACTGTTCTTGCTCTTTAGTGGAAGAGGATTGCAAGGTATAACGACGAGCTTCTAATTTGGACAATTCCGTTTGAAGCTCAATCTCTTCATTCTTAAAGGAGATATTATCGTTTTCAAAGCGAGTTAATAGACGGTCTGATGTCTTATAATTATGAAAGCCTAATGCCCCGTCATAGTCGCGCTTTGTACGACTTAAGTTCATATATTTTTTAGTCTTTTCAGCCTTTTCAGACAAAGGTCCCAGTTGCTCTTCAATAGTAGCCATAACGTCGCGTACGCGTTCCATGTTTCGATCCGTACTAGCAATACGACGCAATGCATCTTCTTTATTGATCTTAAAACGAGAAATACCTGCTACATCTTCAAAGATCAAACGACGCTCTTCAGGCTTTGAATTCAAAATAGCATCAATGCGATTCTGACCGATAATAGCCATTGAATCTTTCCCCAGGCCTGTATCAGCTAATAAAAGGTGAATATCCTTTAACCGACAAGAGCGTTTATTGATAAGGAACTCACTTTCACCAGTACGATAAATACGGCGTGTAATAGCAACCTCAGCCATATCTACATCTAATTGATGGTCACTATTGTCAAATACAAGTGTAACCTCAGCTGCACTCATTGGTTTACGTTTTTCCGTACCAGAGAAAATAATATCCTCTGCTTTTTGACCACGTAAGTTACGGACATTAGATTCCCCTAAAACCCATTTCATAGCATCCGTAATATTACTTTTACCACTTCCGTTAGGTCCAATAACGGCAGTCATTCCTGGCGAGAATTTTACAACCGTTTTATCTGCAAACGATTTAAAGCCCTTTAATTCTAACCGAAGTAATTGCATGACTGCCTCCTTTCTACTAACAACCCCGAATAATCATATCTTTTATTATAACATATATTGTAGGCCATCAATACAGCAACGAACAGTATTTCTCGTACTATCTTCACACCAATCTATGCTAAATTGAGGATACGTTTTTTGGAAATATAAAATATTGCGATTTTTGAGACCTCGCACCTTTGATGTACTGCTTCTAGGATAAGAAATTACAATCCTATGTTTCAACAAAATATCACCACTATCCGAATAAAATCTACATCCTACCTTATGGGTATGGTAACAATCAAAATGAGAAAAATCGTAATCATTTTGCTTTCCTAACAAGTTTTCTGAAGAAAGATGTTCATTAATACATCTTTCAATACGTTGTTTATATTGTTCATTTACAACGAGCTCACCCATAGCAGGTTCATAGGGACCTGCTACCAAACTATTGCCTGAATCTAGCTCTTCCGTGCTTTGTAATCCTGTACGTATAACTTCAATATTATGCTGTTCAAACCATTCCTTTAAGAATGCACAATATTTAATAGCTTGTTCAGTACTTAATGGCTCATACTCACCAGATCTATATTGATCTGCTAGTTCCGTATTTTCTATAACAAGAACAGGATAGATTCGTACAAAATCTGGTTCTAATTTAACTACAGCAATAGCGGTTTCTATAATGGTTTCCCAGGTTTCACCTTTTAATCCTGGTAAAAGCTGAACACCTACAGTCATTCCACGTCGCTTTAATCGTGCAACAGCATCTACTACCTCTTGTGCTGTGTGACCGCGCTTAGCATCGACTAAAATACCATCATTCATTGACTGTACGCCAAGTTCTACTGTTTTTACGCCATAGGATTGTAAAAACGAGATAGCCTCATCCCCAACAGCATCAGGCCGTGTAGAGCAACGTATACCATCGATTATGTCCTGTTGTAACATCTCATAAGCTGGCGCTAATAAGGTATGTTGCAAATCACGATGAATGGCTGTAAAAGAGCCTCCATAAAAGGCAACCTCCCAAAACTTATCATTTCTTTTTTTACCCACATAATCTGTAATCGTTTTTTTTATATAATCCGGTGTTAGGTGACTAATACCAGATTGGCCTGTAATACGGGACTGGTTACAAAATGTACATACATAAGGACACCCTAGATGAGGTATAAAAAAAGGTATCATACCAAATGGTTTCATAGTCACTCTCCTTTCTTATATAAAATAAACTCAGTCAAAACCTTTTATATTAATATATTAATATCCATGTATTTATTCCTTATGATATGTAATTAATATATTAAGATATAAGGCTTTCGATACAACGATCATAAGATAAATATATTACTATTCTATATACTATTATACAGAAAAAAGCGCCATTAGGCGCTTTTCTATTTAGCCATTAACTTTTCTAACGTTAATTGAGCCGCATGTTGTTCTGCAATTTTTTTACTTTTACCAGAGCCTGCCTCGTAAGTAACACCATTGATTTCGACCACCATATAAAAGGTTTTTGCATGGTCGGGACCACTTTCACTGAGCAAACGATATACGATATGTTTATCACCATCCCGTTGCACATATTCTTGTAACAAGGTTTTATAATCCTTGCCCCGTTTTCCTTCTAAAGCTTGCTTGATATAAGTAATAAGATGTTTTAAAACGAAGTCCATCGCCGTTTGGTAATCTGTAGAAATATAAATAGCACCAATGAGAGACTCAAAGGTATCCGCTAAAATAGAATTACGATTATTACCACCAGAAGCACATTCACCATGACCGAGCAATAAATATTGCCCCAATTGCAAAGAACGACTTACAGATGCTAAAGAATCCTCACATACTGTAGCGGCCTTAATTTTCGTCAAGTTTCCTTCAGCCATATCCGGGTACTTTTTAAATAAGTATTCCCCAATGATGAGGTCCAGTACAGCATCGCCTAAAAACTCTAATCGTTGATTGTGATGAATATGCTTTGATTTATGTTCATTCGCATAAGATGTATGTGTAAAGGCACAATCGATAATGGATATATCTGACACAGGTATATCTAAACGAGCAACAAGCCCATGAAGAGATTCTTCACGAGCTTGTATCATCTTACTCTTATGCGCTTCGATAGCAGCCATTAATCTTCATAACGGCGTACGCAAAGTGTACCGTTATGACCGCCAAAACCAAAAGAGTTGGAAAGAGCACATTTGACTTGAAGATCACGTGCACCTTCGCGAACATAGTCTAGATCCAAACCTTCATCAGGATTGTCACAGTTGATTGTAGGGTGAATTTTACCAGTTTCGATAGCCATCGCCATAACGATAGTTTCGATAGCACCAGCAGCACCTAACAAGTGACCTGTCATGGATTTTGTAGAATTAACAGCGATATCTTTTGCATGATCGCCAAACAATTCTTTAATAGCCAATGTTTCATTTTTATCATTTAGGCCAGTAGATGTACCATGAGCATTGATATAGTTAACGTCTTTAGGATCGATACCTGCATCTTTAATTGCTAATTCCATACATTTACGAGCTTGTACACCACCTGGAGCTGGCGCAGTGATGTGGTAAGCATCACCATTAGTACCATAACCTACTACTTCAGCGTAGATGTGAGCACCACGAGCTTTAGCGTGTTCTAATTCTTCAAGAACTACGATACCAGAACCTTCACCCATTACGAAACCATCACGATCACGATCAAATGGACGAGATGCTTTTGTTGGTTCGTCATTGCGTGTAGACATAGCTTTCATAGCCGCAAAACCAGCTACAGCAGCTGGGGATACAGCCGCTTCAGTACCACCAGCGAACATGATATCAGCATCACCACGTTGGATGATACGGAAAGCATCGCCAATAGCATTTGTACCAGAAGTACAAGCAGTTACGTCTGTAATAACAGGGCCTTTAAGACCAAGGCGAATGGATACGCGTGCAGATGTCATATTTGCAATCATCATAGGAACTGCAAATGGGCTTACACGGCCAGGACCTTTTTCGAATAATGTTTCATATACTTCATGGATAGAGTCGATACCACCAATACCAGTACCAACAACAGTACCACAACGATCTAGATCTTGTTTATCCAAGTCAAGATCAGCATCTTCACAAGCAAGAACAGCAGCGCCGATAGCCAATTCTACAGAACGGTCCATACGACGAGCTTCTTTTTTGTCTACGCCATAATTTGTAACATCAAAATCTTTTACTTCACCAGCAATACGCGTTGCATATTCAGATGCATCAAAGCGTGTAATTGGCCCAATACCAGATTGACCTGCCAATAACGCATTGTAAAAGTTCTCTTTACCGATACCTACAGGAGTCACTGCCCCTAAGCCAGTAATTACTACACGTTTTTCCAATTATTCCACCTCTTATAGCTATACAGCCCTTT
>JAGZGB010000072.1 GCA_018367495.1 Veillonella sp. | reverse complement strand
GGGTGGCGGAACAGGCAGACGCAACGGACTTAAAATCCGTCGGTTGGAAACAACCGTACCGGTTCGATTCCGGTCCTCGGCACCAATTAAGACTAACTTCGGTTAGTCTTTTTTTCTTATGTAAATCTAAATTTTAAATATGTATAATCTAAAATATGAGTGTGAGTTTCTTATTAGAATGGTATATCTAAATATGATTCTCCATGTTTAATAAAGTTATGAATAATAAACCAAAATTGTTAATTAGTGAATGTTTATGTGGTGTATCCTGTCGTTATGATGGAAAAGGTAATCTTATAGAACAGTTACCGTTGTTAAAGGATGCTTTTGATCTGGTAACCGTATGTCCAGAAGTATTAGGTGGACTTAGCTCACCTCGTAATCCGGCGGAACGACAAGGTAAACGTGTATGTACAGCTAATGGAACTGATGTAACCACAGAATTTCATAAAGGAGCTCAAATTGCATTGCATATAGCAATTCAACAGGGGTGTAAGCAGGCTCTAATGAAAGCAAAAAGTCCTAGTTGCGGTTATAAGCGCATTTATGATGGTACCTTTAGTAAAACCCTACGAGAGGGTCATGGATGTACTGTAGAAGCCCTTTTAATGAATAATATAGAGGTTTATACGGAAGAAGATATTGAACTATTAATGGAACAAAAAAAGAGATGAGTTTTTAACTCATCTCTTTTTTCATGTTAGTGAAACCTAAACTACATTATACTAACATAATAAAATGCTTTTGTATTACTAGAAATATTAAAGTTTATTTTCCTGCGTTTACAGGATCATTAATTAATGGTTGTTCCCCTAGTAAGGTAGTAAGGTTATGTAAATTAAATCTATATTTACCATTACTAAAGTCTCTTGTTGCATCATATCGTTGATTAGGTGCGTGCATGAGACCAATCAATGTGTCATATAGTAAATCATTTGTAAAGTATTGATGTTCGTGTTTAGAAAGTTCTTCTGCTGTTTGAGGATACTCAGCACGATATTGAGGTGATAAATATATCCAGAATGGAATATGAGTCATAACAAAGTCAAATGTATCTGGATTATGAGATTTATCCAAGCTTTCACCATGGTCAGAGAAATACACCATGGCTTGCAAGTTTAATTTTTCCTTACCATAAGTATAAATCTGTTGTAATAACCAGTCTGTATATAATTGGCTATTAGCATATGCTTCTTTGCCATCTGGATATGGACCTTGTTTCCATTTACTAAATTCATGTGGATAACGGTCATTGTAGTAAATATGACTACCCATAATATGAATGACAATAAAGTTATTTTTACTTGGATCAACAGACTTTAATAATGGTAAGAGTGATTCATCATAACGATCAGAGAAAGCATAGGATTCATGTGACCATTTAGTGGTGTCTGCTGTTTTAGCCATTAATGAAATAGCTGTATCATATTCGCCAAATACACCTTGGTTACTAAACCAAGAAGTAGTATATCCTGCTTTTTTAGCAACATCTAAAATATTCGCAGAATCGAGGAATGGTTTATCATCATATTGATTACGTTCAGATAAAGCACGTTCGAGGGTAGGTACTGTTTGTACGTATGATGAATATGCGTTATCAAAGAAGATAAAATCTTTATTATCTGTACGCATATTGCCTTGCCATGGCGTATCGTCATAAGAGAAGTTTGGATTATATACCTTCATATAATCACGAGAACTAGATTCACCAATAACTAATATGATAGTCCCTGGTGTTTTATTCGCAGAGGTTTCCTTTGTATCCAAATTGAAGGAATCAAATACTAAATGATGGTTATCATTATATTGTTGCATTTGTTTTACATAATCACCAGCTGCAATCCAGTTTGCTACAATACATGTTTTTGGGAATAAGAAGAATGGTACGTATACTAAGAATGCTACTATGGATACAATGAGCAATGTGGAGCGCATAGGTCGTGTAGTATTTAAATTTACTACTGCTTTCATTCCAAGATTAGACCAGTAGAGTAGATAGGTCCATAGTACAAGGCCAATACCAACAGCAATAAGACCAGGAATACCAGCAGCGTTTTTTAAGAAACCAAATGCTTCTTCAGGATTTGTCATATATACTGCTAGTAAACTAGCTGGCGTTAAACAATGCCATGTAGTTAGATAGTATCCTATTTGTAAGAATGGAATAAGGCTTAATATCATGGTAATGATAGCCATGATTAATGATGTGGTTTTATGTAGACGATTCGTTTGGTTTAATAAAAATTGAATCCCTGATAAACCCATAAAGATTAATAAGCCAAATAAAAAGTCATTAGCGAACTCATAAAAATATAAAGGTTTTACATAGGACCAGTGGAACAGAAGTGGGAATGTAAGGGCCCAAAGAATACCGACTAAGCCATATCCCAAAAATGGTCTATGAAAAACGGTACATCCCATAAAGTATTGAAATAAAAAAGTACCTACAATTGTTGGTACTGCTAAAATCGTTATATCTTCCACATCTAAACCTAGTGTAATAGGTTCATAGATGAAAAATAGAGCTATATATAAAACAATACCAATGATACCAAATCGAAAGATGGGGTTTCTCCCAATTTGCTTTAAACTAGATGACATAATAAATCCCCTCTTGAAGGAATACACAATAATTTATTTCTATAATATATAATAATTACTATAATAAAGATAGCAGATGACTGTAAAAAAAACAATTATTTGAAAGTACTACTATAAATGCTTTATAATTATATAGTTAAAGTATATTTTCTAAGGATTGGGGTTTATGGGAGTTTATAATTATAAGTTGGATGTCTTTGAAGGTCCTTTGGACTTGCTTTTACATCTTATTGAAAAACATAAAATAGAAATCACCGATATTCCTATCGTTGAAATTACGAGTCAATACTTGGAATATTTAGATAATTGGAATCATTTTGATATTCATTATAGTAGTGAATTTCTTGTAATGGCTTCTACTTTGTTACAGATTAAATCGCGTATGTTATTACCTAAAGCTGAACCTGAGCCAGAGGATTCTGAAGATCCACGTGATGAATTAGTAGCAAAATTAGTAGAGTTTAAAAAAATCAAAGATTTTACAGCTTTACTAATGGAACGTACGGATGTATCCACCAATATATTTAGTAGACCTGAAGAAACAAGCGTACTTGGGTTAGATAATGTATATAGTTTAGAACTTTCCCGATTATATGAGATTTTTTATCAGACTATAAAACGCGCTAAGGAGTTACCTGAAGAGGAGCCTATTCGCGAGGTTAAGGTTGAAAAAGACTGTTATAGTCTAGAGGATATGATTTTGTCTTTATCTAGTCGTGTTCGACGTGGTGAAAGTTTATATTTTAGGGAGTTATTAGGAGCAATTGAAACAAAAAGTGGTATGGTAACGATCTTTATGGCTGTTTTAGAATTGTTGAAGCAACAAGTTATGGAAATGCGCTATGAAGAGGATGATATTATATTCACTGCAGCTTTAGAAGGTACCGTATAGAAAGGGGGGCTATATGAACTTACCAACAATGCATTTAGAGGCCGTACTGTTCTCATCGGCAAAACCTATATCAATAGAAATGCTGGAAGAAGTATTTGAACTTTCAAAAGAGGAAGTACAAGATTATATAGATACATTACATCGTGAACTAGAAGAGCAAAATCGCGGCATCCGTTTGAGAGTATCTGGAGCTGGTATTGAGTTAGTTAGTGCCATGGAAAGTGCTGATTATGTAGGTCATATCCGTAAGAGAGAAGATAAATTATCTAATGCAGCAATGGAAACATTAGCTGTTATAGCCTATAAACAACCTATAACTAAAGCTGAAATCGAAGAAATCCGCGGTGTAAATAGCGATAAGATTATTAAACAATTACTCAATCGCTCTCTTATTGCGGAACTAGGTCATAAAGATACTGTAGGAAGACCTATTCTTTATGGAACAACTGATGAGTTTTTAAGAAGTGCTGGTGTAGAATCTATTGAAGCTTTACATCAAGAAGTTTTAGAAACAGAAGGATAATATGGAACGTTTACAAAAATTTATTGCTAGTTGTGGTATAGCATCACGACGTAAGGCAGAAGAATTGATTACAGAGGGAAAAGTTCAGGTTAATGGTCGTAGAATCACTGAATTAGGTGTAAAAGTTGACCCTCAAAAAGATAAAGTTAAGGTTAATGGTCAATTATTAGCCCAAGAGAAGCCAGTTTATTACTTGTTAAATAAACCAAAGGGGGTTATTACATCTGTTTCTGACCCTCAAGGTCGTGAGACTGTTTTAGATTATATAAAAAATGAATCAAAACGAATCTATCCAATAGGTCGCCTTGACTTATATACAGAAGGGTTATTGTTGTTGACGAATGATGGTGAGTTGGCTCAAAACTTAACTCATCCGTCTAAGGGCGTAGAAAAAATATATGAAGTGCGTATTAAAGGGCGTGTTCGTGATGAAGATTTACAGGTTATTGCCAATGGTGTAGAACTTGAAGATGGTATAACAGCTCCTGCAACAATTGTAGATCTTGGTTTTGATGATCATAATGGTGTTCATGAAGTAGAAATTACAATCCATGAAGGTCGTAATCGTCAAGTTCGTCGTATGTTTGAACACTTTGGATATCGTATTCATAACTTAAAACGAATTGCTTATGCTGGACTTACCTTAGGTGGCGTTAAACGCGGTGGTTCTCGCCAACTTACAATTCGTGAAGTGAAAGCTCTAAAAGAGTTAGGAGCAGGTAAGAAATGAAGCAAATCGTAGTCATTGGCGGTGGTGCAGCAGGTCTTATGGCAACTGTTATAGCTGGTCGTGAAGGGGCACGTGTCATCTTACTCGAAAAAATGAATATGGTTGGTAAAAAGATGGGCATTACTGGTAAAGGTCGCTGTAATATTACAAATAGTGCGGATATGGCCGAGTTTATTAAAAATACGCCTGGTAATGGTAAGTTCCTATATGGCGCTTATGAACGCTTTAGTAATGAAGACCTACTTGAATTATTACATAGTTGGGGATTGAAAACTAAAGTAGAACGAGGGGGCCGTGTATTCCCAGAATCTGATTCTGCCTTAGAAGTACGCAATACCTTCATGAAAATCCTTAAAAAGCATAAAGTGCAAGTTCATTTAAATGAACCTGTTATATCTATTACTGTTGAGAATGGTCGTGTTGTAGGAGTTACAACAGATAAGGAACAATATGCTTGTGATGCCGCTATCATTTGTACAGGTGGTGCCTCTTATCCGTTAACTGGTTCAACTGGTGATGGATATGCTTTAGCTAAAAAAGTTGGTCATACCATTACAGATATAAGACCATCATTGGTACCAATTGTAACAGGAGAATCTTGGGTAAAAGATATTATGGGGCTTAGTCTTCGTAATGTTGAGGTATCCGTTATTTCTAAAAATAAGTTACAAGCGAAACAATTTGGGGAAATGATGTTCACTCATTTCGGCCTTACGGGTCCTACAATCTTGTCTTTAAGTCATACAGTAGGCAAATTGTTGCGTAAGAAAAATCCACAAATCACTATTGAAATAAATCTTAAGCCTGCATTAACTGCAGAAGTTTTAGACAAACGATTACAGAAGGATTTTGATTTATATTCAAAAAAACAATTAGCTAATGGAATGAAAGACTTGTTACCTGTCAATCTGATTCCGGTTGTGATAAACCTTGCTGAATTAGATCCAAGCAAACCCATTAATCAAATCACAAAAGAAGAACGTATGGGCTTATGTCATGTATTACAACATATGACATTAACTGTAAAGGAGTTACGCCCTGTAGCAGAAGCAATTGTTACAGCCGGTGGTATTTCGTTAAAAGAGTTTAGTCCCAAAACCATGGAATCTAAATTGGTGAAAGGCTTATATGGTGCTGGTGAGGTTTTGGATATTGATGCCTTTACGGGCGGCTATAATTTACAAGCAGCTTTTTCTACTGGTTATGTGGCGGCTATGCATGCTGTACATGGTGATGAAGAATAGAGGTTATTATGAATACTAGAAAAATTGCCATTGCTATTGATGGTCCTGCAGGGGCTGGTAAAAGTAGTATTTCAAAAGTAGTGGCTAATGAATTGGGTTATTTATATATCGATACAGGCGCTATGTATCGAGGTGTAACATGGTCAGTTCTCGATAGCCATGTTGATGTGAAAAACCAAAAAGATGTAGAGGAATTGCTCCCTTCATTAGATTTAACATTAGAGCCTACTGCAAATGCTTGCAAAGTATTTGTAAAAGGTCAAGACGTGACGAATCTAATTCGACAACAACAAATCAATGAGAATGTATCAACCATTGCTTCTTATAAAGGTGTTCGTGAATACTTAGTTGAACGCCAACAAGCTATGGCTGCTGTTGGTGGTGTTATTTTAGATGGTCGCGATATAGGTTCTGTTGTACTACCAAAGGCTGAGTTGAAGATATACTTAACAGCATCTGTAGATGCACGAGCAAAACGTAGATGGCTTGAAGTTCAAGGCACTTCTAATGAACAATCATTAGAAGACATCAAAAAGAATGTTGAAAGTCGCGATGAAATGGATAAAAATCGCGATGAATCTCCACTGGTGTGCGTTGAGGATGCTATTGTTGTGGATTCTAGTAACATGACGTTTGATGAAACAGTGGAACATATATTACATCTTGTACAGGAGCGAATCTAAAATGAATAAATTTTCTACATGGCTTTGGCGTACTGCCTTTTGGTTGCGCTATAAAGTGGGCTATGGACTAAAGGTGTATGGGCGTGATAATTTTCCTATGGAAGGTCCCGTTATTGTTGTACCGAACCATTTAAGTAACAATGATCCACCTATTTGTGGATATGCACTACCTAGACATGTACACTTTATGGCAAAACAGGAATTATTTGTGAATCCCATTTCTCGATTCTTTTGCACTTGGCTTGGTGCGTTTCCGCTAAATCGCGGTGCTATCGACAAAGTAGCTATACGTCATGCCTTAGGATTATTGAAAGATAAGAAGGTACTGGGGATATTTGCTGAAGGAAACCGTCAAAAGAGCGGTAAGCTTGGAAGATTTCATGATGGTGCAGCATCAATTGCATTGCGTACAGGTATTGGTATCACACCAGTTGCTATTATTGGATCTCATAATATGAAGAAAAATCAAGTGGCTTGTATTATTGGAAAACAAGTTCCTGTAAGTAAAGCTAAACCAACACCTGAAGCAATCACAGAGGTTAATGACCGTGTTAAAGGTGAAATTCAACGCATGATAGATTCGTATCATGAAAATCGTATAGAGGAGACTTTATGGAAATAATTTTGGCTGAAAACCATGGCTTTTGTTATGGTGTTAAACGAGCCGTTGAAATGGCTAATGAAGCTGCCGATGGTAAGGGTAAAAGTTATACATTAGGCCCTATCATTCATAATCCTCAAGTTGTAGGACGCCTTGAAAGTAAAGGTGTCAGCCCTATTCAAGAGGTAGCAGATATTGACGAAGGGACAATGATTATTCGATCTCATGGTGTAGGCCCTGCTATTTATGCGGAAGCTGAAGAAAAGGGATTACATATTTTAGATGCAACATGTCCTCATGTTAAAAAAGCGCAACAAGATGCTAAGTCTGTCATAGAAGATGGAATGACTTTGGTGATTTTGGGCGAAAAAAACCACCCTGAGGTCAAAAGTATAAATTTATGGGCAAATAATAAGGGGATAATCATCGAAGATGAAGAATCCGCTGAAAAACTACAAATTGTGGAAAAAATGGGTGTAGTTGTACAAACTACCTTTTCACAATTCAAATTTAACAGTATAATAGAGATATTAGAGAAAAAATCTAAGAATCTTAAGGTTTTCAAAACGATATGCAATGCAACGCAAGAACGACAGAACTCTGCCGTTGACTTAGCACGTAATGTAGATCTTATGATAGTGATAGGCGGTAAGAACAGCGGCAATACAAACCGATTGGCAGAGGTTTGTCGTGACGTTGGATGTACAACATATCACATTGAAACTTCTACTGAATTACAACTGGAATGGTTTAACCGAGTACAGACGGTAGGAGTAACAGCAGGAGCATCG
>JAGZGB010000071.1 GCA_018367495.1 Veillonella sp. | reverse complement strand
TTTTACGATTTCAGGTTTAGCGTCGATTTTAATCAAGCCGTTGGAGATACCTTTGTGGTAACGTACCATACGTTGCATACCATGGCTTTGAATACCGAACAAGTCGGAAGTCAAAAGTACGTCTTGGATGATGTCAGCTTCTTTTTCGGAGAAACCGAATTTTTGGAAAGCGTCCATGCAAAGTTTGTGAAGTGTTTCATAAGGGAATAGCACAGTATTTTTTGCGTCTGCCATTGTTAAAACCTCTTTTCAGAAAATATGACCTGATATAGCTAACTCCACTTTATAATATCAACGAATGTGATATGATGTCCGGTGAGTTCTATATCCTCTCAAATGACAATGTCAGTATAGCACAGAAAGAAGAGAGATTGAATAGTCTTACAGTCTGAAACACATTACTAAATACGCATACGTAGGGGTGATGTTTATCACATATTCTGCGGATAGTTACTGAAACATCTGATTATATCTAAAACTATATGGTTATGACTTTTAGTTATAACTAGATTATTTTTTTATAGATTTATAGTATTTTTATAGAACTTATTAGTATATCTGTTTAGGTTTTGGGCAAGAATGAGAATAGATAAATATCGATAAACCTTGAAATATTCAACATTGCATATAAAAAATAGTGATAAGAATATAAATACATTGTGATAACTAAATGTATTGATATGCAAAATATACAATATTTTATATGCTTGTAGTGAGAGAAAATGTGTAAAAGATTATATTATGTGATTAATGCTGTATTATAATATATATACATAGTTCTATGTTCTATAGTTTATACGATTGATAAGCGAGGTGCTTATTTTGAAAGAATATAATTCAGTATGTCCTTATGATTGCCCAGATGCATGCGGTCTAATTGTATCGGTTGAAAATAATAAAGTAGTGTCTGTACGCGGTAATAAGGAACATGCTTTTACCCGTGGCACATTATGTCCTAAAATGGCGCACTATGAAAAGGTTATCCATTCTCCATTGCGCTTAGAATATCCTATGAAGCGTATTGGCCAAAAGGGTATTGGTGAAGATCAATATGTGCGTATTAGTTGGGATGAGGCGCTAGATACAATTGTAAAAAATTTCAAGAACACTATTGATAATTATGGTAGTGAAAGTATTTTACGTTATTCCTACGCAGGAACAATGGGTGTTATTCAGAGCCCTGCTGCAGATTACTTTTTCCGACGTATTGGGGCAACAGATCAAGACCGTGGTATTTGCTCTCCAGCTAAGAAAGCAGGTTTCTGCTCAGTTTACGGTGATACATTAGCTATTAAGCCACAAGAGGCACAACATAGTGATTTAATTGTTTTGTGGGGGATTAATGCAACTGCTACAGATGTCCATATTTTACATGATGTAAACGTGGCGAAAAAGAACGGTGCACGAATTTGGATTATTGATACTCATAAGACCTATACTTTTAATCAAGCTCATGAACATATCTATGTTAAACCAAGTAGTGATGGAGCACTTGCATTAGGTATGCTTCACATTATTCATCGAGATGGTTTAGCGGATATAGAGTTTATTAAGAAGCACGTGCAAGGATTTGATAAGCTTGTAAATGAAGTACTACTTGAGTTTACACCTGAAAAGGCAT
Organism: Veillonella sp.; assembly: GCA_018367495.1. The sequence goes on along the minus strand of JAGZGB010000071.1, from coordinate 6,681 downwards.
CTGCTATTTGTGGCGTTTCCGTGGAACGTATGACTGAGTTTGCCCACGCATATGCTACAGCTAAGGCTCCTTTTATACGTCTTGGCAGTGGATTATCCCGCTATGGGAATGGTGCTATGAACTGTCGTACTATTAATGCTTTACCTGCTGTAGTTGGAGCTTGGCAACATCTGGGAGGCGGCTTGTTATCGAGTGCTAGTGGTAGTAAGTTTGTTGGTAAAGATATAATGCAACAAGCTCATGTACATGCCCCTGCAAAGCGATTAATGCCCATGATAAAATTAGGCGAAATGCTTACAAGTCCATCAGGTACTGCAGTACATAGTCTCTATGTATTTTCTAGTAATCCTGCTATAACAGCACCTGATCAAAATATTGTGCGAAAAGGTTTGATGCGTGATGACTTGTTTACTGTAGTTCATGAACGATTCTTTACAGATACATGTAAATATGCGGATATCGTTTTGCCAGCTACCACATCAGTTGAACATGATGATATATATAATTCTTATGGGCACTACACTATTGGAACCGGATATAAATTAATTGAACCGATTGGTGAATCTCGCTCTAACTGGCAAGTAATTTCTGCATTAGCTAAACGTATGGGACTTGACGATGAATTCTTTAATCTTAGTGAACGGGAATTAATAGAACAAATTGTTCGTACATCAAGTCGTATATCTGATGCTGATCAAGATGTAATCCTGCAAGGAGAACCAGTAGAGATGACGTTGCCAGAAAATTATAAGTTAGATTTTAAAACGCCATCTGGAAAAATTGAGTTATATAATCCGCAAGATGAAGAACCGCTGATTCGTTATTTGCCTCCATATGGAGATAATGCACCGTTTTGGCTCATTATTGGCAATGACATTCGAATCCTTGACTCTAGTTTTTGTGAACTTGAGTTTGATGAGTCAGAACTTATGAAATTACGCATTAATCCAGAAGATGCAAAATTATATAATATTAATAATGGTGAAGAAGTAGAGATTTATAATAATCGTGGTAGTGTAAAAATTAAAGCTTACTATGATGAAGATATACAACGAGGTACATTGGTGACTCTTGGTGTATGGTGGCAATCACAATCTAGTGACCCTGATGTGGCTATTAATGCTCTTACTGCAGACAGACCAACAGATCAAGGTTGGGGCAGCACGTTTTATGATGTGCAAGTTCATTTAAAAAAGGCTGATGCATAAAGTAATAATATAAAAACGAGAATAATGATAAAAATATATAGTTTTTTGAATTAACTTATTATTAAATTTAATTCCCTTTACTTATAGGAATACAACTATGCAAATATATCATAACAATGATATTTTTATTGCATACATGTCTTCGTTAGGCTTATAATGGTAATATTATTTCTATATATAACCTAAAGGGGGTTACTCTTATGAATGGTAACGACAATCTGTCGACCCGTGCTTATTGGGCTATAGGCATGATGTTATTTGCCCTATTCTTTGGGGCAGGGAACTTGATCTTCCCAGCAGCCCTAGGTCAACATGCTGGTGATAATGTAGGTTGGGCTTTGTTCGGCTTCGTATTAACAGGTGTAGGTCTTCCATTGTTAGGTGTTGTAGCTATGGGCTACTCTTCTTGTAAAGATGTTGAAGAATTAGCGAGCCGTGTTCACCCAATTTACGGCTTGTTATATACGATTGCTCTTTATTTGAGTATTGGTCCGATGTTTGCTACACCGCGTACTGGTACAGTAGCTTATGCAATTGCTATTAAGCCTTTTGCTGATGGATTACAGATAAATATGGAACCAATTTTCTTGGCATTATTTTTTGGTGTATCCTTGTGGTTATCCATTAGTCCGCAAAAGCTTGTAAATCGTATTGGTAACATTTTGACGCCAGCCTTATTGCTAGTTATCTTGTTACTTATTGTAAAATCTTTTATTACACCTATTGGTGGTTATGCATTGCCACAACCATCATATGGTGATGCACCTACTGCAGTGTTACAAGGGTTTTTAGATGGTTATAATACAATGGATGCGCTAGCGTCAGTTGTGTTTGCTATTCTTGTCATCGATTTTGTACGTCTTAGTGGTGCTTCCTCGCGTAAGGTAATTACCAAAACTGTTATGGAGGTAGGGGCTATTGCTGTAGGCCTTCTCGGCATTGTTTACATATTTATTGCAAACATTGGCGCTACTAGTGTCGAACGCTTCGGTTTATTTGACACAGGTGCTCCTGTACTTTCTACTAGTGCTAGTTATTTGTTTGGTGATTTTGGTCAAATTATTTTGGCGATTATTGTTCTCTTAGCTTGTTTATCTACAAGTATTGGCCTTATCACTTCTTGTGGTACATACTTCCATAAGTTAACACCAAAGATTAGCTACAAATTATATGTAGTTATTTTTTCCGTAGCTGCATTTGGACTTAGTATGTTTGGATTGAAAACAATCATCAGCGCTGCTATCCCTGTATTGATGTTATTATATCCATTGACTATTGTAATCATCTTGTTAGCACTCGCACACAATGTGTTTGGTGGTCGTCGTTGTGTATATGCATGGACTATGGCGTTTACAATGGTTTCTGCTCTTATGACTGGCCTGGAAACAGCTGGTATTGCACCGGACTTTTTGGAAAATCTTTTTGTTGAGTATATTCCGTTCCAAGGTTCAGGTATGGGTTGGGTAAGCTTTGCAATACTTGGTTTCATTGTAGGTCTTATTCATAAAGGTCTTGTTTCTAATAATAAATAATAAAACTAAAGGTTCTATGCTTTCATTTAGTGAAAGCATAGAACCTTTTTATGTTTTAAGTGTTGTCATATAAAATTGATTTTGTGAGTAGAAGTTTCTATAATAAGGATATAGATGATAAAGGAAGGAAGGGAAATTTTATGCGTAGTACTCATTGTTTACCTAGTTATAGTTTTGGCGGTCATGATGTATTTGAAGCTATTCCAAAATTTACAAATTTATATGGCAAGTCTGTTGCTATCATAGGTGGTGAAACAGCTCTTTCTAAAGCTTTGCCACATATTCGGCCAGTGCTTGATAAAGCAAGCATTAAGGTGCTAGATATTATTCACTTTGGTGGAGAGTGTACTTTCGCTCGAGGCAAGGAAATTGCACAGATGGCTTCTGTAAAAGATGCGGATTTTATATTTGCTGTCGGTGGCGGTAAGGCCATGGATACGGTAAAAGTGGTAGCTTTAGAGTTAGATGATAAACCATTCTTTACAATTCCAACTATTGCCTCTACTTGTGCTGCAACGTCAGAAGTAGCAGCTGTATACACTGCAGATCATAACTTTGATGACGTAGCCTTTGTAAATCACCCTCCTGTGCACTGCTTTATTGATGCTGATATTCTCGTAGAAGCACCAAGCCGTTACTTCTGGGCGGGAATGGGAGATACTATTGCAAAACACTATGAAACCCATCTTTCTGCTCGCAATCGTGAGCAAGACTATAATACTCAATTAGGCCTTACTCTAGCTTCTATGTGTAGTGAACCGATTTTAGCACATGGTATACAAGCCTATAAAGATAGTCAAGCTAATAAACGTAGTGATGCATTTGATACCATTGCTATGACTGTTATCTTTACTACCGGTATTGTATCCGGTTGTGTTCCTATGGCATTTAATAGTAATATGGCTCATGCTGTATGTTATGGTTGTGTTACTAATAAAGAAACAGAAGAAAATCATTTGCATGGTGAAATGGTAGCATATGGCTTGCTTATTTTGTTAACCGTTGATCAACAAATGGATGAATTAAAACGGTGGCTACCAGTATATCACGAATTGGGATGGCCTACTAAACTTTCACAATTAGGTCTTACTGCATCGCATATTCCTCAAATTGTTGAAAAGGCGACATCTGTTCATGATATTGATGTATCTCCATACAAAATTACAGCAGATATGTTGACTAAGGCTATTCAATACATGGAATCTCTTGATTAATATAGTTTGTAACTGTTTGTGTATGTTATGTGATGAGGTTATAAATGCGAAAAATTGTAAAGGGTGGCTTATATCGTCATTTTAAAGGCATGTATTATTACGTGTTAGATGTAGCAACTCATTCGGAAACGAGTGAACAGTTCGTTGTATATCAAAAATTATATGATCAACGTGATTTATATGTACGACCACTAGATATGTTTTTGAGTGATGTGGACCATGGAAAATATCCAGACATAGAACAAACAGAGCGATTTAAGTTGATGAGTGGACGGGATTAGGAGGGCCTGTGGAACAGAAATTTTTCTTTTTCGATATAGACAATACCTTAGCTGTGTGGCCGGAAGGTAAAATTCCTGACAGTGCACAATATAGTTTGGATGAACTGAAGCGCCGTGGCCATCGGGTAGCGCTTGCTACAGGTCGTATCCAAGTAGATGCTAAGCGTTTTGCTGAGCAAGCAGGTCTTACAGATTTTGTGGCAGACGGCGGACATAGTGTTACTGTTAATAATGAACTAGTGTCCATGATTGGCATGGATCGTGACGCATGCATTAACTATTTGGAATATTTAGAGTCCCATCATATTCCTTGGGCTGTAACAGATCGGAATAAATTAGGACGCATTACACCATATAAGGAAATCTTAGATTGGCATCCAAGATGGGATGTCTTTAAAACTACAGTGGATCCTAACTTTGATTTTCATAATGTAGAGGAATTCTACAAAATTTATGTGTTCTTTAAGGAGGGGGAAGAAGAGGAGAAGGATATCGAGCATATGACACACAAGCTCATCCGTTATGGCGATGGTTGTGTTCTCTATGAGCCAATGGAGAAGGCTTTGGGAATTAGAAAAATGCTAGATTACTTCGCTATGAAGCCTAATCAAGCTGTTGTATTTGGTGATGGGTATAACGACTTATCCATGTTTAGGCCAGAATGGCTTAATATTGCCATGGGGAATGCACGTGCTGAATTGAAGGAAAAAGCCGATTATATCACTACAGACTGTGATAAGGACGGTATCTATAATGCATGTAAACATTTCAAGTGGATTGATTAGTTTAGTTATATTGATACTTATAATAGTACAAATCCTGAACAATTTGATGGTAAATAATGGCTAATATATAACTGAAAGTATAAGGTTATATAAATTGGTAAATTTAATAATTATTTAAACCAAATTTTCTCTAAACATGATATACTAAAAAAGAGCCGCTCACGGGTTGAGCGGCTTTTCTATGTGAATTTTACATACATGTTAGTATATAAGATATATTTTGGGGGAACTATGAACTGGAAACGCTTGGCTTTATGCGCGATGTTAGGAATTACAATGCTTGGTACAGCTGCTTGTGGCACAAAAAGTGGGGAACAACCACAAGGTAATACTGTAAAGGCTGAATCTGTAACCATGCCTAACTTCTCAAATGCGCCAATTGCAGATGAGTATGCTATTTTTGATACAAATTATGGTCAATTCAAAGTTCGTTTGTTAGGCTCTAAAGCACCTATTACAGTCAAAAACTTTGACTACCTCGTGAAAAAAGGTTTCTATAATGGTGTTACATTCCACCGCGTTATTGAAGGCTTTATGATCCAAGGTGGGGATCCAGATGGTACAGGTGCTGGTGGCCCTGGTTATACAATTCCTGATGAATTCTCAAATGATTTGCACTTCAATAAAATGGGCGTCCTCGCTATGGCAAACCGTGGTCCTAATACAGGGGGTTCTCAATTCTTCATTACCTTGGGGCCAACAGATTGGTTAGATAACAAACATACTATCTTTGGTACTGTAGTGCAAGGTATGGATGTGGTTGAAAAAATCGGCAAAGTAAAAACAGGCCGTAATGATAAGCCAATAGAACCAGTAATCATCAATACCATCACATTGGAGCCGATTACTGATGATGCCAAAAATGGTAAATGATGATATTAAGTCTGAAGAACGGCACTATGTGTACTTAGTGCGTTGTGCAGATGATTCTTTGTATTGTGGGTGGACTACCGATCTTGAGCGACGTATGGAGGCTCATAATGGGCATGTTCCAGGCGGTGCGAAGTATACGAGAGGGAGACGTCCTGTTGTATTGGTGTATTCTGAAAGTTTTTGCAATAAACAGGATGCACAACGTAGAGAGTATGCCATAAAACAGATGACAAAAGCTAAGAAATTGCGACTCATTGAGGGTGTAAAATAGTCCTTGATTATGGTATAATATGATGATTAATTACTGCCATGGAGGTTATGAAATGAAGCGGGTTCTAGTGTCCGTAAAAAGTGTACAACGAGATATGGACGGAAAGGATACCGTTGTGGAGTTGATTTCTCCTGGTACGTCGCATGAAAAGGGTAATACACAATATGTGCGTTACGAAGAATCGAGTGTGACGGGCATGGATGGGGTTAAGACGACCATTAAAATCCATGATGATTCAATTGTGCTGCTTCGTACAGGGGCGGTCAATATGCGTCATCAATACGTCCGTGGTGAAGAGCGCGAGTCTGTGTATGAAACGCCGTATGGCGATTTACACATGACCGTAAAAACTCATGAATTAACAGTAGACTTTCACGAAGGCGTAGGTCATGTTCATTTAGGATATGATATTTCTGTCGAAGGTGAATGGCAATTTTATAATCAGTTAGATATAGACGTGCGGGAGGATACAGAGCATGGACATGAAGGAAATCCTGAAATCGGGGATTGAACAGGC
>JAGZGB010000070.1 GCA_018367495.1 Veillonella sp. | reverse complement strand
TTTGATACATCTACACCATCCTTACAATTTGATGTGAATCGTGAAAAAGCGGCTCAAGATGGTGTGGCATTAGCTGATATCTTTACTACATTGCAAGGTTTCTATGGTAGTATTCAAGTCAATGATTTCACTACATATGGTAAAAACTATAAAGTAGTAGTTCAAGCTGAAGACGCTTACCGTCAAAATGCAGAACAGCTTAATATGCTAGCTGTTCGTAATAGCAAGGGCCTTATGGTTCCAGTATCTAACTATATTACGAAGGAACAAACTGGTACACCATCTAGTATTACTCGTTTTGATAATGCGATGGCTGTACAAATCGGTGGTTCTCAAGCGAATGGTTATTCCTCTGGTGATGCTATTAATGCATTGAAAGAGGCGGCAGCTAAAACTTTACCAGCCGGTTATACATATGACTGGGCAGGTCAATCTCGTGAAGAGTTGAAAGCTGGTTCTCAAACCATCATGATTCTTGGTTTAGGTCTAGTATTTGTATTCTTAATCTTGGCCGCCTTGTATGAATCTTGGAAGGTTCCATTTGCCGTATTGTTCTCCGTACCATCTGGTATGATTGGTGCTTCTTTAGTTCCATTCTTGTTGAACTTTACAGGTAGATATTCCTTAGCTAACGATATTTATATGCAGATTGGTCTCTTAACACTTGTTGGTTTGGCTGCAAAAAATGCTATCTTAATCATCGAGTACGCTAAGATCCGTGTTGACGAACGTGGTATGAACGTTGTTGATGCCGCTATCGAAGCTGCAAAAATTCGTTTACGGCCAATCTTGATGACATCCTTTGCGTTCATCCTTGGTGTATTGCCATTGGCAGTATCTACTGGTGCTGGTTCTGGTGCTCGTACATCCATGGGTATTACTGTAGTAGCAGGGATGACAACAGCAACATTGTTTGGTATCTTTATCATTCCAATGCTGTTCATCATCATTGAAACACTTGGACCTGGTTTGTTTACAAACCGTAAAAAAAATCACGACTAATCATTTACATTAGATAATTTTGTAGAATGACAAAAACACGTCACTACTTAGTAGTGGCGTGTTTTTTTATATAATTTATGATATAATAATAGAGTTAAAAATCGGATTGACGTAAGTCGATATTAAATATGAAATTTATATAAAAGAGGTATATTATGAGTGATGTAAAAACATATGTAGCAGGTCATAAAAGCCCTGATACAGATTCTATTTGTTCTGCTATTTCCTTTGCTAATTTCTTAACACAAATGGGCACACCAGCTACTCCAGTATGTGCAGGTGAAGCAAATAAAGAAACAACATACGTATTGAATCATTTTGGTTTTGAACACCCTCAAATTGTTAAGAATTGGGAAGAATTTGCTCCAGAAGGTGGTAACTTATATTTAACAGACCACAATGAATCTAAACAAATTATTGATGGTTACAAGTCTATGAATATGTGCGGCGTTGTGGATCATCACCGCATTGGTGATTTCGAAACTGATGGCCCTGTATTTATGCGCTTAGAACCAGTAGGTTGCTCCAATACAATTATTACTAAATTGTATATGGAAAACAATCAAACAATCCCTAAAGCTATTGCAGGTTTGATGTTGTCCGCTATCATTTCTGATACTGTTTTATTCCGTTCTCCAACATGCACAGAAACAGATAAAGAAATGGCTCATAAATTGGCAGAAATCGCTGGTGTAGATATCGAGTCCTATGGCCTTGATATGTTAAAAGCTGGTGCTGATATTTCTGATTTGACTAACGATGATATCGTTCGTACAGACATGAAAGAATTCTCCGAAGCAGGTAAAACAATTTCTATTGGTCAAATCTCTGTTATGGATACAACAGATGTATTGGATAAACAAGCTGAACTTGTAGCTGCATTAGAGGCTCTTCGCAGCGCTAATAACTATGATGCATCTTACATCATGGTTACAAATATTCTTGATGAAAGCACTACATTGTTATTCAGTGGTGATGTGGAAGCAGTAGTAACAAAAGCATTTGAAAAAGAAGTTAAAGACAATGGCGTATTCTTGCCAAATACTATGTCTCGTAAAAAACAAATCGTACCACCAATTCTTGGTGCTATGAAATAGTATAGTAGTATACAAAGGGAAAAGAACGTTGCTTGCAACGTTCTTCTTCTCTATTTATATGATTATGAAACTATAGTATATGTAAGGGCGATAGGGGTGTTCCGATGAATTCATTATTAACAGGTTTAAATAAAGAGCAACAACAAGCCGTTCAACATACGGAAGGCCCTTTATTGATTTTAGCCGGTGCAGGATCTGGTAAAACAAAGGTTTTAACCGTTCGCATTGCACATTTATTGGCTCAAGGCGTTAATCCATATGAAATCTTGGCGATTACATTTACCAATAAAGCGGCAAAAGAAATGAAAAGTCGTGTAGAAGGTTTAGTAGGTGATGTAGCTAATCGCATTTGGCTAAGCACATTTCATAGCTTCTGTGCGAAATTTTTGCGTTTTGAATTAGATAACTTCTTAGGTTATAACAGTAACTTTACAATCTACGATACATCTGACTCTCAAGCTGTTATTAAGGCCGCTTTGAAAGCATTAAACCTCGACGATAAATACTATCCTGTAGGTGCTATGATTGGCGCCATATCTGATGCAAAAAATAAATTGTTATTTGCTTCAGATTTTAGAAAGCAAGCGAGAGACTTTTACCAACAAAAGGTTGCTGATGTATATGAGTATTATGAACGGGAATTGCGTAAGAATAATGCTTTAGATTTTGATGATCTTTTATTGGTAGCCGTTAAATTATTGCAGTCCAATGAGGCTGTGTTAGATAAATATAGTAAGCGTTTTCGTTATGTTATGATTGACGAATATCAAGATACGAACCATGCTCAATATTTATTGGCTAAATTATTAGCCTCTTATTGGAAAAATATTGCCGTTGTAGGTGATGCTGACCAAAGTATTTATGCTTGGCGTGGTGCAGATATTCAAAATATCCTAGACTTTGAAAAGGATTATCCTAACTGCACATCTATTAAACTAGAACAAAACTATCGTTCTACGAAGATTATTCTAGATGCAGCTAATGCTGTTATCGAGAATAATGAAGAGCGTCCTAAGAAAAATCTTTGGACTGATAAGACGGAAGGTGCTAAAATCCAGCACTTTACGGCTCAGTCTGAACATGAAGAAGCTGCTTTCATCGGCGATACTATCGCTAAAAAGCACGATATTCATGGTGTACCTTATGGTGATATGGCTATTTTGTACCGTACAAATGCTCAATCTCGTGTACTTGAAGAAGCACTGATTAAGAGAGCATTGCCCTATACTATGGTAGGGGGCACAAAGTTCTACGATCGCAAAGAAATTAAGGACGTTTTGGCATATCTACGTGTGTTATATAATCCATTCGATGATTTGAGTTTATTGCGTATCATCAATGTACCTAAGCGTAGTATTGGTGCTACTACAGTGGCAAAACTACAAGATTATGCTCGCGCAAATGGCACGTCCTTGTTTATGACATTAACACAGTTGCATCTAGTAGATACGATTAAAGGTAAGACAAAGGAAAAGTTAGAAGAATTTGGTATCCTTATCTTTACTCTCGTAGCTGAAATGGAAGATAAAACTGTGCTTGATATCTTAGAATCTATTCTCGATAGAACTGGTTACTTGGCACAATTAGAAGAAAGTACAGATCCACAAGATCAGGCTCGCGCTGAGAATATCGGTGAACTTTTATCTGTAGCTAAAGACTTCCAAGATACAAATCCAACTGGTACAGTGGAAGACTTCTTGGAACAAGTAGCACTCGTAAATGATGTTGATTCTTTCGAGCAAGAAGAGTCTAAAGTTACATTGATGACATTACATGCTGCGAAAGGTTTGGAATTCCCTATTGTATTCTTAGGTGGCTTGGAAGAAGGTTTATTCCCTCATAGTCGCACCTTGATGAACCCTGAGGAAATTGAAGAGGAACGCCGCCTTGCTTATGTAGGTATTACTCGTGCTGAAAAGGAATTATATATTTCTAATGCCACTACGCGTACCGTATTTGGACGCACTAGCAGCTATTTACCATCTCGTTTTATCGATGAAATTCCAGAAGAGTTAGTAGATGGTTTGCGTGCTAAGCGTAAAGTACCTGATGATATTAAGCGTCATGTTCCACAACATATGAGTGTCACAAGCCGACCAGTTACAAAGCCAATTGTTCGCAATGAAGTGATTGCTGATTGGAAGGTTGGCGATACTGCTATTCATAGCAAGTGGGGCAATGGTAAAGTCATTAATGTTGCCGGCGAAGGGGCTGGTATGAAGCTGACAATTGAATTCCCCACACAAGGTGTACGTGTAGTAATGGCAAAATTTGCACCTGTTAAGAAGGGATAGTTATTCTCTGTACAAAAGGATATAAGATGAATCCGAAAGATAGAATTAAAGAGTTACAACAAGAGCTAACTCATGCGCAGTATTTATACTACGTAAAAGATGCTCCTACGATGAGTGACTTTGAATATGATAAAAAATATCGTGAGCTTGTTGATTTGGAAACAGCTCATCCTGAATATATTGTGCCATCGTCTCCAACACAACGGGTAGGTATGAAGGTGGAAAGCTCCTTTGAAAAGGTCGTTCATGGACGCCCTATGTTGAGTCTTTCCAATGTATTCAATGCTGATGAAGTTCGAGCATTTGCTAGTCGCGTAGAAAAGGAATTAGGACATAAGCCTTCTGCGTACGTAGTAGAGTTAAAAATTGATGGATTGGCTGTCAATTTGCACTATGAAAATGGCATGTTTGTACGTGCTGTGACACGTGGTGATGGCCGTGTTGGTGAAGATGTTACAGCCAATGTACGAACAATTAAATCCATTCCTTTATACCTCGAAAATGCACCTGAATTTATTGAGGTTCGCGGTGAAGCGTATATGCCTCATAGTGAATTTAAACGTATAAATGAAGAACGTGATGAAGAGGGCTTGCCAACCTTTGTGAATCCTCGTAATGCTGCGGCAGGCTCCTTGCGTCAACAGGATCCTGCTATTACAGCAAGTCGTAACTTAGCCTTCTTTGCTTATGCTATTGGCTCTGAAGAAGGTGCTAGCATTCATAGTCAAGAGGAATTACTTAAAAGCCTGGAAAACTTTAAATTCTCTGTAAATCCTCACTATCGCGTGTGTCAAACCATTGATGAAGTTATTGAAACTATCAATTATTGGGATGAAAAACGCCATGACTTGCCATACGATACGGATGGTATGGTTATTAAAGTAAATAGCTTTGATGATCAAGAGGCACTTGGCAGTACTGCCAAAGATCCTAAATGGGCTACAGCCTATAAATATCCGCCAGAAGAGGTAGAGACCATTCTTAAGGATATTACTATCAATGTGGGGCGTACAGGGGTTCTTACGCCTACTGGTGAATTGGAATCTGTATTTGTGTCCGGTACAAATGTAAGTCGTGTTACATTACATAACCAAGACTTCATAAATGAAAAGGATATTCGCATTGGTGACCATGTCATCATTCACAAGGCAGCCGAGATTATTCCAGAGGTTATCCGCGTAGTCCCAGAAAAACGAACTGGTTGTGAAGTGCCTTTCACAATTCCTAATACATGTCCTGTATGCGAATTTCCTGCAGTCCGACGTGAAGGTGAAGCCGCTGTTCGCTGCACAAATAAACATTGTCCTGCCATTGAAAAGGAACAAATTATCCATTTTGCATCTCGCGATGCTATGAATATCGATGGTCTCGGGCCTAGCATTGTAGAAAACTTAATCAGTTATAAGTTAATTACTAATGTGGTGGACTTATATCATTTAACGGTAGATCAACTAGTTACCATGGACCGAATGGGTAAGAAGTCTGCTGAGAATTTGGTAAAAGCTATCGGAGATTCTAAAGCTCGCGGATTAGATCGTGTACTATATGGTCTTGGTATTCGACTAATTGGATCTAAGGCAGCCGGAACAATTGCAAGTGTTGTGAAATCTATGGAACGATTCATGACTATTACTAAGGAAGAACTTGTTGCAGTAGAAGAGATTGGTCCTACAATGGCAGATAGTATCGTTGAATACCGTCAAGATCCTGCCCATGTAGAAATCATTGAAGGTTTAACAGCGGCAGGACTTAAGATGACTGTAGATGTTGTTGAAGCTGCAGGAAACCAAATGGAAGGGGAAATTGTCGTTCTCACAGGTAAACTTGAAGTTATGGGCCGCAGTGAAGCTGGTAAGATTCTTGAAGCTCATGGGGCTAAGGTGACCGGTTCCGTTTCTAAGAAAACAACCCTTGTTATTGCTGGCGAAGACAGTGGTAGTAAGCTTACTAAAGCAAATGAATTGGGGATTCGTGTTATGAATGAAGAAGAGTTTGTAGAACTCCTACGCGAACTCGGAGAAATCCAATAGACATACATTCTACAATATTTTGAAAATATATATTATTTGCTTTATAATAAATAATTATGAAAGGATGTGTCTCGATGAAAATCAGCCAAGAGGAAATTAAAAAAATCGCCTTACTTTCACGCTTGGAAGTTAAGGAAGAACATATGGCACATGTAGAGAAAGAGTTGTCCGACATCTTGACTTATGTTGCTGAACTAGATGCATTAGAACTTGATGGTGTAGAGCCTATGGCTCATGCAGTACCATTGCACAATGTATTTAGAGAGGATGAAACAAAACCATCCTTAGACCATGATTTAGCTTTGTCCAATGCTCCAGAAGCAGAGGATGGGTATTTTAAAGTACCTCGCGTTGTACAAGAATAGGAGGTTTCGCTGTGGCAACAATTCATGAATTACACAAGAAACTAGTGAATAAAGAAATCAGCGCTGTTGAATTGACGAATGCTGTTATTGCACATAAAGCGAAAGTGGAACCGACTGTACATGCGTACTTATCCGATTCTCATGATCGTGCTTTGGCTACAGCTAAGCTTGTAGATGAAGCAATTGCTAAAGGTGAAGCTATTTCCCCATTGGCAGGTATTCCTGGTGCAATTAAAGATAATATTTGTATTAAAGATGAACCTGCAACATGTGCATCTAAAATGTTGGAGAACTTTGTGCCTCCATACAATGCATCAGTTATTGAACGTTTACAAGACAATCATTATATTAGCCTTGGTAAACTTAATATGGATGAATTTGCTATGGGTGGCTCTACAGAGAACTCTGCATTAGCTAAAACATCTAATCCTTGGAATGCTGATTGCGTACCAGGCGGTTCTTCTGGCGGTAGTGCAGCAGCTGTATCCAGCGGTTCTGCTATTTGGGCTCTTGGCTCTGATACAGGTGGGTCTATTCGTCAACCAGCATCCTTCTGTGGCGTTGTAGGTTTAAAACCAACATATGGTAATGTATCTCGTTATGGTTTAATTGCTTTCGCATCTTCTTTGGATCAAATTGGACCTGTTACACGCGATGTAACAGATGCAGCGTTAGTATTAAATACAATCTCTGGGCATGATACAAAAGATTCCACATCTATTCCAGGCACTCGTGTAGACTACACTACAGCACTTGTAAATGATGTAAAAAATCTAAAAATTGGTGTACCAAAAGAATTCTTTGGTGAAGGTCTCAATAGCGAAGTTCGTAAAGCTGTGGAAGAAGCTATCGAAACATACAAAAAATTAGGTGCTGAAATCGTTGAGGTTTCCTTGCCTAATTCTAAATATGCATTGTCTGCATACTATATCATCGCATTGGCAGAAGCTAGCTCCAATTTGGCTCGTTATGATGGTGTAAGTTATGGTATGCGGGTACCTGCAGATAACTTAGTAGATATGTCTACTAAAACTCGCACAGAAGGCTTTGGTCCTGAAGTACAACGCCGTATCTTGTTAGGTACTTATGTATTGAGTGCTGGTTACTATGATGCTTATTATTTGAAAGCATTGAAAGTTCGTCGCCTTATTAAAAACGAATTTGACGAAGCATTCTCTAAGGTGGATTTGATTTTGACACCAACTGCACCTAATACATCCTACAAATTTGGTGAAAAAGCTAATGATCCATTAGCAATGTACTTAGAAGATATCTGTACAGTACCAGCAAATCTTGCAGGTATTCCAGGTATTAGCATTCCAGCAGGTATGAGTAGCAATAATTTGCCAATAGGCTTACAATTACTTGGCCCTGCTATGGGTGAAGAAACATTATTACGTGCTGCTTTCACATTTGAACAAGCACGGCCGGACTGTCAATTAGTAGCACCAACTGGGGAGGTTTCTCTATGAGTAGTAAATACGAAACAGTCGTTGGTTTAGAGGTTCATACAGAGCTTAAGACTAAGTCTA
>JAGZGB010000069.1 GCA_018367495.1 Veillonella sp. | reverse complement strand
CAAACATTCTTTTATACGTGTTTTATAGGGGCGATTGTCATATATAAGTGCCATGTCGTCTCCTCCTTAACGGCAGTTTAAGATTTCAGCAATATGCATTACTTTGATACGGCGATCGATTTCGCCTTCTTTATGAAGACGATCAAGCATACCTGCAATATTCATCAAGCACGCTTGGTCAGAACCGGAAATAACGTTAGCACCTGTACCAGCAATTTCCAATGCTTTTTCGCGTGTCATAACTTCGCTAATTTCAGGGTTCTTAACGGAGAATGTACCGCCGAAACCACAGCAACGGTCTGCACGTGGTAATTCAATCAAGTTGATATCTTTAACATTTTTAAGGAGTTTGAAAGGAGGTTCTTTAACACCCATCAAACGAGTAACGTGGCAAGAAGTATGGTATGTAACAGATTCGTTAAAGCGTGCGCCAACGTCTTCTACACCCAATACATCAGTAATGAATTCAGTGAATTCATAAATTTTGCCGCTCAATTTTTCTGCACGAGCCAACCACTCAGGTTGATCTTTCAAGAAATGATGATATTCATCACGGATTGCAAATGCGCAAGAGCCGGACATGCTGACTACATATTCAGCGTTCTCGAAGCATTCGATTGTATTCTTAATTGCATCCATAGCTGCTTCATTGTAACCAGAGTTAGTAAACATTTGGCCACAACATACTTGTTTCTTAGGTACTACGAGCTCGCAACCTAATCTTTCAAGTACTTCTACACCAGCCATGCCTACATGTGGGTAGAACATGTCAATCAAACACTGTTGGAAAAGATGAATTTTCATATTATCGTCCTCGTCTTTTCTAGTACTTAACCTAATAAAAAATTTTGATATGTATGTGTTATGGCAAAATCAATAGTGAATTTATCGACTAAATTTCTGCCTAGAACATTACGTATGCTTTCAAAAGTATTTAAAAGCTCATCGATATAATTATAAATTAATCCAATATAAATTGTCCAAAGAATTGCTATATTCGTATGTAGACATTTATTTCTTACACTCTTATGATTTTTTGTAATAGTAAACATTGAATTTTATCACATATACAATCTTATTTATAAATTTTTCTTGTAAAAAGCCCTTAAAATCTAGATTTTGCGAATGTTTATCATTTCTTCTCTTCATTACTTATAAAACGCTAAATACGATCCTAATTCATCATGATTTTGCGTAAATATGGTTTAAATTCTAAATTCATGTAAATTTTATTCTTATATATTACATTTTCTTATAGTAGTGTATAAATTTAAAAAGTGTTATAATTTATTTTATATAAGTACAGTTTGAAAGGAGCCTTTTCAATGAAACTAAATAAATTATCCTTATCCTTGGCAATTACATTAGCCCTCGGTTCCACATTCGGCATGGCTCACGCCGAAACAACTGCGGCGCACGCAAAAGCCGAAGTATCTAATGTTGCTACAAAAACCGATACTGCAGCTAAAACTGATGTTAAACGTGTAGATACATCTGTAAAAAATGACGCTAAACGCGTTGATACGTCCGTTAAAAACGATGCTAAACATGCAACTACAGTTGTAAAACATGATACTAAGCATGCTAATGCATCCGTTAAAAACGATGCTAAACGTGTTGATACATCCGTTAAAAGCGATGCTAAACGCGTTGATACATCCGTTAAAAACGACGCTAAACGCGTTGATACATCCGTTAAAAACGACGCTAAACGCGTTGATACATCTGTAAAAAATGATGTTAAAGAAGATGCTGCTAAAGTAGAAGGTAAAAAAGCTGTAAAAGCTAAAGAAAACTTACCTGCTGGTGTATATCCTGACACTAAAGATAACTGGGCTCGTGATGCTATCCAAGCAATGTCTCAAGCAGGTTACCTTTCCGGTTACTCTGACAACACATTTAAACCTAGTGCCCAAATCACACGTGAACAAGCAGCTGCTATTTACGGCAAGGTATTACAACATAACTTAAACGAACAAGAACTAGCTGATATTGTAACAAAAGAAGCTTCCACTTCCTACTCTGACGTAGAAACAGATCGTTGGTCTAGCTCTGCTATCAAATTGGTAAGTGCTGCAGGCGTTATGCAAGGCACTTCTAAAACAGCTTTCACACCTAGCAAAACTATGAACCGTGAAGAGTTTGTTGCCTCCGCTGCTAGCTTAGCTAAAAAATTAAATATTACAACGCCTGTGAAAACAGAAAAAGTAATGTTTAAAGATGAAGATAGCATTTCTTTAGATTATGTGGCAGATATTAACTATATGGCACAACGTGGTATTGTAGCATCTGGGGCAACTGAAAACTTTAACCCAAAACAACCTGTAACTAGAGCACAAGCGGCAACAATCTTGAACCGCATGCTTAACGGCGCAGGCCTTGCTACTCCTAAACATGCTACCACTGAAGCAAAAGCTGAAACAGCTGTAAAAGAAGACTCAAAAAAAGCAGAAAAAGTAGTTGAAAAAGATGCATCGAAGGTAAGCAAAGATGCAAAAAAAGATGTAGCAAAAACTGATAAAGCTGTAAAAGAAGATGCTAAGAAAGCAGAAAAAACTGCTAAAGCTGATGCTAAAAAAGTAGATAAAGATGCAAAAAGCAATAAAAATGAAGCAGTAGCTCAAAAAACTGAACCTACTCGCACAGTTCGTCCTGTTCGTCGCAGTACGTTAAAAGCACTTGATCAAAAGCAACAAGCCTCCTTGGAAGATAAAGTATTTGTAGAGTTAAATAAAACTTACAAAACACCAGACGCATTCCAAGATTACGGTGTAATGTACTGGCGTGACAACCAATTACACGTAGCGTTAAAAACAGATAGCGATATTTCCACAGTAAAAGCAAACCTTGCTGCACGTGGTGACTCTACTGTTAATAACTACGTTGTCGTTGAACCATCCCAATATAGCCAAACTGAATACGATGCAATCGATGCGAACTTCCGCAACTACTACAACAAAAACGAAAAAGCTGGTACAATTCTAGCTACATTCCCTGATGTAGAAAACAACCAACTTTATGCTGTTGTATCTACTGCATCCAAAGAAACTCAACAAGGAATCTCCAAATTATTTGGTTCTAAAGTAAAAATGACAGTTAAACGCTAATCGGCGTTCACTTAACCAGCCAAAGCAGCGTATACGTTTAGTATTACGCTGCTTTGTTTATATCACTATGCATGCCTTATTATTCGCTATATAATGGATATAGATTTTATTGTTGGTGAAAGTTTATATTCTTCGACTATAGAACGTTAGCCATTTACCATAATTAGGAAGGATTTTTATGTACAAGAATACCCCTTATGTATTACGTGCCCTTGTTTTAGGCACACTATTAGCTACAACAGGCCTTAGTTTTGTTTCTGCTAATACTACAACTCATGCTCCTGCAGTAGCCTCCACAAAAGCTGAAGCGTCTACAGTAGACAATACAAAAGCAGTTACACCAAAAACAGATGTTTCTAACGTAGAAGCAACTAAAGTAGAGTCTCCTAAATTTGATGCTGCTAAAGCTGCCACACCTATGGTTGTAAATACATCTATTGGTACGCCTCAAGATATTCAAAAAATCCGAGCCCACATCTTCTCTGATGTACCTAGTGATTTCTGGGCTGCCAACTCTATCAGTACTGTAACGAAAGCAAATCTTATGAAAGGTTATTCTGACGGTACATTCCGACCTAACCAACCTATGACTCGTGAAGAAGTAGCTGCTCTCTTCAACAACATCACAGATGATGGTATAGCAGCCTTCTTATCTAGCAAATTTAAAGATATTACCTCTGATCGTTGGTCCGCTCTTGCTATCGAATCTGTAGCGCGCAAAAATATCATCAGTGGTTATGGCGATAACACATATAAACCTGAAAAATATATGTCTCGCCAAGAATTTGCTGTAGTAGCAGACAACTACATTCACTACTTAGGATACATAACAGAGGATCCAACAGCACTTGATAGTATTGCTTATGGAGACCAAAAATTCGTAGCTCCTTGGGCTCAAGACGCAGTTCGTGAACTTGCATACCTTGGCTTTACAAACTACGCTCCTGGCACATTATTTAATCCTGAAAAATATGTAACTCGTGCTGAAGCAGCTGAGATTGCATACCGCATGACACAAACAGAGCAAGCACTTGCCTTCCACAATACATTGTTCAAACAACAAGTAGAAAGCAAAACAGCTACTATTATCGACAAAACATTAGGCTATGGCAATGACTTCACTAAATTCCGTCAAGACGGTGCCCTCTTCTGGGATGGTGGAAAATTACATGCCTCTTTAACAGATAAGAAAAAAGCTGATGCTGTTGCGCATGCAATTTCTGAAACTCAAGATCCACAACTTGAAAGTACTCTTGTAGTATCTCAAGGTAAATTAAATCAAGCTCAACTTGAAGACTTCCAATCTGATGCTCTAGATTTATATAAAGCAAAGGAGCCAAAAGGTAACATCATTTCCATTCGCCCTAACGACGATACTAGCGCGCTTATCATTACAGCTGACTCCGTTCAAAAGGATACTGTGAAAGCATTCAAAAAGAAATTCAAAAACAATGTAGTCGTACAATTACCACAACCTGAGACAGTAAAACCGGATGCAGCAATCCAATTCCCATTGCCTCCACGCGTAAACTACTACGATACGACAAATAAATAATTATATAAGTTCAATGATAAAAAGCCGTGTTCTTACACGGCTTTTTGTTGTATCCCCATCAAAATATATTATAAGACTATTATTAAATCTACAATGCAAAAAAAGAACCGCTCCCGAAGGAGCGGTTCTTCTCACAATAAAACAGCTGTTACTATACACACATAATCGAATTCACACAGTTTGATTATTTTTTTGTTACATCATTTTGGCGATCACGCAAGTTACCAACTGGCACATATACGGCACCTGCACTATGAGCTACATCCACATCTTGTTGCAAAATCATTACAACAGAATAATCATCAGTTGTGTAGAATTCAGTAGGCATTTTGTCGATATTTACTTCGCCACCCAATTGATTTTTCACATCTTGATTATTATCGATAGCATTCACTAATTCTTTTTTATTAAGACCACCAAGGTCATACAAAGATAATTGACGCCCTGTTGTAGTGTTAAATGTGAAGCCTTTTACATAGTTGACGCCATTCGCATCACGGTCACGCATTGTGTACGTATGAATCAATACACTGAGAATACCATTTTTATCTGTTTTAACATCGTAGTACATGACTACATTTGTTTTATCAGCTTCTTTAGTATTCATTTTTTCTACGTCGTTTTGTACTTTAGCAACGTATTTTTTTATAGTCATATTGATTGCTTTTTCTACAGTTGGACTAACAGATTTAACTGTTGGGAACACTAAATCAAGATGATCTGTAGTGGATTCCACTGGTGATACAGCCACCTCTTTACGGTCCATATAACGGTCCGCATTTGGTGCTACCACTTCAACTGCATTGCGATCAACTTTTGTTGCTACAGAGCGTAACGCACGGTTTTGCTCTGGTGTAGCAGTGCTAGAAATACGATATGTTAAATCGTTACGATTTACTTTATTCGTATCCGCAGGAGCTGCTTGTACTGTTGCAGTATCTTTAGTTACAGGAATTTCGCTTGCCGCGAAGGATACTACTGGCAATGCAGCAGCCATCATGATGAGTACAGACTGTTTTAATTTCATTGTTTACCTCTTATTGTTGTTCTTGCTCAGCTTTCATCGCTAAAGCTTCTTCTTTATTGAATTTGTGTGCTACAACGCGACGAATTAAGTATAGAGCAGCAAAGATGAATGCAAGCAATCCTAACCATTGTGCTGTGCTTTCAAATTGAGGACCTACTAATTCAAGTGGGGATTCACCACCACCAGTTGTAACAGACAATACAATAATAACAGCTATGATTACACCAATCAAGCTCTCACCAACAATCAAACCAGATGCAAAGAGAACACCGCGGCGGTTAGATTGTTCAACATCGTACTCAGCGAGTTCGCCAGCACGCATTTTAGCACGAGCTACTAGGTAACGGCCTACAAAATAGCTAATGAAAGAACCTAAGATAAGAGGTACTTCCAATGTTGGAGGTAAGTAGATACCCATACCAACTGCCAATGGAGGCAATGTTAAAGAAGCGGTTGTGCTCTTAAGAATTAAGTTAACGATGATTGCTACGACGCCAACACCAACGCCAATCAAGATATAATCCCAATCCATGCTAGAACTGAAGATACCTTGAGCAATTGTAGTCATCAAAGTTGCTTGTGGAGCAGATAATGCGGCATTAGGATCCATTTCAGCACGTGGTAACGCCCCTGTGAAACCGTATGCTTGGTAAAGCAAGTTAAGAACAGGAGCAATTGCAATCGCACCAGCTACAGAGCCAAGTAACAATGCAATTTGTTGACGCCAAGGTGTAGCACCAACGAGTTGACCTGTTTTCAAATCTTGCAAGTTATCGTTAGAAATAGATGCAATCGCAATAACTACGGATGTCATAAAGATAGCCATAGCTGTAGCGAATTGTACACCAGCTTCTGTAGCAAACAAGTTATTTTCAGAAGCGATAAAGTATACCACTAGAGAAGAAATAATAGTCGCTAAGATACCAATACCAGAGATTGGAGATGCAGATGTCCCGATAAGGCCAGCCATGTAACCACATGCAGCAGCTACAAAGAAACCAATTAGCAATGCTACTAGAACACCTACGATAACAAGTGTCCACATTAAGCCAGCACTAATAGGTACTGCAGATACGAAGTCCCAGAATGTAAGAACTAAGCCTAAAAGGATAATACCGAACACGATGATAACAGATTTTGTGCTCATATCTGTATCCATACGATGCAATGCACGTTCAGTGGAACTGCTATTCATGGATTTAACAGAAATTTTCATACCTTCGATGATAGGTTTGATCAATGTAATCAAAGTCCAAATCGCTGCGATACCGATAGCACCCGCACCGATAAAACGAACTTTAGATTTCCAAACAGCCATTGCAAATTTAGCTGTAGCACCTCCGTCTGGAGCAAGCATGTTAGTCAAGTAAGGTACAAAGCCAGCCCAAGCGATAAGTACACCAACTAAGATAGCGATACCTGAAGCAATACCGATAAGGTAACCAGCACCTAACAACGCTGTAGAGAAACCTAACGGAATTTGAGTAATACCCTTGCTACCTACAGGGAGCCAGAAGCTCATGCTATCACCAAGCACTTTGAAGCCGTTCGCACAAAGACTAATAAGACCAGCTACAAAACCACCGGATACAATATCACCCATACCAGAGCTAGATTGAGGGCCTTGTCCACCATTGTGGGAACCAACCTTCAAGATTTCTGCTGCTGCACGTCCTTCTGGATATGGTAGATCACTATTTACTACCATGGCACGACGCAATGGAATAGTGAATAATACACCTAGAGAACCACCGCATGCGCAGAGCAAGAATGTTTGCCAGAATGGGAAACCATTCCAATAGCCCAGCATAAGTAAACCAGGCAAAATAAAGATAATTGCGGACAAAGTACCAGCTGCGGAAGCCTGCGTTTGTACCATGTTGTTTTCAAGAACGTTAGAATCCTTGAAGAAACGTAAAATTGCCATTGAAATAATGGCTGCCGGAATGGATGACGAGAATGTCAAACCAACCTTCAAACCGAGATATACGTTAGATGCTGTAAAAATTACAGTAATCAATGCACCAAGTAGCATCCCACGTAGTGTCAGTTCCGGCAGATGAAGGTCATGGCTCATAAAGTCATGTTTCATAAGTACTTACCTCCTCTGTGAAACTATAGCTTAAAACAATATAATAAGCTACTTTCATTTTATCGTGTTAAAGCGATGATTTCAATATATATGCGATATTTATAATGTATACATATAAAAGATTATAAACTTTAGGTCCTCCAAGAAACACCTTGAAAGGTCTATTCATACTCTAAATACTTTACTAAGCGTGGTAGCCCTACAAAAGCCTCCAAAGCCACCCACCCCGCTACGCGGGGCCGCTAAATCGTTTTTGGACTATCGCCTTTCTCCTCTCAAATCAACCTTATATGAAACATGTATACAAATTAAATATAAATCATCGCATATATATTGGGAGAAAAGAAAAGCTGTATATGCGCAAATCGCATACACGACTCCCTTTTATATGAAAATAGAAATCATTATCTTTTATTCTGTACAAATATACAGGATTTTATATAATTAAAGTACCGACGATAAGGTCGGCATGTCTTTTAAGGAGGTTGTAAACATTATGGAAACAAGAATTGAATATGATTCAATGGGACCAGTCGAAGTCGACGCTAGA
>JAGZGB010000068.1 GCA_018367495.1 Veillonella sp. | reverse complement strand
CCGCTAGATGTGGATTTGCCACATACTTCGCAAAGGTTTGCCATAGTTTCCACCTCCAAGCTTAATCTATAACATAACAAAAGTATATTATCATAAAGAGTAGCGTAAAGCAAGTGTTTTTATCGTACATATTGCTCTTTTTATGAAATATACTACAATATAAGGTATACTATATATCATATTCTATGATATAAGTGGGCTTTTACACAAGGATATACAGAAATTGGATATATCCAACGTGTTTATCGTATATTTAAAGGAGTTTCCATGGATGAACGGTTGACGACCATAAAGGGGATTGGTCCCGGTCGAGAGAAACAATTGCATAAGTTGGGGATAATGAGCATTACGTCGTTGTTGACGTATTTCCCAAGAACTTATGAAGACCGCCGTACGATTTATAGCATTGGTGATTTAAAAGTTGGCATGACTGGTGGCGTAGTAGGTAATGTTATAGTGGTTAAAGAGAAACGTCCTCGCCCTCGATTGTCTATCTTAGAAGTAGTCATTGCAGATAGTACAGGTCCTTTAAAGATTGTGCTATTTAACCAAGGGTATAAGAAGAACTTTTACAAAAAAGGGCAGCGTCTATATGCATATGGTAAAGCGGAATTTCAATATGGGTCTATGCAAATGAATACGCCCCAAATAGAAAATTTGGGAGACGGTGGAGAGCCAGATCGTGGTATCGTTCCCATTTATGCCCTTGCAGATGGGGTATCTCAATTTGTGGTGCGCTCATCGGTGCGTAATTGGTTTGCAGCTAATCATGAGTTACCTGAGATTTTACCTAAAGAGGTTCTCGAGGCTCACTATTATATGAGTCGCTATGATGCATTTAAGATGATGCATTTTCCAGATTCTTCAGAGCGATACGAAGAAGCACGTCATCAACTAGCTTATGAAGAGTTGTTTGTTATGCAGTCTGGTTTGGCCTTGTTGCGGAATAAAGAGCAATGTCATAAAGGGCCTAAGATGGGGCCTAATGGAGATTTAATAGCTCAGTGTATAGAGAATTTACCGTTCTCTTTAACAGGTGATCAACAGCATGCATTGGAGGACATTCGCATTGATATGGAAGATGAGCGTCCTATGCAACGATTATTGCAAGGTGATGTAGGTTCTGGTAAAACAGTTGTGGCTACCTTAAGTTTGTTGAAAGCCATCGAAAATGGGTACCAAGGGGCATTGATGGCTCCTACTGAAATATTAGCGGCCCAACATTACGAAGGTATAACAGAGGTGTGCGGTAACTTAGGTATTACCATAGAATTATTAACAGGATCTACTACAAAAAAAGAAAAAGAACGAATCTATGAAGGATTAGCTGATGGATCGATTCATATGATCATCGGTACTCATGCTCTGATTCAAGAAGGCGTTAACTTCCATAATTTAGGTCTTGTAATTATTGATGAACAACATCGCTTTGGTGTAGAGCAACGGGCGAGATTGCAACAAAAGGGAACATATCCTCATGTACTTATTATGACGGCCACCCCAATTCCACGGACCATGACATTATCTGTATATGGAGATTTGGCAGTGTCCTTAATCAAAGAAATGCCACCTGGACGTAAACCTGTTAAAACCTATGCTGTAGATAGCTCGTATAAGGAGCGATTAAGAATATTCTTCGGCAAGGAAATGGCAGAGGGACGTCAGGTTTATGTGGTGTGCCCTTTAGTAGAGGAGTCAGAAAAATTAGATTTACAAGCAGCTGAAGAATTGTATTTAGAATTGAAAGAGTACTTTTACAAGGCCTATGAGGTTGGCCTTGTACATGGTCGTATGAAACCAAGTGAAAAGGATGAAGTGATGAATTCTTTTCATAAGGGCGAAATTTTATTACTCGTTTCTACTACAGTTATCGAGGTTGGCGTTAATGTACCGAATGCGACTATTATGTGTATTGAAGGGGCAGAACGTTTTGGCCTATCTCAATTGCATCAGTTGAGAGGCCGTGTAGGTCGTGGTTCTCATCAATCCTATTGCATTCTTGTAAGTGATTCAAAAAATGATGTAAGCCAAGAGCGTTTAAAATTGATGGAGCAGACACAAGATGGTTTTGAATTAGCTGAACAAGATTTATTATTGCGTGGTTCTGGTCAATTATTTGGTTTGGCTCAATCAGGATTACCTGATTTACGGGTTGCCAATATTATTAAAGATATTGAAATTTTAGTACAGGCTCGTATGGATGTACTAGAGTTTGCTAGTAAATATGGGATAGAAAAACTTGAATCTGTAATGAAAGAAGAATTAGAAAAAAGATTTGGTGAAAAATTTCTTAGAATATTGTATAATTAAGAGGTAGGAATAATAAGTACATAAGTAGCGATAATATTAGAGTTTATCTGGGTTTTTCCCTTGTGTATCTATTCCTCATACCGTATAATAGAACAAACAAATTTATTTCATTTTTCATCTATGGAGGTCAATATGCCACTTATTCATGTAGAGCTCGTTGAAGGGCGCACAAAAGAACAAAAAAAACAATTAGGTGAAGCTATCACTAAAGCTGCGGTTGATATCGTTAATGTACCTGCTGATGCAGTAAAAGTTATCTTCGTAGACATGAAAAAAGATGATTATATGGAAGGCGGCATTTTGCGGTCTGAACGCTAAGCTACGACTGGCCGCCTAGTCCATGTGGACTAGGCGGGTCGTAGTTTTGTTTTATTATACGGAAAGGAATTAAATATGAGAGACGATAAATTCGGTATGCGTGGACTAACTTTTGATGATGTTTTATTAGTACCAGCAGCTTCTAATGTGCTACCACATCAAGTAGAGTTAAAAACTCAATTAACTCGTGACATTACATTGAATATCCCTATGATTAGTTCTGGGATGGATACAGTTACTGAATCCCGTATGGCTATTGCTATGGCTCGTGAAGGTGGCCTTGGCGTTATTCATAAAAATATGTCTATTGAAGAACAAGCTCATGAAGTTGATAAGGTAAAACGCTCCGAACATGGTGTTATCGTTGATCCTATTTTTTTAAGCCCTCAAAATTTACTATCTGATGCTGCAGAAATTATGGAAAAATATAAAATTTCTGGTGTGCCTATAACGGAACATGGTAAACTAGTGGGGATCATTACAAATCGTGATATGCGTTTTGAAACTGATTTAACTCGTCAAATCGGAGAATGCATGACAAAAGATTCTCTTGTTACTGCACCAGAAGGTACATCTCTTGAGGCGGCGAAAGCAATTTTAAGTGAACATCGTATTGAAAAATTACCTCTCGTAGATGGCGATGACAACTTAAAAGGATTAATTACTATAAAAGATATTGAAAAAGCGACAAAATATCCAAATGCTGCGAAGGATAGCAGTGGTCGACTATTAGTGGGGGCTGCAGTTGGCGTGTCTAAAGATTTATATGATCGCCTTGATGCACTTGTATCTGCAAAGGCCGATGTAATTATCGTAGATACAGCACATGGTCATTCTGCAGGGGTATTACGTACAATAAAGGAAATTAAACAAGCTTATCCTCATATTCCTGTTATTGCAGGTAATGTGGCTACTGCAGCTGGTACAGAGGCTCTTATTGAAGCCGGTGCAGATGCTGTTAAAGTTGGTATTGGACCTGGTTCTATTTGTACAACTCGCGTTATTGCTGGCATTGGGGTACCTCAAATTACTGCTGTTTACGAATCTGCTCAAGTAGGTCGTCGCTATGGCATTCCTATTATCGCTGATGGGGGCATTAAATATTCTGGCGATATTGCTAAGGCTATTGCGGCTGGTGCCAATGTAGTTATGATGGGTAATATTTTAGCTGGTACTGATGAAAGTCCTGGGGAACAAGTAATTTATCAAGGCCGTTCCTATAAAGTATACCGTGGCATGGGTAGCTTAGGTGCTATGAAGCTTGGTAGTAAAGATCGATATTTCCAAACAGAAGCTAAGAAATTAGTTCCTGAAGGTATAGAAGGTCGCGTGCCTTATAAAGGTATGTTGGCTGATACAATTTTCCAAATGGTTGGTGGTTTGCGTGCAAGTATGGGGTATTGCGGATGTCATAACATCCAAGAAATGATTGAAAATACTCAATTCATTCAAATTACAGCGGCTGGTTTGAAAGAAAGTCATCCGCATGATGTAAGCATTACCGTTGAAGCACCAAATTATAGTGGTTGATAATGGAGTATTACATTGAATAAACGTATTTCTGTTTTATCTGTGCCTATCGATTGTGTAACAATGGATGAGGCAGTCCAACGTATTTTACAATTAACTGAAGAGCCGGGGCTACATTTAGTGGCTACGGCTAATGCAGAAATGGTTATGTTGGCAAATGAAAATCCTACATTGCACACCATATTGAACAATGCTAGTCTCGTCGTTCCAGACGGGGCTGGCATTTTGTGGGCTGCAGAGCGTCAAGGAGAACATGTGCCTGAACGCGTAACTGGTGTAGACGTAACAAAACGATTATTTAAAGTTGCGGCTGATAGGCAAATTCCTGTATACTGCTTAGGGGCAGCGCCTGGTGTTGCTCAACAAGCAATTGATAATTTATCTGCTCAAGTTGGACCGTTAAATATAGCAGGGATTCATGACGGATTTTTCGATAGCGCAGAGGAACAAGAAATCGTTAAAGCTATTAGTGAGTCTAAGGCAAAGTTAGTTTTTGTTGCCTTAGGAGTACCAAAGCAAGAACAATGGATTTCAGAAAAATTGAGTCACCTTGATGGAGTTGCTGCTATTGGTATTGGTGGTTCCTTTGATGTGTTGGCTGGTAATATTCCTCGGGCCCCAGAATGGATGCAACGCAATCGTCTCGAATGGTTGTATCGATTATATTTAGAACCTCAAAGGATTGGCCGCATGTTGACCATTCCGAAGTTTATGTGGACCGTTATTAGAAATAAATAGAGGAGTGTTGAATCGTGCCTACAGGACCAATAATTAAGGAAGGGTTTCCACTGATAGGGGCTATGCTCATTATCACGGTGGTGTTAGGATTTTTAGGACATTATGTAATTGCGATTGTTTCATTTATTTTGGCATTATTTTTTGTCAATTTTTTTAGAAATCCTAAACGCGTAATCCCTCAAGATCCAGATTTAATTTTATCTCCAGCGGATGGTAAAATTATGGATATTTCTGATGTATACGAAGATATTTACTTACATAAAGAGTGTAAAAAAGTAACTATTTTCTTGTCTGTTTTTGATGTACATGCTAATCGTGCGCCTATTGATGGTAAAATTACGTACCGTCACTACACGATGGGCAGTTTCTTGCCTGCGTTTAAAGATAGTGTAGGCTTTGAAAATGAACGTCATACTATTTGTATTGAAAATACTCGTACTTCCGTATTAGTAACACAAATTGCAGGTCTTTTAGCGCGTCGTATCGTATCTTGGACCGATCTCGATAGTGTGCTTGAACGCGGTCAATTGTACGGGATGATTAAATTCGGTTCTTGTACTGAAATCTACATGGATAAGGATGTAGAATTGTTCGTGGAAAAAGGTCAACATATTACAGGTGGAGATACTGTTATCGGGAGGTTGCGTCATGAATAAATCTATTATTCCAAATTTATTTACCAGTGCTAATTTAGCTTTTGGTGTTCTAGGTATCACATTCTCTGCTACAGGGAATACCTTCTATGCTGCTATTTGTGTACTATTATCCTTAGTTGCTGATGGCTTAGATGGTCGTGTAGCGAGAGCTTTAGGTGTGGCAGGACCTATGGGTCGTGAATTAGACTCTTTGTCAGATGTTGTAGGCTTTGGTGTAGCACCAGCTTATATGTTATATATGAAAGAGCTTTATGGTTTGGGATGGATTGCCTATGTACCATTATTAGTATTTGCTGTATTGGGCGCATTCCGTCTTGCTCGCTTTAACATTAAAACTGAAGAAGTTCATGGTTACTTTGAAGGGTTGCCAATTCCAGCTGCAGGTTGCTTGGCGGCTACCTACGTGTTGAGTGGTGTAGAAGTGCCTCAATTTGTATTGGTGGTTTGCATGATTGGTGTTGGCTTCTTAATGGTTAGTGAAGTCAAGTATCCAGACTTCAAAGGTAAAACTGCAATCTATATTAATAAGCTTTCCATTGTACTTACTGCCATTTTTGTTGTAGCTTGTCTCGTATATGATTGGCATACATGGGCAGTAATGATTTTTGCAGGCTATGTGATGTTTGGTCTCATTAATGGGGCGTTAAATATAGTACGTAAATAAGTGTGTGGAGGATAATAGTATGAATTACCTACTGGATCTGATATTGATCCCTATGCAGGTAATAATCGTATTTTATACGGTTTATTATTTTGTGCTCGCCGTAATTGGTATGTGGCGGTCTCGAGTACATAAAAACTATACCCCTAAAAATTCTTTTGCCATCGTTGTGTGTGCTCATAATGAGGAAGCGGTAGTTGGTGAGTTAGTAAAAAACTTACGTAGTTTGGATTACCCTGATGAGTTGTACGATATCTTTGTTGTTGCCGATAACTGTACAGATAAGACTGCTGAAGTGGCAAGCACTGCAGGTGCTAATGTACATGAACGATTCAATAAAGAAGAAGTAGGCAAAGGCTATGCCATGGGGTGGATGTTTGATCGTGTGGAAAAAATGGATCGGAAATATGATGCCTTTCTTATCTTTGATGCCGATAATTTAGTACATCCCCAATTTATGCTAGAAATGAATGATCATCTTGAAAAAGGTGAGTCTGTAATTCAAGGGTACTTAAACTCTAAAAACCCAACAGATTCTTGGGTTGCCGGTACATTTTCTATCATGTTTTGGATGGTTAATCATATGTGGCATTTGGCAAAATACCGAATTGGATTATCCACTGCACTAGGTGGTACTGGTATGTGTATACGTACATCTATCATCCGTGAATATGGCTGGGATTGTAATAGCTTGACTGAGGATATGGAATTTTCTATGAAGTTATTAACACATGGCCTTAAAACTACTTGGGCTCACGATGCCATTGTATACGATGAAAAGGTTACGACTATGATGGCTTCTTGTAAACAACGTTTACGTTGGGCACAAGGTCAATTTGACTGTGCAGATCGATACATACCTAAATTATTTGCCGCAGGTATTAAACAAGGTAATATCGTTATTTTGGATGGTATTTTACAAGTTAGTCAGCCTTATTTCTTGTTGTTGACAACTATATATTTAGTATTTTCATATATCAATGCATATGTGCCGATTTATACAAATATTTTGTATCAAATTATGCCGATGTCTGTATGGCAGATTATCGGTATTGGTCAATATTTGTTCCCACTTATTGTGTTGTTAAAAATTAAGGTACCGCCTAAAATTTGGTTCTACTATTTGTTATATCCAATTTTTGTGTACTCTTGGGTCCCAGTAAATATTTTAGGTTGGTTCCGTCGTCATAATAAGGAATGGTCTCATACAGTACATACACGAGCTGTTGGTTTGAATGACGTAAAATTAACACGTATGGGCAATATGAATAAGAATAAAAAATAGAATCTTTAGGAGTGACTATGCATATTTTAATGTGTAATGATGATGGTATTTTAGCAGATGGTTTACGTCGTCTTGCATCGTACTTAAGTCAATATTATCGAATTACCGTTGTAGCACCTGCAAATGAGCAAAGTGCTAAATCCCATGCATTGACGACTGAGATTCCTTTAAAATTAGACGCGTACAATGGCGAGGATGAAAATCCTCGCCTTTATGCTCTAACGGGAACTCCTTCTGATTGCATGAAGTTTGGCCTTAGTTATTTATTGACTGATGATATGCCTGATCTTGTGATTTCAGGTATTAACCATGGCTTTAATCTGGGTTCAGATGTGCTATATTCTGGTACTGTATCTGCTGCTATGGAAAGTTGTTTTTATGGCATTCCAGGGTTAGCATTATCTGTGGAACGATATTCTCCTGAACGAGGGGATGAAATGCATCCCTTTATCCATGAATTGATAGAAAAAATTTATGTGAAAGGGAATTTTGATGGCCTATTAAATGTAAACTTTCCGTTACGTGGCGTATGTGATTGGGATCATTTTAAAATGGTTAGCCAAGGTTTACAAACTTATAGCAATATTATTGATGCTCGCATTAACTCAAGAGGTCAGGATTATTATTGGTTGGCAGGCGAGCTAGATTATGGTGCTGAAAGTGTTCCAACTGATGTAGAATATGCTCGTAAAGGCTATATAACAGGTGTAGCTCTTACGTGGAAGCAACAATGTGATATCGGTATGGAAGTGGTCCAAAATATTTTAGATGAAATATAAAAAATGTGTTGACATTGTTTTGGGATATCTGTATAATAACAAATGTTCCGAGACGCCGGAGTGGCGGAATGGCAGACGCACTTGACTCAAAATCAAGCGGGTAACACCGTGTGGGTTCAAGTCCCACCTCCGGCACC
>JAGZGB010000067.1 GCA_018367495.1 Veillonella sp. | reverse complement strand
GGTTGTCAGATCATTCAATGCCCTCTTTAGAGGGCCACCACTAGAGAAAGACCCTTATAGGGTCAGAGCAAACCACCCGTTCTACGGGTGGTTATGATTTATATTGCATATATCGAATAATTCCTATTAAAATTACCAGAATTTTACGATTTTATAAGTGTTTTATGATAAAATAAAAGGTATGAATACTTCAACAACTAGGTCTATTACCTATAATGGCGACAGAATTGAATATGAGTTAACCATCAAGCGTGTGAAGAACATGAACATGCGCATTACAAAGGATGGTGTGATCCATGTGTCGGCGAATGCCTATGTGCCGGATTATAGGGTGGACAAGTTTGTCATCGAGAATATGCCCTTTATTGAGCGGGCTCGTTACAAGATTGATGCATTGAATGCCAAGCGCGTCGATGCGTTGCAGTATGTAAATGGTGAAAGCTTATCAATCCTCGGCATTCCTGTTACGTTGCGCCTAGTTGAGCAGGATGGCAAGCCTCACATTGGCTTTGATGGAAAAGCCATCCTTACTATGGTCGTACCTCGTGGTACGACCTTTGAGGCAAAGCATAAATTAATGCAAAGTTATTGGCGTAATTTAGGGGAGAAGGTCTTTGTCCATTGGGCAAAGGTCGTGTATCAACGCTACCACAAGCAAGGTATTGATGTGCCTATGCCAACCATAAAGCAGCAGCGTATGAAGAGCCGTTGGGGTTCTTGCACGCCAGCTAAGCAGCTCATCAAGATGAACACCCGTTTATTAGAGGGGCCACAGGCGTATATTGAGTACGTTATGATTCATGAGTTTGCTCATTTTAAATATTTAGACCATTCCAAGAACTTTCACAATCTAGTGGCACAGTTTTTACCAGATTGGAAGGCACGTAAGAAGTCATTGAACGTGTATTTTGCTCATCGCCCTTAAAGGAGGTGTACCATGCAGCCATTTGTACATTTACATAGTCATACAGAGTTTAGTTTGCTGGACGGCATCAGTCGTTTGCCTGACATGGTACGTCGTGCGAAGGAGCTAAATCAGCCAGCCCTTGCCATTACAGACCACGGCAATATGTACGCAGCCATTTATTTTTATAAAGAGTGTATAGCGCAAGGTGT
This sequence comes from Veillonella sp., assembly GCA_018367495.1. Next base: position 7,344 of record JAGZGB010000067.1, on the reverse strand, counting down.
TAAGCCTATCATCGGTTGTGAAGTATATGTAACGGAACATAGCCGATTCGATCGTCCCGAAGGTCGCAGCCGTGAACGGTTAAAACATCTTATTTTGTTAGCTGAGACCATGGAAGGGTACCGCAATCTCGTTAAAATCGTGTCGAAAGCGTCTACGGAAGGTATGTTATATCGTCCTCGTGCAGACCGTGATTTATTGCGTCAATACAGCAAAGGCATAATTGCCCTCAGTGCTTGTATTCAAGGGGAGATTCCTCAGTATATCTTGCAAGATAATATGGAAGGCGCCAAGCGTTCCATTGAATGGTATATCGAGACGTACGGGAAGGATAATTTCTTCTTAGAAATCCAAAATCATGGCTTGCCAGAGGAGGCTAAGGCCCAAGAGGAGCTCATTAAGCTCAGTAAGGAATACGGTCTTGGCATCGTAGCGTCTAATGACTTCCACTATGTCTTAAAAGAGGATGCAGACGCACAAGATATTAAGGTATGTATTTCTACCGGCCGTCGTCGTGCTGAGGTAGATCGTTTAAAATTCCCAAATGATGAGTTCTATCTAAAGTCTGGGGATGAGATGGCGGAGTTATTTGGACATATTCCTGGTGCCATCGAAAATACCTTAAAAATTGCAGAACGCTGTAATGTAGAGTTTAATTTCGATGAACATCACTTGCCGCATTTTGATGTGCCAGAAGGGGAAACCTCTAAGACTTATTTACGTAAGGTTTGTGAACGAGAAATTCCACGCCTCTATGGTGAGACCTTTGAAGAGTTACAAAAACGCCTCGACTATGAGCTAGATGTTATTGGCACCATGGGCTTTGAGGATTACTTCCTCATCGTATGGGACTATGTACGGTATGCTCGTGAGCACGACATCTTAGTAGGTCCTGGTCGTGGTTCAGCGGCAGGTTCTGTAGTAGCCTATCTACTAGGCATTACAGGCCTTGATCCATTGAAGTATGATTTGCTCTTTGAACGGTTCTTAAATCCTGAGCGGGTAAGTATGCCTGATATCGATATTGACTTCTGTTATGAAAAGCGTGGCCAAGCTATCGAATATGTAACGCGAAAATACGGACAGGAGCGTGTATCTCAGATTATTACCTTTGGTACTGAGGCAGCGCGTGCCGTTATTCGCGACGTAGGTCGCGTGCTGGACTTGCCACTGGCGGAAGTGAACCGCATTGCGAAGATGATTCCCAACGAGCTGGGGATTACCTTAGATAAGGCTCTACAAGGCAAAGAATTAAAAGCTTTATACGAAGCTGATCCGAACGTTAAAGAGCTATTTGATTTTGGTAAAAAGCTAGAAGGCATAGCGCGAAATTCGTCCACTCATGCGGCGGGCGTCGTAATTTCTGCGGACCCTCTCGATGACCACGTACCAGTACAAAATGCCAATGAAGAAGGCTTTGTAACGCAGTACGATAAGGATAACATTGAGGAATTAGGCCTCTTAAAGATGGACTTCTTGGGCCTCCGTACCTTGACGGTTATGGGGGATGCCTTAAAGCTCATCAAGGCGAACCGTGGTATCGACCTCGATTTAGATGCAATACCACTCGATGATAAGGCGGCTTGTGATATTCTCACCAAGGGCGATACATCTGGTGTATTCCAGCTTGAATCAGAAGGTATTACAAAGCTCGTTATGGACCTTAAGCCTGAACATTTTGAAGACTTAATTCCATTGGTAGCCTTATATCGTCCAGGCCCATTGGGCTCTGGCATGGTGGCGGACTTTATCGACCGCCGTCACGGTAAAAAAGAGGTTACCTATTTACATCCTATCTTGGAACCTATATTGAAAGATACCTTTGGGGTAATCTTGTACCAAGAACAGGTTATGCAAATTGCGTCCGCCATGGGCGGGTTCTCCCTTGGTCAAGCGGACTTGATGCGCCGCGCCATGGGTAAGAAAAAAGAATCTGTTCTAAAGGCGCAGCGCGAGTCCTTTATTCAAGGTTCCATTAATAATGGTATAGAAGAGTCCATTGCGAACGAAGTATTTGACTTGCTCGTATACTTCGCGGGCTATGGATTTAATAAATCACATAGTGCGGCTTATGCGTACATTGCGTACCAAACGGCGTATCTGAAAGCCCACTATTTCCCTGAGTTCATGGCTGCAACCATGACTAGCTTCATGCAGAATATGCAGAAATTGACGTACTACATCAATGCTTGCAAGAAGCACAACGTTAAGGTACTAGGCCCAGATATTAACTATTCTGAACGGAGCTTTGCCGTACAAGGTGATGCCATTCGCTTCGGCCTTGGGGGCATCAAGAACGTAGGGGATAATGCCATTGATCGCTTGATTCGCGAGCGCAATGAGCATGGCCTCTATACGGATATAGTAGATTTCTGTAAACGAGTGGACAACAAGGTTGTTAATAAACGACTTCTTGAAAGTCTCATTCGATGCGGTGCCATGGATGGTTTCAAAGAAAACAGAAACCAATTATTGCACATGTATGAAAGTGCTCAAGCCGTAGGTGCTAAAGAGCAAAAGGATGCCGCTATGGGCACCATGAGTCTCTTTGGGGATATAGAGGAGTCTGTAGATTTCATCCCTGTACCGAATGAGGAGGATTTGTCGGAAGACGATAAATTGAAGGATGAAAAGGAATATACAGGCTTTTACATTACAGGCCATCCATTGCAAGGCTATGCGAAGGAGCTAGAGGTCCTATTTGAACTGGGGGCTCTCGTAGAAAATCCAGAGCAATACGATGGTCAAACCATAACATTTGGAGGCTTGATTGAAAATAAGACGGACCGCATGACGAGACGGAACGAGGTTATGTCCATTCTTCGTATCGAAGATTATTCTGGTGCAGCCAATGTTGTGGCGTTCCCTAAGGTCTTTAGTCAAAGTCAACAGTTCCTTGCTGTTGATATGATTGTTAAGGTAAAAGGCCGCGTTGATGCGGATGAAAAGGGTGTGCAAATTATTGCAGACCGCATTATGCCGTTAAAGGTAAACTATAGTCAGGCAAAACATGTGGCCATCCATATTTACAGCGAATATGATACGCCAGAAAATAGTGAAGCCTTAAAACGGCTGTTAACGAACACCGCAGGCTCTGTGTCAACATCACTATATTTGCACCGTCAACGGAAGCGCATTAACTTGCCACCGAACATGTGCTTCGATCCTAGTGATGAATCCATCAAGGCTATTGAAGCTATATTAGGAGAAGGCTCCGTAGAGGTGCAATAATATATATAATATATGAACATCTGAAAGGGATGGTTTTTATAGGAGGAAAGATGAAACGTACAAAAATCGTATGTACTGTAGGTCCGGGAACGGATAAATTTGGTATTTTAGAAGATATGATGCGAGCGGGCATGAATGTGGCTCGTTTTAATTTTTCTCACGGATCTCATGAAGAGCAAGCAGAGCGTATGCAAATGGTGCGTGATGCGGCGATGATCGTTAATAAACCAATCGCTTTATTGCTCGATACAAAAGGTCCTGAGGTACGTCTAGGCCTATTTAAAGAGGGCAAAGTATTCCTCGAAGCAGGACAACAATTTACATTAACTACAGATGATGTGGAAGGTACAAAAGAAATTAGTTCTGTTAACCATAAAGGTCTTGTAGGTGATGTGTCTGTAGGAGACAAGATTTTATTGGCCGATGGTCTTGTAACACTTACAATTGATGTTATCGAAGGTAATAATATCATTACTACGGTTCAAAACAGCGGTGAAATCGGCAATCGTAAACGTGTGGCTGTGCCAGGCGTAGCACTTAGCTTGCCACCTGTATCTGAACAGGACGAAGCGGACTTGCGCTTTGGCTGCCAACAAGGTGTAGACTTTGTAGCCGCATCTTTTATGCAACGAGGTAAAGATATCGTAGCCATTCGTCGTATTCTTGAATCTGAACAAAAAGATATCAAGATTATCGCAAAAATTGAAAATGCTGAAGGCGTTAAAAATATTGATGAAATCTTAGAAGTAGCAGACGGACTCATGGTGGCTCGTGGTGACCTTGGTGTAGAAATTCCTGCAGAAGAGGTGCCAGTACTTCAAAAAATGATGATTGAAAAATGTAATAACTTGGGTAAACTAGTTATTACCGCTACGCAAATGCTTGAGTCTATGATTCAAAATCCTCGCCCTACACGTGCGGAAGCAAGTGACGTGGCTAATGCTATTTTAGACGGTACAGATGCCATCATGTTATCTGGTGAAACAGCAAATGGCGCTTACCCTGTAGAGGCCGTTACGACTATGACTCGCATTGCGGAGGTAACTGAACAGGCTGATATTTATGATAATAAAAACCGTGCTCATCAAGATGGAGACATGACTACTACTAGCGCAGTATGTTTAGCTAGTGTGCGCATCGCTCAAAATCTTGGGGCTGCTGCAATTTTGACATGTACTGAATCTGGATATACTGCACTCAGTGTGGCACGTCATCGTCCAAATTGTAAAATTATTGCTGTTACTCCACATGAGGAAACAGTCCGTCGTATGCAATTGTGCTGGGGCGTAGAAGCGATCATAGGACACGAAATTGTTAATTCTGATGAGATGGTAAAACAAGCTATTACATGTGCTTTGGGTACCGGTGCTATCGAGTCTGGTGATCTTGTAGTTGTTACAGCTGGTGTACCATCTGGTGCATCAGGTACTACAAACATGATTCGCGTTCATATTGCAGGTCAAGTACTCTTGTCGGGTAATGGTATTTTACGTAAATCCATTACAGGTAATGTATTTGTGGCGGCAAATCATAAAGATAATTATGACAGCTTCAAAGATGGAGATATTCTCGTTGTAGGTACTATGGAACCTGAATTGATGGCTATTGCTAAACGTGCAGGTGGCATTATTGCCGTAGAGGATGGTTATACATCTGATAGCGCTATTGCAGGCATTACTTATGGTATTCCTGTTATTTTAGGTGCTAAAAATGCTCATGAAGTGCTTTTAGAAGGTCAAGAAGTAACTATCGATGGTGAACGTGGTAAGGTATTTGCAGGCATTGCAAATGCTCGATAATCTTTATTGGGTGATAATTAAATAAGGAGGGATAACATGAATCCGTATAATGTAACAGGACCTACTGCAACTGAGGTTGCACAGGTTGAAAGTATCGTATCCCAACGTTTAAAAGGCTCCTTCTTGTGGATGGTTGTAGGATTACTTACTACCATCGGTGTTGGAGTGGCTGCGTTGGCAAATCCTAACTGGTTACGCTTTGCGTACCAAAACTTTAATATTATCCTACTAGTTGAACTAGGCGTAGTATTCCTATTTAGCGCTCGTGCATATAGTGCTAATGTTATGACTTTAAAAGGTATGTTTTTCCTCTATAGTGCCTTGAATGGTCTTACATTAACACTCATATCCTTGCGGTATAATGTATTTGAAGTGGTTATCCCTGCGTTAATCGGTACGCTGGCATTCTTTATTGGCTTTGCTATAGTAGGGGCTACTACAAAACGCAATTTATCATCTCTTACACCGTATGTAATGGCTGCTTTGTTCGGTATGATCATCGTATCCTTGGTGATGATGGGGGCTCGCTACTTTAACTGGACTGTACTTAGTGGTTTTAGTGATACTATTAGCCTCGTATTTGGTTATTTAGGGGTTGTAGTATTTTCCATCTTTACAGCGATTGATGTGAACCGTATTAAAAATAATGTGACACAAGTAGCTCTAGTAGAAGATGAAACAATTCTTGACCGCATTGAAATTACAGGTGCATTAAGTCTATACTTGGATTTCATTAACTTGTTCTTATCCTTATTGCGCATTTTTGGTAATAAGCGATAAAAGGAGATATTATGGACGATAGAGAATGGCAAACCTTTGTAACCGTTGTGGATGAAGGTAACATTACAAGGGCGGCAGAAAAATTATTTTTATCACAACCGGCTTTAAGCTATCGGTTGCGCCATATGGAAAAAGCTTTGGGCCATTCTCTGTTGTTGCGTACTGCTGAAGGGATTGCCCTTACGGCACAAGGCGAGATTTTCTATGACTACTGTAAAAGAATGATGCAAGATCAAGAGGCTTTAGAAAATGCTATGAACTCAGCATCTGGTAAGATTCAAGGAACCTTGAAAATCGCATCATCTATCAATTTTGCAGACTATGAACTACCAGCCTTGTTAAAATCTTTCCGGGAACAATATCCAGATGTACATATTCAAGTTAAGACTGCTTTCAGTCATCAAGTGGTCAAGATGTTTAATACTGGTGACTGTATGGTTGCCTTTGCTCGTGGTGGCTATGATGTGTCCGGTAAGTCTGAATTACTATTAGAGGAACCGTATTGCTTAGTTTATAAAGAATTAGTACCACCTGAATCACTTGAAAAGGTACCCTTTATTAAATACCAAACTGATGCATCCGTAGCTAATATTATTGAAACTTGGTGTGCCGAACATTTTGAAGAACCTCCGAGTGTCGCGATGGATGTAAACTCTATGAGTACTTGCCGTCACTTTGTACGCGCTGGTCTTGGTTGGTCCATATTGACTTATATGGGGCTTGGATCTTGTAAGGATAGAGATATTTATGTGAGCCCATTGCGTAGTAAAGATGGTACATATATCACTCGTGATACAAATATGGTATATACAAAGGATGCGGAAAATCTTGTAGTCGTTAAAACGTTTATTGAATATGTTCGGGATTACTATAAAAAACATACTGTTGTAGATCATAGTATTTTTAGAGAATATAAAGAATAGATTATATAAATCGAGCCTATATAAGGCTTTATAACTGTTTACCCATGCTTTTTCAGTATTAGACTTTTTCGATATAATAGGTCATAATAAAAGTGTCTCGAAAGAGCAAGGCAGTAATCATGTAAGTGCATGTATACCCCCTTTGGGGACGTATACATGCATTTTTTTCATTTGTAACTGCAAATCTATGCTCGAAATGCATAAAAAGTATGATTGGTAGATATAAAAGTTTTTATAACCCCTATAAAGGTAATCTATTATTCATAATTCTTTTAAGCATATATAATGAGTGTAGACTTAATCAATGTAACTGACGTTGCGAGCAGTTAGGTTGTTAAAGACTAGATGATTTTATGTATGCCTAAGTTAGTTAAGAAAGGTAAAGACACGCATGAAAGACAAATTATGGCGCGTTGCCGTTATGGCTGCAATCGTCGCAATCGCGTGGTTTGGTGGCACACCAGAAGGCCTTAAACCACAAGTATGGCAATTATTTGGTATTTATTTAGCAACTATCGTGGGTTTGGTATTAAAACCATTTCCAGTACCTATTACAGTATTATTAGGTGTTGCCACATCTTCTATTTTATTAAACAATGTAAAAGATGTATTA
>JAGZGB010000066.1 GCA_018367495.1 Veillonella sp. | reverse complement strand
CAGATGGCCTTTCCTATCTATTTGTTACTATTACAAATTTCGAGCGCAGGTGTGCCGATTGCCATCTCTATTTTGACGGCAGAACGATTAGCCTTACACGACTTTGGTGGTGCTAAGAGAGTATTTAATATATCTTTTACAATGTTAACCATTACAGGCTTTATCGCCAGTCTTGCCATGTACTTTGGTGCAGATTGGCTAATCTCTAGTGGACTCATTGCTGAAAGCCGTGCCTACTACTCTATCATCGCGCTCGCTCCGGCAGTATTCTTTGTAACATGGATTTCCTGCTTCCGCGGGTATATCCAAGGCTATGAAATGATGACGCCAACGGCGGTCAGCCAAATCGTAGAACAACTGTTACGTGTTATCGTCATGCTCGGTGCCGCAGCTATCTTGTTACCTTATGGTCTACCGGCTGCAGCAGGTGGTGCTAGCTTAGGTGCTGGTGTCGGTGCCTTTGGTGCCTTCCTAGTGCTCTTGTACTATTACTATAAATTGCCTAAAGCTAGTAGTACTGGTGAAAGCTACGATGGTCCTCGTGAATCAGCTAAAGAAATTTTGTCACGCCTCTTAACATTGTCTATTCCAATTTCCTTAGCAAGTATCATGTTGCCACTGACGGCTAACCTCGATCTGCTCATCGTACCACGTCGACTCTTAGATGCTGGTTTCCCGATGAATGAAGTAACAGAACTGTTCGGTTATCTTACAGGTATGGCAGTGCCGCTCATCAACTTGGCTACCATTATTACAGCGGCCCTAGCAACAAGCATTGTACCAGCTATCTCTCATGCCTTTGCCAAACGCGATCATCAAGGTATTTATGAACGTACCTCTGGCTCCATGAGATTGACATTTATGGCTACTGTACCATTTACAGTACTATTATATGTCTTAGCTGCCCCAACAGTTACCTTGATTTATAATGCACCTAAGGCAGAGTTAGCTACACAAATCACTGCGTTCTCTATCTTCTTCCTCGGTGTACACCAAGTAACAACAGGTATCTTACAAGGTCTGAACAAACCGCGTATTCCTGTAATTAATATGGGTATTGCGTTAGTAATCAAAGTCATCCTGAACTGGACATTAACGGCCATCCCATGGCTTGGTATCGGTGGTGCCGCTTGGGCAACCGTTGCTGATATTGGCTTTGCAGCATTACTCAACTTGATTTACATCAAAAAATACACAGGCTACTTCCTCGATATTTCCCTTCTATGGAAAAACGTGGTCAGTGCCGGTGTTATGGGTATACTCATCTTTATGAGTTACCACTACTTAGCAGATATCTTACCAATGTGGGTTAACTTCATACTCACAGGTATCGAAGGCTTATTGCTCTATGTTATTATCATGGTTCTTCTAAAAGGACTTAATAAAAATGATGGCGCAAGCATGCCACTCATAGGTAGATTCTTTAGATAAGCATAAAAAAAGAGGTTTAACACTCAAGTGTTAAACCTCTTTTTTACGCTAACTATTACATTATTTTTTATTGCTACTTATTTTTTATCATTAACAACTTTTTTATTATCTGGACGTACTTCCATAAATTGGATTCGATTCGGAGTAAAACCAATCCCTACAGTAGCCTTATCAAATAACCCTTTACTAGATTTAATATCTACATATTGAATCACATCACGCAATTTATAATTACTTACATGAACATCATGTGGTTTATATAAATAATACGTATATATATTTTGATTATCATATAATACCATACCAAAGAGTGTTGAATTTTCTTTAACCGCTTCAAAGTATAATGCAGGTACACTATTATTCCAAACTGTGGCATATTGTAATCGTTTATGCCCTTTTAATCCATGATTTTCAACAATCATTCTTAAATAACTATATAGAATATTCTTTTTCTCAACACTAAGACCTTCTGCTAAAGGTTGCTTACCCAATACAGCCTTAATACGTCCTGCTTGATAGATATCATAATCCGCTTTACCTATAACTTCATGCTCCTTAAATTTACTATTTTTTAATACTCTGAATGTATAAGGTCCAAGACGTACTGGATCAGTATATTCCAATACATCACTAGCAGACTTAATCGAAGGTAACACAAAATTAGCCAATGGTCCCATCGTATCCGATATTGATCGTTGAGTATCATCTTTAATAATATTTTTTATAATATCTTTATTAAGAGATTGACCAATATGATAGGAAATAGTAGGCGTTTTTGGTAGTGTAAAATTGATGGTCCCCTCTACATGATGGTTATCTAAACCTATTACATCCCAAGTTGCTTTTTCTAAACCAGGATATGTAAACACACCGCCATCTACAAACCGAGGAACTATCTTTTCTTTTTCTAAATTCTTTCTAATCACATCCTGTATGATAGATTTATTTACGTCTGCATACTCAACATTTGTATTTTCCCACTTAGAACCTTTAGGTTGTGGTCTTGTTTCATAGCCATAATCAGCTACTCCTGACAAAGTTATGCCACCATTCTTAATAGGATATTTAGAAAAATGTTTAGGATCAATAGACCATCCTAATATACTTTCTTTTGGACTAGTATATTTAATATCTGCCCCATTATCTGTAATAATATATACAGTTTTAGACTGATAAATCGCCCTCACTAATTCTTGTGATCTATAAATATCATCAGCTAATTTTTCATTATTATAATTTGGTTGATTTTGTGCCCATTTTTTTACTTCCCTTGCTTGACGGTCATCAATTTTTTTTGCCACGTCCCCCTGAATACGATATTCTTGATAGGCCTCTTTCGCAATATCTGGACGAGCACCAGGGATATTAACATCAATGGCATGAGATACCCCTATAGTCCCTATAAATCCAATACAACTTAACAATAACAAATGTCTTAATTTCATATCTCTCTCCTTAAATACATATATTTATTTATAATTTTAACACTTATTTTATATTTTATCAATTTTACTTATATAGGAATAGAAAAAAGTCTAACTCTATAGTCAGACCTTTTAGTTTATGCTGTTATCCCTATCATAGTTAGAATTTCCATAATAATTGGTATCGCTACCACAAATAATATAGTACTAATCATGACAAGTCCTGTAGCAAATGGCAAATCAGATTTTGCTTCATTGGCTACGATTGGTAGTACTGCAATAACAGGACCCGCCGATTGTACAACGAAGGTAATGATTGCTATTGGTTCTAGGACGATACCTGCACCATATTGCAAGCCCAGAATGACACAGAGCATGATAATCGGTGAAATTACAAAACGACCGATAATACCACCAATGGAATCTTTATTGAGACTCATACTTTTTAGCCCCGCATCATGAAGTACGATACCAATATAAATCAAGGATAATGGAGTTACCATATCACCTATGTAATTCAATGTAGTATGTAAAATTGGTGCTAAAGGAATTTCAAAGAATAAGAATATCAATGCTACAAAGAACCCTAACAATGGTGGAGGTAATAACTTCTTCAAATCAAATTTAAACTTCTTACGCTTTGTTTCTGTAGCTACAGTGCTATTACTTATACCATCAGATTTACTATTATTAAAACCTAATTCGGTATTTGGCAGTGGATCTAATTCTATAAGGAATACCCCCACCATCCATACTGAAATAGTGTTACCGATATAATATAACAAGAAATATGGCAGTGCATCTTGACCAAAGAGTGCAATTTGCACTGGTAATCCAATAAACAAACAGTTATCATTAACTACCATATTTATAAAAATACCACGTCTACCTCGAGGTACTTTCAATACTTTCATCATGATGAAAGCAACGATATACGCAATTACATAGGTTAATGTAACGGCTAGCATCCCATATCGAAGATTCCATAAATCCGATGTATGTAGATGATGCAATACCGATACAAATACACCAGCTGGTAACGCAACAGACATGATAAATCTAGACAGGTTACCACTAAAGATAGGATGAAACATCCCTCGCCCTTTTAATATATATCCCAACGATATAAGCAATACAATAGGTATAATGCTCTGTAAGGATGTAAGAAAAACCATAGTAAACCTCCCGTACAGTTTATTTATAATCTATCATACCATGTTTTTAACAAAACATATATGTATATAATTTTCCTACAAAAGCAATATGAATTTTAGAAAATGTATCATTCTTAACATATTTTAGTATGTATAAGTTTTATAATTAATTACAATAGTAGTATTATTTATTCACAATTATTTGATATACTAAAATTATATTAATTGTACAATTTTTTACACATATGAGGTGATATTATGACAAAACCATTCATTGGTGTATCTGGCAATATCTTACGAGATGCTAGTGGGGCCTACGTAGATTTGTTACGTTCTTACGTAAACCATGACTATCCTCGCTCCATTGAAGAAGCTGGCGGCATTCCAGTTATTATTCCATTTACTAAAAATCTTGATGTAGCTCGAGAAACAGTAGCAAAATTAGATGCCCTGTTATTATCTGGTGGTCACGATGTATTTCCACTTAATTACGATGAGGAACCATTGCAAGGTTTAGGTGATGTATTCCCTGAGCGAGATCAATTCGATTTTGCTTTATTAAAAGCAGCAGAAGAAAAACAAATTCCTATCTTTTGTATTTGCCGAGGCATCCAAATTTTAAATGTATATCGTGGCGGCTCTCTATACCAAGATTTGAAGTATGACGAAAACTGTACGATTAAACATTCACAAAACCAAACCCCTTCTCTTGGCACTCATACAGTAGACATTGAATTTGAATCCAAACTAGCTAGCGCTATTGGACGATCCACATGGATTACAAATTCCCACCATCATCAAACAATAAAACATGTTGGTAAAGGATTACAAGTGGTAGCAAGAGCTAAGGATGGTACTGTAGAGGGTTTAGAAGACTCTTCCTATCCTTGGTTAGTAGCCTGCCAATTCCATCCAGAAATGATGTCTGAAACAGATGAGAATGCAAAACGTTTATTTGCTGCCTTTGTAACAGCAGCTCGAGAAAATATAACTAAATAGTAGGAAGGTTTTAGTATGAAAGAAACAGGAAAATTTGGCTTTTGGAGTATTGTACTTCTGGGCATGAATGGTATTGTAGGGACAGGTATTTTCCTACTACCAAACAAAGCATATTCTATCATTGGTTCTGCTAGCTTAGGCGTCCTGTTATTCGACGCTGTTATAGCAGGCTGTATCGCCCTCTGCTTTGCTGAAGCAGCTAGCCTATTTACACGTAATGGTGGTCCTTATCTATATGCAAAGCACGCATTAGGTGACTTTTGGGCCTTTGAAGTAGGCGTCCTTAAATGGATTGTAACCGTCATTGCCTGGGCGGCTATGGCCGTTGGCTTTGCTACCGCATTAGGTGCTGCAGTGCCAGCCTTAAGTGGCGATTTTGCAAAAGATGTCATTTCATTTATCTTGATTGTAGGTCTTACCATTGTAAACATCTTTGGTGTTAACGTATCCAAATTCGTCAACAACTTAATGACCATTTCTAAGTTAGTCCCTCTTGCCCTGTTTATTGCGATTGGCATCTTCTTTATTAATGGTGCTAACTTTACGCCAGTCTTCCCTCAAGATACTTATGTAGATGGATCATTTGCACAAGCAGCGGTTCTTCTCTTCTTTGCCTATACAGGCTTTGAAGTTATTGCCATTGCTGCAGAGGATATGAAAAACCCTAAAAAGAATTTGCCCCGTGCTATTATCATGTGTATGCTTCTCGTATCTGTTCTATATATGGCTATACTTGCCGTATCGATTGGTGTACTTGGCACTGACTTAGCAAATACAAAGGCTCCAGTACAAGATGCGTTTAATGCAATCGTTGGTCCTGTTGGTATGTATATCGTATTAATAGGCACATTAATCTCTATGGGTGGTATCAACTTTGCAGAAGCTTACTATGCGCCTCGTGTAGCAACCTCCATGGCAGAAGACGGTATGTTACCAAGCGCACTAGCAAAACGTAATCGTTACAATGCCCCATACGTAGCAGCTATCGTTACTGCCATTGCCAGTGTATTACTTGCATGGTCTGGTTCCTTTACAACACTAGCAGCTATTAGTGCGGTATCTCGTTTTACACAATACCTACCAACATGTTTGGCTGTTATTATCTTCCGTCGTAAATGGGCAGATAAAGCTCGATCTTATACAATCCCTGGTGGCTACTTAATCCCAGTCGTTGCTATAGGAACATCCCTTTGGATGCTCGCTCAAGCACAAACTAACCAATTACTATGGGGGCTAGGCGGCTGTATTGTAATCTTGCCATTCTACTATTCCTATTGGAGAAAGAAAAAGGCTGGTCTCATTAAGTACCATGACGAAATGTAAATAATATAAAAAACTACCAGTTATTCATATCATCTAGTGACTCACCTTTAGTAATAAAAAGTAGTCCAAAAGATATATAACTGGTAGCTTTTATTTTATCTTCTAATTCAAATTAGATATACCTAATTAGTAGTATCAACTAATATAAATCATCCTCGATGATGGTTTTCTTCGTTAAGTCCTCTTCGATATAGCCAACCTCATCTGTAGCTTCGTCTTCGTCGCGTGTATCGATATAGATACTGATAAGAGCTAATACCCCCTCTTCATTAAGAGTAGCAATGGCGCTCATAGGACCGTAAGTTAAGATTAATCCATCTTCTTCATCACGAATGATATGAGGTACAGCATCAAAATGTTGGTTCATTAACTGATCAAAATAATCCTCTACATCAAGGCCGCTTTCAAGGGTGATGGATTCGGCATCGCCTTTTTGGAATACAACACGTGTATCTTCATCGATGTACTGATAAAAATCATCCACATCGACATTCGCTGTTTCAAGCCACATGCTAAGGGCTGTAATCCAGTCTTTCACAGTAGTTGGTGCAGAAATAAAAGCATACTCGCTTTCATCATCGCCAAAACGAAGGTCATCATACGCAATACTATAGTTTTCCTGACTAGATACGATACGGTCTACGAGCCCCTCATCATTTATATCTACAAAAATCATGTACACATAGTTATCGCCGCTTTCATAAGAAACAGTCAAACCATGACGGCCCTCATGGAATAACGCATCCTCCTCGTACACATCGGTAATATGCATGACCTTGCACGTAACAGGCACATTATCGGCCTTAATAGATTCAGCCATAGAGGACAAAAACTCAATGGTTTCATTTCGATTGCGACCAATAATACCACGCCCTGTGGACATGTACTCGCAATCCTCGGCTAGAATATTTTCAATACCATGAATATCTGCGGATTCAAGAATAGATTTTATCAATAAAAGAGCTTGTATTTCAGTCATACTGCGCCTCCTATACACTGTAATTAGTACTGCTACTATTGTAACATAATTTATATTAGGTCATGAGCCTATTCCCTTGATTTTCTCCCTATTTATCTTATACTTATAAAGTACATATAGATTTCGTATTGGAGGTTCCCATGAAATATACTACTATCGTTTTTGATTGCGACGGCACATTGCTCGATACGGCTACAGATTTAGCGAATGCTGTAAATCATATCCTACGTACACATAACTTTCCTGAAAAATCTCTAGCAGAGGTAAAAGCAGCCCTCGGAAATGCAGTTACCTACTTGATGCGTCAATGTTTACCAAGTTCTGTAGTAGACAACGAATTAGAGCCATACATTGAAGAATTCAAAGCATACTATAGTGAGCATCTGAAAGATACAACAGCTCCCTACCCAGGCATCCTAGACATGCTTGATGTATTACGTGAGCAAGGCTATAAATTGGCTATCGTATCTAACAAAATCCAAGAAGGTGTAACGCCACTCAACAAAGAATACTTTGGTGATCGCTTACCTGTTGCTATTGGTGAAAGACCAGGCTTACAACGTAAACCCGCACCAGACATGGTACTTCAAGCATTAAAAGAACTAAGGTCTACACCAGAAGAATCTATTTATGTAGGTGACTCTGAAGTTGACGTAGCTACTGCGAAAAACTCTGGCTTGCTTTGCATCAGTGTTACCTGGGGCTTTAGAGAAGAATCTCTCCACCAAAAATTAGGCGTAACACATATTGCCCATAAAGCAGAAGATATTTTAAGTATTGTGGAAAACTTAAATAAATAACATCCTAAATTATAATCATCAATCTATAACAAATTCATATAAATCAATCGATTTGTGATCTTAAACCGCAGAAAAACAGGAATTAAAACATTTGAATCTTCATTTTCTGTGGTTTTTCTTTTATTTTCTTTCTTTTAATAAAATTTTCACACTATGCATTTTTAGCATTCTTACTATCTTATTTCTATTGCCTCAAAAATGTGATATATATTACATTTATGAGGCAGTATTTTCAAATGGACACGCCGTCAATTCAATAGTTAGTGTATTGAACTTAAGGCCTATAAATGGGTCCATTCTTAGCTAATCTTATAGAGATTGGCAGTATGATTTCCATCAATTGAATCATTAGTATGATATAATATTATTTTATATACTAAGTTATGTATTTGAAAGGAGGAAAATATAATGCAACAATCATGGAAAATTGCATTTGCCTACATAGGTGTTATTGTAGGTGCAGGACTCTCG
>JAGZGB010000002.1 GCA_018367495.1 Veillonella sp. | reverse complement strand
TAACAGCATTTTTAGAAACGGATACTTCGTATTGAGCACCAGGATCATTTACATTTTTACCGCCTGCAACAGAAACATCAGCAATGTTAGTATCGCCAGATGCAGCTGCTTTTTTAACTACGCTTTCAGTAGAAGCTGTACCACCTGTTGCATTAGAGCTTACTGTATAGATGTCATGACCATCTGTGCCTTTAGTTGGAGTTACAGTAATACCAGTACCAGCTTTAACTTCAGTTCTTAAACCTTTAATTTGGCTGTAATTAACAGCATCAGTATCGTCAGTACCTTTAGCTACGTTAGTGATTTTTTTGCTACCAGCGTCGATACCAGTTTTAGTTACAGATGGACCACCAGTGATAGACATACCACCGTTATTCATTACAGTGTCGCCAATTGTTAAAGAACCACCGTTAGTCAAATCAACGTTTTTATTCAAGGAATATGTGAATTGTTTACCAGCTTGATCTAATACAATGTTTTTACCAGCACTGAAAGTAACAGTGTCGCCAGGGCTTACTTTTTCGGAAGTTGTACCGTTTGTAGTACCACCATTATTTAAGGAAGTTACTTTCCAACCAGAGTTATTAATTGCTTGAGTTACATTGTCAGTTGTAGCAATGCCGTTTGTAGTAGGAGCTACTGCTTTACCGTCAGCATTAGTTGTGATGTTAGCACCTTTTTTAGCTGTAACTTTAATAGCGCCATTTGATTCTACAGAAGTAGAGATAATGTCATTATCACCATTTACAGTTAATGTACCATCTTTCAACAATACATCGCTGTTACCAGTATCAGCAGCATATTTCAAGTTAACGTTTTTCAATTGAGCTACGTTAACAGCATCAGTATCTTCTTTACCTGCAGCAAGACCTGTCAATTGACGAGTTTTTGTAACGCCTTCACCAATAGAAACTGCTGCTAGAGTAGATGTACCAACTGCACCAGCTTGAGTGCTATATTTGTTAGTACGGCTATCTGCTGGGTTGTAACCAATTACACCAGCTGCAACAGTTGTTTTGGATTCAGAGCCAAGAGCTACACCGCCTGCGATATTAGCAGTTGCATTATGGCCTAATGCAATCGCATTATCTGCAGAAGCCGTTGTCGTTTTACCTGCGCCATCCTCAATCCCTGGTTGATATGTACTACCATATTCATCACCACCGATAGCGATAGATTGTTTTCCAGTTGCCTCTGCACCATAACCTAATGCAACAGTGCCGAATTCAGAAGCTTTGGATTTACGACCTACTGCAACAGAACTCTGCCCACTGGCTGCAGACTGATTACCAAATGCAAGTGCGGCATATTGTGTAGCAGAAGAAACTTGACCAATAGCAACTGTACCAGAACTACTAGCATTTGCACCCGTACCAAATGCAATTGCTTGAGCACCAGTAGCTTTTGCTTGAACACCCATTGCAATTGTATTTTTATGTGTTGCCTTAACATCTTGACCAATAGCAATACCACCGGAAGCATTATTAGCTCGACCGTCAGCTTGAGCACCATTACCAATTGCAAGAGCAAATGCATTGCCTGTCACACCAGTTTCACTTGGTTCACCTGCACCATATGCAATTGTATGAGTATTATTATAATCATTACCAATTGCAATACCACGACCTGTAGCAACTGTTACATTACTACCAACGGCAATACTATCTTCGCCATAAGTTTTATTACCAGTACCAACAGCAACATTACGGTTACCCTTCAAAGTGTTTTTATTACCAAGAGCTACAGAACTACCGCCACCTTGGTTAGCAGTATCAGTACTTCTAACAACATTTTTTGCACCAATGGCAACACTAATTTCATCACCATATTGGGATTCTCTTACATCATTAGCATTTGCAGTACCAGAACCCGATCCACGAGCTGTAGCATTATTTTCAGGTGTTGTAGCCCAAACATTAATTTGTTTGGATGAATTCATTGTCGTTGCAGAATTCGAATCAGCTGCCTGAACACCTGTTCCAACTGCACCAGCACCTACCATAGCCAAACCAGCTAATACGCTAGCAAGAACTTTTTTCTTACCACCATTGTTTTTAGCAACTTCAGATACTACTACGTAGCATTCTTTAGATTTGCTCCAAACTACTTTAAAGATCTTATTCATATTTCTATGAACCCCTTTCTTAAACTAGACACAATTACAATCCTTATAAATAATAATCAATAAATACAAAAGGCTAAAAGTCCAAATATCCCATAATTAATGGCTTTCTGAGTGTCTTTCATATTATTTTCATTTTGTGTCATGAACAGAATATCATATATCGAAAATGTTGTAAATAGCTTCCTTCATGTTTTTATCATAATTCATAAAGTTTATTACTGGAACCTTTATTTTATTAAAGAAAATTTAATATATGGGTGTTTTTTTACTCATTTTTTGTGTGTTTTAATTCTATTTTATAAAGCTCAATCTAATTTTCTCTATGCAATACGGTTTTTTTCAATATTTATATTAATGTAAGTTATAAATAAACGATTAATAGATTTAATCTCATTGATTTTTATCGATTTCAAAACGCATTTATATATTATCTTTAAAATATCGATGATCGAAGAATTTCTATTTTAGATTATTGTAGTTTTTTATAAACTATTTCACTATTTTTTCATGTATTAATTTATATATGAAGTATTGATGAAATTAAACTCAATCACACAAAAAAGCGTAACTGGTATAGAGTGCCGTCTATATCAGTTACGCTTTTTGATTCGACTACTACATAGATTACCTCACTTCTAAATATAATTAAGTAGTAGCCAGTAATTATGTAATAACCTATTCTATTTTTTGTTTACACGAACGCGTTCAATGGTTGGTTCACCTTGAGCGTTTTTTGCTATTGTGTCCACGCGGAACAATGCCATTTCTGGGCTGAATTCAGTAACGAGGCGATCATCTACTGTTACACCGTCTTGGATTGCACGGTATACAATTTGTGAGAATTCATAACGAGTTAACAAGCGGTCACCACCAAATGTGCCATCTGGATAGCCTTCAACGAGACCACGGCGAGATAAATCACTTACTGCTTCATATGCCCAATGGTTTGCAGCCACATCTGGGAATAATGTAGTGTGGTCAGCTTTCATCTTAGTACCAGCTACACCGTTCAATAATGCAGTCAATTTTTGGATTTGTGCATTTTGTTCAGCTACAGTTTTCTTAAGAGCCAATACCTCTTTGCCAATCGCTACGCGAGAACGAGATACACCACTATGAGCCCCTACTTTCACAGACAAGCCAGCATTGAATACTGTTTCATCGCTGCCTACTGTGGAACCGATGCTAAGTTGTACATCCTCGTTAGGACGGTAGAAAGCACCGATAGCTGCCGCATCACCACCGCGATAGTGACCATATCCTGCAGCAAAGTCCCATTTAGCATCTGGATCAAAATCAAGTGGATGTAAAGCCGCCAACGCTGCAGCACCTGCTACAGATTTGTCGATGCGTTTATCCATCTTGGAAAGGCCGCCCTTAATGTTCTTGATATCTGCAGCATTTTTATTAATATTAGTTGTATTATTAGTGATGTTAGTCGTATTGTTATTAATTTGGTTAGCAATATCATCAGCAAAAGATACTTTGTAATCGCGAGTATTACCATTAACAGTCGGTGTTACCTTAATATGGTCGCCAGCTGTTACAGTTGTAACACTAGAAGATGCTGTGATTTGATCTTGTAAACGTTTAAGTTGTGCTACGTTTACTGCATCAGTATCTTCAACACCAGCTTTTACGGCATTAATAATTTGATCACCAGCATAAATCCCTTCAGTAGTAAATAATACTGAACGATCAGGACCCTCTGCAATAACACCTTTAGTGTTAAGTTTGGAAGCAGATCCATCTGTATAGTTATATAAAATGACATTACCATTAGTAAGAGTTCCGCTACCATCAGGCTCGTTTACAGTAACTTCACCTGTAGTAACTACAGTATAATAGTTATCGGCTGCTTTAACTTTGAGTCCATAATTAGATACTCTAGTTTTACCAGTACGTAAAGAGCCTTCTTGGGTTAAATCAACATCTTTATTTACTCCTACTTTATATTCAGTACCGCCATTGGTATTAGTGCTAGTTGTTATAGTTGTATTATCCCCTGCTACAACTGTGGTATGTTTTTTAGCTTCTGCTTCAACTTCTTTTAATTGTCTTACATTTACCGCATCTGTATCTGCTACGCCAGCTTTCACATTGTTGATTTGTTGATTACCTGCATTGATTTCATCTAAACCAAATTTTGCATATCGCTCATCACCATCGACACTCATAATTGTAATATTACGGCCATTTAATTCAGTTTCACCATTTTCTGGTCCATTGAGAAGACGTAAATATCCAGTACGAGCTTCAAAGCTATTATTGTCACCAATCATGCTAAAGTAGCCAGGGTATAAATCGTTATGGGTTTATCTGTCTTTTGAATGTACTGATACAGATCTACCACTAATTTCTGTTATTTGATCATTTTTATCATGAATTCTAATAAAATCTAGATTGGTCTCCACATTCGCATATGACTCTGGACGACTATTTAAGTAGTTTAAAGTTACATGATAATTTTCATTAGCATTTCTATTTGTAGGAACAATATCCCAAGTTTTAACTTCTTCTGCTAATACCCCTGTAGCTACTGTGGATAAAACCATAGCTGCTAATAAGATTTTAGATGTTTTCATAATTATTCCACCCATACCGTATTATGGCGCCTTACCATGTTAAGCATCTTATCTCTCACTTTTACCGTTTCTTCTAAATGATGCTTACCTCCATACCAGGCCATCGGAGCACCTGCTAAACGGAATGTAATCTTGCCATATGCACCACCAGAGCTATGCTCTGGTTTATTATATCCCATATCTATAGATACACGTGGTGTAAGTTGCATTTCCGACCCTATACGGAAACCATTCTTATCCGCCTGTCGTTCTTGATCCCAGTGGTATCCTTCGAGATACACCCTAGCCCAACGAGCATTCTTAAAGGTCTTACCATATTCTATGGTATACCCATTGGACACTCGTTCTAAGGTGTGAAGGTTTGCATCGAGAACGCGCTCATCTGATGCTGCTCCGTACCAATTAAAACGGAATTCACTTTCACCAGACATATATTCAAGACCTGCACTAAGACGATCGTGATGACGAAGGAAGCGATGATCATAGAATAGATGAGCTCCGTAGAGGTGGCGGTCATCCTTGGAGATACGTCGATAACCAACACCTACATTGAGGGTTGTACCAATGTCTGACGCTCGAGATATACGTTGTTGTGTAAACCATACATCTCGCGACATAGTATCATAATGGCCTAACGGTTGTACGGTCTCTACCGAATACAACGGCTTCCATCCCTCTTGGAACTGGAAGCTCAATGTAGTACGTCGCATCCACGGTTTCCCTTTAGAGCCATACATAGCATTAGACACATTCGACATAGCCACTGCATTGATAGCACGGTTTACGGCATCAACATTACTATATTTTACCGTCTTAGCATCTTGACGATCCATAATGAGCGGTCCACTTTCACCTATCATATGATCTGGCGTCGATGCCGGTGTAATATGAAAGTCCTCTACTACTCCTTTATCTGTATGTAGTTGTTGTTTTTCTGCCTCAGCTGAACCCACACAACACAATAGGGCACCTAAAGCAATACACACAATACGCTTCATTACTCTCTACACCTAAAATTCATGAACAATAAATGAAATATATATTAGTGTAACGAATAATGGATACTACTGTCAAGAAATCAAAGCCATAAATAGACAAAACTATAGAGAAATTTCTCTATGTAGATTAACCTTTTCCGTTTCGAGTTAAACGCTTTTATACCATTGCATAAACATTCTCTAAAATATACATTTATGGTGTATTTATGCCCCATAATATACAAAATATTCATTTACAACATGAATATTCCGTATTATTATGAAACTGTAACTGATATGAAAGTTTTGTGAAGTCGTAATATGCAAAGGAGTGTATTGTGATGAGTAAGAAACATTTTGTATTAACAGGTATTGTGTGTTCTGCATTATCTATGGGAATTGTATCGGCAGCGCCTGTAGCACCTGTCAACATTGTAGAAAACAACGGAAACGTTGGTGCTGTAGGAACTACATTTACTAACGACGGTAATGTAACGCTCGGTAGAGCGGCGGGTGCAGCGAATAGTACCCACCAAGTGATTAACAGTGTTAACGCAAATGGTAACAATGTAGCCATCGGTGCTTTAGCTAGTAACGGATCTAAAGGTGGCGGCAATATTACCTTAGGCGGTAAAAGCTTTATAAACAGCACAGGTGATTTTAACGTCATTGCCGGTGCCATGGCAGCGAACAATGCAAAGCAAACCATGTCTATTGTGATGGGTACCCAATCGGGTGAAAAATCTGAAGGATCAAAAAATGTATGGATTGGTCATTATCAAGGTGCCAACAGTAAGGGAAACAACTCCGTTCTAATCGGTTCTGGATCCTCTGTAAATGGAGACTTTACCCTCGGTATTGGTCACTACACAAACATCAATGCCAACAAGGGTCTCGCTATCGGTTCCTATAATACTTTATCTAATAAAGCCACTGAATCTGGCGTATTTGGTCAAGGCGAATATAATAAAACGGCCATCGATGCTAGCGGTGCCTATAGTATTGGTAACTATAACCATATTTCTGGAAACAACACTTTTGTTATGGGTAACAATGTAACTACAGCCTTAGAGAATGCTGTTATCCTCGGCAATGACTCTACGGATGGCGATGTGGTAGGTACATCAAGTTATACCTTTAACAATGGAAAAACAGTAAATTATGCAGGCACTACACCTATCTCCACCGTATCCGTAGGTGCCAAAGACAAGGAACGTACTATTACAAATGTAGCAGCTGGTCGTGTTAGTGCCACTTCTACAGATGCCATCAACGGATCTCAATTATATGGGGTTCACCAAATGATCGATACCCTTAACCAAAGTACAAATGCACAACTACATGACTCCATTAGTCGCGTAGAGCAAAATGTACAACGTGTTGAATCCGAATCCAATAAGGGCGATGCTCGTGCCGCTGCATTGGCTGCATTACACCCAATGGCTTATGACCCAGACAATCGTGTTCAATACATGGCTGGCTACGGCCATTATAAAAATGCCAATGCCCTCGCTCTTGGTGTTGGCTATTACCATCGAGACAATCTATTATTAACTACTGGTGTTACACTTAATAACCACATTATGGCAAATGTAGGTGTTACCTATAAACCTGGTAAATCTCAGGTAACTAGTCATAATCAAAACCTTGAAGCTCGTGTACAAGCGTTAGAAACACAAAATAAAGAGCTACAAGAAACTGTACATCAACTCATGGCAAAATTAAATAAATAATGCACCCATAATCACACAACAATTAAGAACTGCACCCTATATCAAAATAATTTTAGGATGCAGTTCTTTTTATATGCTATACTATACCCAACGTTATATACTTAAAAATTTATTTCAGGGGTTAGTATATGAGAAAACAAGATACAAAACAGAAAACAAATACAAAAAAGAATACAGTAATTACCAATCATTCGACTATACCTGATGAATTACAGGTCAATATAAATGAGCTAAAGGACTCGTATGATTCATTCCTCTATGTATCCAAGCCTTTTTCTAGTACGAATATTAATAATTTGCAAGCTAAGGCTAAAATGTATGGTCTTACTCCTGCACCAATCAAGGGTGCCCGCGTTCTTGAATTAGGTGCCTCCTGTGGCGGTAATCTCATACCGCAAGCACTGTACTATCCAGAAGCAACTTTCACAGGCATCGACCTATCAGGCGTACAAGTACAACACGGCAATGAAATTATACAATCCATAGGCCTCACCAATGTGACATTATTAGAAAAAGATATCCTCGACATTGATGAAAGCTTTGGTACCTTTGATTACATCATCGTCCACGGCATTTGGTCTTGGGTTCCTGATATAGTAAAGGATAAAATTCTAAGTATCTGTAATGTGAACTTATCCGATAACGGTATCGCTTATGTATCCTATAACACATACCCAGGTTGGAAACGCCTAGAGCAATTGCGGGATATTATGTTGTACTCGGAAAAACGGGCTATGGATCAAAATCTGTTAGAGCGTACATTATATACAAAAAATGTATTGAAAATGGTAGCAGATACCATGAGTAGTGATGAACGTTCTCGTACTCAATCAGATTATAAAATTAATAATATTCAACGAGTACTGAACTCTAATGATTATTATGTGGCCCATGAATATTTAGAAGCCTTTAATGATCCTGTTTACGTATCTGAATTTATAGAACGTGCTCAGAAACAAGGCTGTGCCTATATTGGTGACGAAGTACTACAACGATCATTTATATCTTGGTTAGCAGATGATGTGGCGAACAATATCCGAACCTTATCCAATAGTAACTATATTGATAAGGAACAGTTTTATGACTATGTATATGATACACAATTCCGCATGAGTCTATTAACAAAACAATCCAATGAATCAAAGATCAATCGTGAAGAAACAGTAACAGTTAGTATGTTAAATAGCCTATACTATGTATCGACCTCTTCCAATAAAGAAGGTGTTCCATCCGACTGGACCGATACAGTCCATATTGCAATCAAAGAGTTAATGGATACTGCTAAACAATTTACAGTGCAAGATATTATAGATCATATCAATAGTAAGTACCCAGGATATAACATTGATAACAATCATCTCTATCGACGCCTACTAGTCCTAATTATCACAGGAAATCTCAACATTTGTGGCGAAGCCTATCCTATCATCCCATTTGTTGAAAATGAAAGCTATATACCTGAGCCTTTCGTCAACTATATGAAAACACTCATAGAAGATGGTGGCAACCAATATACGGCCTTTGGCAATATGTATAACCAAATTGATGAACGTATCGATAATGGAGTACTATTTATTGCGAAGTTACTAACTAAACCTACCACACGTGATACATTACTACAAATTATGGATGAAAATGGTCTAACTGTAGAACGTACTACGAAAGACGGTTACACATATCAAGTCCCAACAGAACAATACTTAAAAGAAGTTCTTATCCATCTAGAATATCTTGGATACTTTAGAAAATAAAATCAATATATAAAAAATCCACTTACTACTTCTTTTTCTAGATAGTAAGTGGATTCTTTCGTTATAATCAATAAGTTAACCTAAATATTTCTACGACTTATTTAATTCTTCTATATAGGGTAGTAAATTTCCTAAAGTACTCTGACGTTCATTTAAAAACTCTTTATACAGACCATATTTACAATCAACATTTGGCTTACTGTAGTAAATCCTTGTACTATTAACATGCTGTTTAGCAATATCTATACTACCATGCTGGTTATTCAAAAAAGTATTAACTGTGTTGCCTTTAACATATCCTAACTTACTCAATTCAGTAAGAGTGTCATTAGGATTGCCTATACAACAGGCAATCCAATACTCAATATCAGGACCATTCAAAAATATACAATTACGTCTATCTAAAAGGTCTAAATCCTTAATTAAACGATTCAATAACTTACACTCACTATCCCTATTTTGCGCTTTATCTAAATCTACAACTACTAGAAATATACTATATAAAGATGAATTTTTCTCTATATGGTTACTAAATTTACCGTATCCTCCACCATTTATGGAATAAACTTCAACATTAGATAACCCTTTCAAGATACTATATAGATAACTATATTCAGTATCTCCTTCACACACAACTTGAATCTTTAAGCTAGTTTTAAGATTTCTTCTAATACGTTTAGGCTTTGTTGGCATGACTTTATACCTCGAATTTTCCTTGTAAATAGTCGATAGCCAACCTTTTTTTATTACTTCTCAAATCAAAATCAGCTAACGAATTAACTATAGTAGACAATGTTTGATCTTTCGTAGTGATATAAATTTGTTCTGGTGCAAATAAATTAATATTAAAAAGTTCTAAATTATGAGATGTAACAACCAATTGACCACAAGTATTGGAATTAGAGTTGATAATATGATTAAAAAGTAAAATAAGAGATTTAGTACTAATTGATGCATCTAGTTCATCAATTAGTACCGTTCTACCATTGTGAACGCGAAGGAGCGATGTAAGTATTGCCATTATACGCTTTATCCCTTTTGATTCATAAGCTAATGGTAGTTTTATAGGACCTTGTTCTTCTAAATCACGCACAATATATACATCATATGTAACAGCCTCTTCCTCTGCTATAGTTCTTTTTTCTAATTCAATTGAAGAAATTGTTCCATCCAATTGAGCTAAAATTTCTAATGTTAAATCCTTATTCTCCTCAATTAAAATTCTCTGTTCTTCATTAATAGTTATATTAAATCGTTTAACATCAGGATTAATGAAAGGATCAGTAATAATACTGATAGAGTTTATAGTATCTATAAAATCAATATAAATATCGCTAATAAAATCTTTTATCTTTGAAAGAATAGTTGCAGTTGATTTACGAGAATAAATTTCTGTAACAGTATCCTCTAAGACATCACTGGATAAGATATTATCTTCAAATTTATATATAATTTTATTATTCTGTTCTAACTTTTCAGATAATACGGTCTGGTTTTTATCAATAACTAGAGAGTATTGATATAAGTTTTCTTGTTTAGATTCTACTGTTATATTATATTGAATATGATTTGACAATATATTAAATAATCGATTATTAGAAAAAATCTTTTCATCTTTAATAATATGAATCAAAGAATCTATAGCATGCAATAAATTAGTTTTACCAACTGCATTATTACCAAATATAATAGTAGATTTAGCAGGTCGTGATTCACTTGTCAATATATAATTATCTTCATATTTAGTACCTTTAATTCTTTGCCCACTGAAAGCACAAAATGTTAACTCTTGTCTTTTTTGTATCGATGCAAAGCCAGCAACGGAAAAATCAATTAACATAGTATTTGCCTCCTTTCTCTAATTATAGCACCTAAGATAATCAAAAAAAAGGTTTATCTTTAAACTAAAATTAATACAAAAGAACCCTCTTATAGATACATATAACGAGTATATCCTATATTCAAACGAAGATTGGATTATCTCATGCGTCTATAGAGGGTTCTTTTGCATTGTATTTAAGAAGGTTAGTATATTACATTTAGACGAGGTCTAAATATAATAAAATAGGCCATACACTTATGTGATAAGAGGGGGAGCATAGCATCCTTAAGGATTGTAATTGCATGATAATAAGGGGAAGTTGCATATGGATGCTATGTAGATGTATAGATAGATACGTTGTATATATGTAAGGGGTTATATATGTGAAGGAAATATATATCTATACGGACATACAGATATATGGCCATGATTACAATATATAATTTATGTTCGAAAAATTATGTGTCAATGCACATACTTTCCTATATATTAGAATTTGTGTGTAAAACCTGCATTTACGCCCCAGTCTGCTTGGTAATCGCCAGACAAACCGGTCGCAACATCAGCAAATACGCTATTGTTACTATTAAAGCCATAACGGCCACCGAATGCTAATTCAGTCCAAGTGCCTTTGAGGTCTTGTTCTGTTAATTTCACAACATTGCCACTAGAGAATGCAGTTTTTACATTGCCCGTGAAAGCATGACCTGCTGCAAAGCGTGTATAAAGGTTACCATTGCCGAACTGTTTACCCAATTCAAAACCAAGCTTACCAGTAGTACTATTTACGCCAGATTGGTTAACAGATACATTATCTACAGTAAAGTTACGGCCACCAAAGTGTGTAAAGTTCAATTGTGCTTGTGGTTCTACATAGAAACCATTAGCGTATTTCAATGTTTTGCCGTAGCGAACACCGATGCTGTACGCATTAGATTTCGCATCACCAGACATGACTTCACCAATTTCATTACGAACTGTAAAGTCATTAGATACGCGACCTACTTGAGTTTCTACATGAACATATTGATCCTTACCAAGGTCTTTCAAACCATAAGCACCAACGGAGAAGGATTTTACCTTGCCGGAACCATCGAATACATAGTCTTCAGAACCGCGAAGGTAGGACACTTGACCACCTACAGTCCAGCCACGGCTGATTTTAGCATCATAACCGCCTTGGATACGTGTATAATCTGTAGCTGTATCAATACCACTGCCAGAGTAGCTGTATTTACCGCCACCGATGCGAGCCCAAATACCAGTTGGTTCACCTTGTTGCAATACGCGAGGACGATACATATCGTCAGCTACTGTACGCCAAGCATTGATATTACCTACTACAGCGGAGCGAATACCACGCATATGAGGTGTATCATAAGCACCACGAACAACAGGATTAGGGGTTACTGGTGTAACCGGCTTAGGAGCTGGAGTTACCGGTGTAACTGGCTTAGGATCCGGAGTTACTGGTGTAACTGGCTTAGGATCTGGAGTTGGTGTAGGTTTTGGTTCTGGTGCCACATAGGACCCTTGACCATTGCCGTCTTTCCAAGTAATATCCCCTTCTTTTTGGTCTGTAGTCAATTCTTTTTGGAAACTAGACACGATGCCTTTAGAAGCGATGGATACGGTACCAGAAAGGTTTCTTTCACCTTTTACATAGTTTTCATAATAGAATTTATGTGCCAAGTTATCTAAAATCTTATTTACATTGCTTTCAGAAGAAGTATCAAGATGATCACCTGTCACATAACCATGAACACCTGAACCAGCCGCAGCAGATTTTACAATAAAGTTACCACCCTCAATATCAGCCGCATCGAGACCAGTTTTTTGGGAACCTGGTTTACCGAAATTCAAACCAGTTCCACTAGTCATATCATAAATAACGTTGATATGACCATCCAACTTATTCACATGGATATCGCTGCGAGAGTCTTGTGCAATACGACTAAAGCCTTCACGCGTACGAGTACCTGTGAGGTTGTTAATACTACTACGTTCTGTTTTACCATCAATTTTGAAAGATTCCAAGCCGCCCATGTTATCATGGCTCCACATGCCACCATCAAAGGTCATGTTGATTTCTCCACCCTTATCTTCTAAGGTGTTCACAGCCTTACCAGAAAATTGGTTAGGACTATTATGAGCGCGGCCTAGGCCGATATTAATCACAGATGGTTGCTGTTCTTGATGAGGAGGCATCATTTTATCTGATACCAACACATCACCTTGCATATTAAACACTTTGTGTTTTACAGTACCCGCATCATCGATACCAAGATTAACTTTACTATTATAAGCAAAGGCTACTGGATATGGTGATTCCCATGGTGCAGTAGTCACATCCATAACACCGCCATCCACTTGAATGGAACTATTATCCAGCATGCCTGTAATGAAAGCTGGTTGACGATAGCGTTTAGGCAATTGAGCTGTATTAGGAGTATCCAAAGAACCAATCGTAACTTGACCACCATTAGATGCTACTACACCTTTAACAGTTGCATTACCAGTACTCTCAAATTTACTATCTGCAGTAGTCGCAAAAATTTGTCCATCAGAATTAAGACCTGCTGCAGCCCATATACTTGGCATGGCCATCGTAGATGACAATAAGGTCATCATAACAGCAGATAATAAAATCTTATTTCTACCTCTCATCCTCTTACACCTCAACCATTAATACAATTACACTCACATTTGTGAAAGTCTCTTCATAAATGAATATATCTATAAATTGATTTATTAGTCTTTATTTATATGAAAATATAGATATATACTCACTTTATTAAGAACTCACACCCAACACTTTTAAAATATATTTAAAATAATACACTATTTTTTGTGAATTGTAAATGAATTTCTCAAATTTTATTTAAAATAATTTAAAATATTAATATATGAGTTATAAAACTAGAACATAAAAAGGCAGTGACTAGATGATATGTACCCCCTTTACTGGTTGTCCAGTAAAGGGGGTACATATCAAAATCACTGCCTTTTATTAGTAACTACTATATAGTATTTATCTGTATTTGACGATATATGATATAAACCCTATAATATAAACAGATAGCCAAGCGAGTGGTTCCGTCGGGCTCATCTCAAAACTATAATTAATTGATGAAATGGCCTTTCAGTTACCTAATTATCCAAGGATAATGAAGGGCTATTTGTCTTTTCCAAGACAAATAAGAGCCACAAGTGCACCAAAGGCAATGACAACTGTCATTGCCTCTAGAATTATCATGATCAACTCATAATCACTCATAGACAACCCTCCCTTCATTAAACGAAGAGAGGCCCAACCTCGCCTGACTATCCTAAGATAATTATATGGCGAACATATAGACGAATCAATAAGAATCTATTTATAGAGATATACGAAATATATTATAAAGGCCCCATGTATTAGATTATTACATCCAATACGTGGGGCATTTTATTTTATGAGTGCTATATATTTATATAGTAACTATTATATTAGAATTTATGTGTAAATCCTGCATTTACAGACCAACCAGCTTTATAGTCGCCAGATAGACCTGTACTAATATCTGCAAAGATACTGTTGTTTGTATTGAAGCCATAGCGGCCACCAAATGCTAGATCTGTCCAAGTACCTTTCATGTCTTCGGATGTGTATTTAGTAGTAGCACCACTTGTGTACGCAGTTTTCACTGTACCAGAGAAGGCATGGTTCACACCAACGCGAGTATAGATGTTACCTGCACCGAAAGTTTTACCGATTTCAAGGCCAAGACCACCTGCTGTACTGCTCACGCTAGATTGTTCTACATGCATGCTACCAGCATTGAAGCTATCGCCACCGAAGTGAGTGTAGCTCAATTGTGCTTGTGGTTCAATATATATACCATTTGAAAGCTTCACAGTTTTACCATAGCGTGCACCGATAGAGTATACATTCGCTTTAGTTTCACCAGACAGTCTTTCACCAATTTCATTACGAGCCGTGAAGTCGTTAGAAGCACGACCTACTTGGGACTCGATATGAATATATTGGTTGTTACCAAGATCTTTCAAGCCATACGCGCCAACAGCAAAGGTTTTTTCTTTACCAGAGCCATTGAATACATAGTCATCGTTGCCACGAAGGTAAGAAACTTGACCACCTACAGTCCAACCGCTACCTGTTTTAGCATCATAACCACCTTGAATGCGTGTATACGTTGTATCTGTGTCGATACCTTTTGCATTAAAGCTGTATTTACCGCCCCCAACGCGAGCCCAAATACCTGTAGGTTCGCCTTGTTGCAATACACGTGGACGATACATATTATCTGTCAATGTTCTCCAACCATTGATATTACTCATGATGGCAGAACGAGCGCCGCGCATATGAGGTGTATCAAAATCACCCATGATAACGTGAATATGACCGTTGTTCTCAGGTTTAGGCGTTGGAGCTGGTGTAGGTTCCACCTCTGGTTTTGGAGTTGGTTGAGGTGTAGGTTTTACCTCTGGTTTTGGAGCTGGAGCCGGTTCTGGTTTTACTTCTGGTTTTGGAGTTGGTTTAGGTTGTGGCTTAGGCTCAGGTTTTGGAGTCGGTTTTACCTCTGGTTTCGGAGTCGGAGCTGGTTTATTTTCACCATATACGTATTTACCTTGACCATCTTTATCTGCTTGCCATGTAATGTCGCCTTCTTTAGCATGACCAGAAGTGATAACTGTAAAACGACCAGATTCAGAACCATCAGATGCAATAGCTACTGTGCCTTGAAGGTTTCTTTCACCATTTACATAGTTATGATAATACATCTTATGTGCCAAGTTATCTAAAATCTTATTCACATTTTCTTCAGAAGACATATCTAGACCTTTTTGAGTCGTGTACACATGAGCAGCCGCACCAGGAGCCGCACTTGTAATATGGATATCACCACCCCAGAAAGAATCTGGTGTCACACCATTATAGGTTTTAGTTGGTGGTTGATAGCTTGGGTCCTCAGTATCCCCAGCTTCATCATTAGGATCGTAAATAAAGTTTACATGACCTTCCAGCTTATCTACATAGAGTTTATTATGCTCACTTTGGGTTACCATATTAGCATAATTACGATTCTTGGAACCTACAAGTCGATGGACGTGGCTAGGTTGCGTACCACCATCTAGTGTTCCTTCATGTAAGCCGCCTTGATAGAAAAGTTCCCAAGCACCATAATCGCCAAGGAATACATTAATATGACTTGGATATTTAGCATCTTTATCTGCTAAATTAAATGCTAAACCGTCCCATAGTGACTCTTTACCATCAATGCCAATATTAATCTCAGACGCATGATTTGGATCACTTTTAACAATGACATCACCGACTAAAGATAAGTCCTTGCCGATAAAATTGCCTGTATTACCATCTACGCCAATATTAACAGTACCACCTTGAGCCACTGCAATAGGAGTGCTCACATTATGAACATCATAAACGCCTTCCTTAAGAGTTACCTTACTGCCACCTTTGCTACTAATGAAAGGCTTGTTATTATAACCAATATTGGCAACAGCCTTATCAATACTAACTGTACCACCATTATCTGCCTCAATCGTAGATATGTAGTTTGTCATTTCGCCAGCCTTAAATGACCCACCATTTGTAGCAGTAATCGTCATACCCTCTGCCATCACATACGGCACTACAGAGCTAGCAATTGTCAAGGCAATTGCTAAAGATAAGTTCGCTTTACACATGCGTTTCATAAGAACCCTCTCTCTACACAATATAAACTATTATTAAATAATTTAATTATATTTAATATTTATATTTTTGTAAATATGAGGGAAAATTGTCGCATAACTATAAATTTATAAAAGTAAAAAGGTAACATCTAGATTGCTACCTTTTAGCTAGTAAATTCTATATAGTATTTATCCGTATTTGACGATATATAATATTGACTCTATAATATAAACAGATAGCCAAACGAGTAGAACCGTCGGGCTCATCTCAAAAGGATAAAAAACATGATGAAATGGCCTTTCAGTTATCCAGTTATTGGTAACGAAGGGCTATTTGTCTTTTCCAAGACAAATAAGAGCCACAAGTGCACCAAAGGCAATGACAACCGTCATTGCCTCGAGAATTATCATGATCAACTCATAATCACTCATAGACAACCCTCCCTTCATTAAACGAAGAGAGGCCCAACCTCGTTTGACTATCCTAAGTCAATTATAGAGCGAACATATAATCGAATCAATGAGAATCTATAAATAGAAATATATAAAATAGTAGAAACCAAAAGGCAGCGATCATCTCGCTGCCTTTATTATTTCTATTATTACGTACTAGACCTATTATCTCTATTATCTACGTGCCACGCGCATAGCCGCCATCATGCCTGGAGATTTCCAGACGGATTGACCATTGTCTGAAACGAGTTTGTTGTTATAGTAGAATACATCCGCATTGTAATAATTACTATCGCTAGATGTTACCTTATAGCTAAGACCAGATGTGGTATATACGGTGAAATTGAGTACATCCCCTACTCGCTTTACAGAGTCTTGGTCTACATACCAGCTATTGCCGTTATAGGTCGTAGCATATACATCCGTACGAGCTTCTACATTATGTGTACTAATACCAATCAACACGAATAGAGCCGTTAACATATATAAGAATTTACGCATTAGAATTACCTCCGTTTTATCGTTGGAATACTTGCTTATTATACCAAAAAACGGTGAGATTCGCATTAAAATGGCACCCTCTTCTCCATCCACGATTGACTACTTTCAATGTACAACGTAATGCGTTTCATAATAGGTTTTTCTATGAAAGCTAACCGCATATAATCAACGACCATGCCAACTATGAAAATGATTGCTACGATGAAGATCGCATATAGTGGTAATAACGGTGAGTCATAATACTGATAGGTACTAAAAATATAATCCCACATATAATGCATCACTAGCTTATTATCGTGTAATAAGTATATCCCGAAGGTCGTAGAGGCAATCGTATTGATCCACGGATGATAAGTAATCTTGGCTTTCAAGAAAACAATAAATAAACCTATGCCCAATAGTAACTGGAAAAAGCCATAGTCATTTTGGGTAAAATAGAAAATCTGTTCCATATATGCTGGGTCAGTTTTAGCAAGTACATCTACAAGAATATCTCCTCCAAAGGCGCCTAATATGCCTATACTGCTCAATATTATCCCCGTTTTTCGTGTTATATGAGATCCCAATAATTTAAAAGAGGACCCATATAGCTTGATGTACGCCCCTATTGAATAAAATACAATGAAGGAGAAAATATGCTTAAAACCAAAGGTGGTATGCGGTAAATTTGGCCACAGGTTAAGTGCTGTTGGGATGACAAACCAAATCAGTGTCGCAAGAGCTAACAGCATAACATAGTATTTGTGTTGTAACCAATGTAGCACTCGGTTGATAAGAGGTGTTAGTAAATAGAGAACTAAAAAGTTCTGGGCGAACCAGCTCATAGCACCAATCGGTAGTAGTGCTAACATCATGTTCCTCGAGGTCACTGTATCGAGCCCTAAACCCATAGCCACGCCGAGCATGGCAAGACTATAAAACCATATCTGCCCTACTAGCTTCCCAAATTTGTGTAGCTTAAAACTACTGGAAATCATGAAATACCCTGTTATCATAACAAAGGCTACTACACCAGCCTTACCGCCGAGGGCAAAAACTTGCAAAAATACCTTGTTAAACGTCAAATCTGGGGTAAAGGGAAAACTACCATGTACAGTAAAATGATGCATAATAATCAGCACCATCGAAACGATGCGCAATAATTCAATATTGCTCTCTCTCATGCTCTCAACCTCTCATTCTACAAACCTCAATATCTCTCCAAACTATAAGATAGATAGTTATTACATCTAACGGCTATATAATAAGGCACTGCACCTATTTATCAGCACATACACCCTAAAATACAAGATATATATGAGAATGTTGTGACAGATTTTGCGCATAAGAATATTCAAAACTATTAAAATCTAATCAATTTCAATATATTTAGAAAGATAAAAATTATAAAAAAATACACCTTCAAAAATTTCTTCTAATTTTGAAGGTGTATTTTACTATATTTAATTTTATTATCTTCTTCCTTTTCTAATATCAGATCCTTAATAACAGAACATTCAATTCCTATTTTCTGTTTTCGTATATCTAATATAGTCACTATTGCTATATATACATCTAAACAAAACAATAATACAACACCATTATTAACAAATACCTCATATGATTCTTTATTAGCAAATTGTCCCAATAGAATAATAGCTATAAATAGCATATACAATATATTTCTTTTGAAAAAATATATTTCTTTTACATATAAGCAAATATATCCACCTAATGGAATTAATATGACTGCTATTATAACTCCACAAGCTATTTTATCGACTGTTGATTGAGCTAAATTTATGGGTATATCAGAAGATAAAAAGTTAAAGATATTTATTATATTAGATACAACTGCCCCTAATACAGCACTAATAAAAATAGTAGTCCATGGATATGACAAATTTACATTATAATTAACAGACTTAATACTTTGTAATCGTCGTAACTCTTTGATACTTAAACTTTTATACTCTTCGTAATATTTATCATATAGTTTATCCCAATAGCCTAATTGATTATTATATTGGAAACGGGACTTAATTTTCATTAAACCTTTACATATATACTGATAGAAAAATTTTAACTCAAACATATATCCTCCACTACAATAAAGAAACTATCTATTTAATTACTCTATAAAAATCAATCACTGATATATATCCTTTTTTTCTAAACATTATATTATTTATTAACTAAAATAGATACATATTCATCTATACTTATAAGAAGTATCTATTTTACCCTAATGCTTTTATTATTATAATAATTGACATAATTAGCAATTATTGAATAGGCTTAGAATGTTTAATAAAACTATTATATCTTAAATTTTGTTTATACAAAGCCTTTAGTCAAATTGTTGAAAACTTATTCTTTATCTGAGAACTACGCTCTTAGGGATTATTACTCTTAGATTTACAGCTATATCTCATAAAAAGTCCCCTTTACTGATTATCCAGTAAAGGGGACTATATTATTAAAAACTAATTCTTTTTTATAAATTTAATTTGATTTACTAAAGATAATAATAAAGCTGATCCCAAAGAAGTTATTACTATAGCTAATAACAATTTGACTGAATATATTGCATTAGGTATAAAAAATTGAATCCAATATAAAATGGGCATATGTAAACAATAAATAGGTAGTGATAATTTACCAGTATAGGAAAATATTTTATACAACCTAGGATGTTTGTAATTATCAAAGGTTGTAAGAAGGGTTATGCACAATAGAACAAATGTCCCAATAATTAATGGTATCGCTACTTCCAAATTATCTGTCTTACTTCTACAAAACATAATTATATAAGATGTAAATAATAGATAAAACCCAATGTTAATAGCTGTTTGTAAACGTTTTATTAATTGATTGTAATTCGATTCAATATAAGATACCACAAAATATATTGTTGTTCCTAGAACAATCGCAGCTAAACCACGTGCATATAAATTAATATTTGTATTCCAATGAATGGCAAAACCAATAGTTTCTATATTAAATAGATATAGGCCAAATGGGAGCAACCAAGATAATAAATACTTATATACATTAGAGTATTTTACCATAACACATATTATGATTGGTAAGAAAACTATGATTTGACCAATAAACCAAAGTGGTGGATTAAAGTCCATTAATCCTTTATTTAAAGGGGATCCAATTAATAAAATTAAATTAGTAGGTAAAGATATAAGTGTTTCCCTAATATGTTTTTCATTACCATTTACGTTATAATATATGAATAATAACCCTATACCAGTCCAAGCATAAGGCAAAATACGGTAAATTTTATCAAGCATATACTTAAATGCATCTTTACATAAACTTTTTCCAAGATATGACTTCTTAAAAAAATGCATAGCAGTAAAATAACCTGTTAGCATAAAATAAAATTCAACAAATAACCAACCGGTAACAAAATAAACTCTATCTCCAAAAATATATGTATGATGACATAAAATTATTATTGCCCCCAAAAATCTACACAATTCCACATATGCATTTTTCATTAATGAACTCCTAGATAAACCAACAATAAAGATTTAAAACTATAAATATTTCCTAGTATATTAAAGCACCATTACTTAATATTATTAGAAAAATAACCATATAGAACTAGAGGGTGTAGTTCTATATGGTTATTTAAATATTTGATATAAACTAACAGTTACTCTTCCAACCAGCCATGAAACATATGTACGCCACCGTTAGCACCTAGTTTTGTTAAATATACATGAGAGTTATGCATGTCTACTTTAATTGCTAAGGCCTGTTTATTTGACTTAGCCGTATTAATTGCAAGACCTAATATATTTATAATATTAAAGAAATGTTCAGTTGCTGAAAAATCCACAAATCGCTTATCCATATCTGCAACTATACGTAATTTATATAATTTAACATCATCAAATAACTTAAATGTAAAAACAGTTTGCTTAGAAACTACATCAAAATCAACTTTATATTTTTCAATAGCCCCTTCTAATGAAGTATGATGATTCGTATTTATAGGATTTACTACCAAATCCATTACTAAATCAATAGGATTATTCATTAACATAAAACAAGTACTCATATAACCCCTCTAATTATACAAAACCCCTATAATGTACTTACATAAATTTAATATTGATAGTATACATGATAATTATAAAATATCTATATGATACGAATTAAACTTTTCATTAATTTTTCATTTTACAATAAAACTCTACAAACATACTTGTTTTAATCTTCTAAAAATATATTCCATCCATTTTGTAGTAGGTGATTTAAAATAATATTTCCATATCCAACAGCAAATCAATAGTATTATAAATGCTATAATACTACGATACGCCCAATGTAGATTTAATAAGACAAAGTCTAAATTAATTATTCTAATTATTACTTGGTGCAGTATAAAAAACTCAAATTCTATACTACCTATTTTTCTAAAAATAAATGTACTTAAAAATGTAGAGAAAATCCCATAATCCCAAGAATAAACAACGATAAGTAAGCCAAACAATAGTACATAATCACCTCTCATCCAAGCTCCATTTTTAATAATAACAAGTGCTATAACTATTACCAAAGTTAATAATTCTAAGACAGAACTTATTGATCGACTATATTTAGTATTTTTTATAAATGATGATTTAATCCAAGTGCTTAAGGGAAACAATGATATTCCAATATAAAATTCTAAACTACGTACTACTGGAGACACATGTAAATTCCACGAAGTTAAATCTGTACCAAACATAATTTGCTGTTTTTCTATTAATAATCTTATAAAAACAGCAACACATAAGCTGATAATTGCTCACTTCTTACTACTAATAGTCATTAGTAAAAAAGGAGAAATAAAATAGCAAAATAAAATTGAGGATAAAAACCAACTAGTTCCATTAAAAGCAAAGAAAGTTTGACTATCTAAGCTCCACGACTGCAGTAAAAATAAATTCATCACCGCTTGTAAAAGAGTTTTAAGCGAAATAATTTCTGATGAAGGCATTAAAAATAAACAGATAAGAAAAGCAACAAAATGAAGGGGCCACATACCACATAATTTTGACTTTACATATATACAAGATTCATTCCATGTACTTGGCAGTGATGCTGATGGTGAAGAATAATTATAGGCTACTAAAAATCCTGATACTACAAAGAAAAACTCACATGTTCTAGCACCTAAATCAATCACTGGATTAGGAATATCACTATGCCACCAAAATAATAGCAGAATAGCTATTACTTTTAATCCCATAAGAGATCCAATACGAGCATTTCTTCTTGATATATTACTTTGACTCCCCATTAACTATCTCCTCATTTACAATACATTCTATTTAATACTATAAATATTTTTACGATATATTACATACCCCATATAGAAAGTAACAAATAATTCAGTAATAACCGTAGTTATCGCTGTACCAATACCACCATAATAATAAGTTAATGGCCAGATAATAATTAAACTCACAATAGCTGCTGATATTAAAATTTTGCTATATGTGGATTCCATATGTAATGAGAGCATTGTCTCATATCCTAAAACATTACTCATAGCAACAATCATAGGAATAAAAGACATAATTTTAAATAATACAATTGAATCATAATAAGATTCCCCTAATAAAGGAAGTAAAATTTTATCTCCCCACAACAATAAAATTAAACCTCCGCAAAATCCAAATAATATATATACATATAATTGTTTTTTTAAGAACAGTATTCCTTCTACATATGATTTCTTTAATAATATATTTACATGTGGATATACGGCATCATTAACTGCACTTACCATTCTACGTATACAACCTAGTAATTTATCTGCTGCACTATAATATCCAACCACAGTATTATTAGTTAAAGATCCTAAAATTATAATCGAGGTTGTAGTATAAAGATTAATTGTAATTGTTGATAAAAATATAAGCCAACCTTCTTTATAAATTTTCACAAGACTATTAAACGATGGCACAGTCCATAAAGATTTAAAGCGCCTTGTTAAAATAATTAGTGAGATAATACCCGCTATACATGGTGTACAAGACTGAAATAATGCAGCCAAAATATAATCATTAGGGCCTTTTACTAATATAAAAATACCAAAGAGACATATAAATCGACCTACTAAGTTAAGAATTGTTATATATCTCATTTCTTGAATACCTTGGAAAAACCATATAGGAAAAATTATATTTCCTATAACAGCAGTGTATGTTGCTATATACAAAGGTAAATCTAAATTATATCCCAAATATTGATATAATATGCCCCCAAGCACCAATATAATTGTAGATACTACTCCTAAAGCAATGGATCCATACATATATAATGAAAATATATGTGCATAATTACTACTATCTGAACGAGCTAATGCTCTTGGTGCCGTTAAATTAAATCCATAACTAGAAATAAGCACAAGATAAACCATTACACTCTGAGAAAAAACAATAGCACCCATTTTTTCTGGACCTAATACAATTAACAAATAGGGTACTAATATAAAAGACAATACGTATTCTAAAGCACGTAATGACACCATAGAAAAAATATTTTCTACTAATTTCGATTGATTAAAAGCCATAGACCTTTACCTAAAATAATTACCAACTATCATTGATAAAAGATAGTTGGCAATTACTGTCATTTTAATAAAAATAGACTAACAATTATAATGTTTCATTTTTTATATATAGTATTAAGCTAATCATTGTACCTAACATAATCCAATATAAATACAATTGCATTGTTGTACCAGCTATAAAAGATACCATTAAACCAAAATATCCTACAGCCAAGAAAAATACCTTCCAAAATACCTCTTGGTCTATATTTAGCCACTTCTTATGTAATCTCAAAAGTACCAAAATTATATAACAAGAAGGGATTAAAAATCCTATTAATCCAATTAATCCATAAACAGCAAATTGATGTGAATATTCACTAATTACAGGAAAACTAGATTTAAAAATTCCATTCTCATTTTGAGATTGTATCCATAATTTTACTTCAGCATTATGTGTTAAACTGTCTGGAATATTAGGCATAATATATGCCTGTTTTAAATCATTTCCGCCAACACCCAATATAGGATATTCTTTACCAATATTATAGTCTACACGCATCATCCCAAATCTTTGTTGATTACTACCATTACTTGTAGATGCTATAGCAGACATATCAACTACTTCATTTTTTAAATCTTTCAGTGGAACTAAATGACCATCTTCTATTTTTAAAGTTAATTTATTTGCACCTTGACCAGCTAATTCTCCCGTTTCATAAGGGCCAGACTTTTGTAACTCAATAACTACATTAGAATATTTCTTATAATCACTTAATTCAGGTAGATTAATAGTTAAAGTTGCTGAATCACCTTCTCTCATAGTCCTAGGAATATTAGTATTAACACGTCCAAAACTATTCCACTGCTTATCATACCAGGCTGCTGTTAATTGGTAATTTTCAACATGATTCCATGTCATCCACCCAACATTTTTAACATTTAATATAATGACATGATTATTCTGAATATTAGTAACATCATAATCTATACTATATCGATCTCTTAAAGTAGAATTGCAACCTAATCCAATAATAACGGCAAATAAAATCCAAATACCATTTCTGAGGATTTTTATTAGATATGTCTTAGAAATTAAATTTCTAAATTGAGAGAGCAACAATAAAACAGTAAGAATAAATTCAGCACATAAGATACCAATACCTGTTTTAGAATTAGTAGTTAAAATCATAATTATTAATATAACAGGTAATATTTTCCATAACCAATTCGATGTTTTTTTTACCATTGCATAATACATAGAAACTGGTATAGCAATTGATAAATAGGTAGATAAATACGCTGGTTCCGCAAATAGTGAGCGTACTCTATTTCCGTAAAATAAAGGTGGCCACCAATTATGGGATGATGCAACATCATAAAGCAACGGATTTATTTTAGTTAATATAATTGATGCCCATATACCACCAAATAGATGTATATATTCGACTATGGAATATATGCTACATAATAAAGCACCACCAATAATACCTTTATAAAAATATTTAAAAACATTCTCTTTACATCGTATATATAAAGAGATAATCCATAACGAACAGCC
This sequence comes from Veillonella sp., assembly GCA_018367495.1. Next base: position 40,206 of record JAGZGB010000002.1, on the reverse strand, counting down.
ATAAGTAGTCAAAAAATTAAAAATTAATTTGATAATAATTTTAATCGAAAGCCAAATTATTCCTATAATATTACTATCCTTATTTAAAATACTATCACTATTAGGAATTAATGATACAAGTTTTGCTAACTTTTCAAACTGATCAATATTAATACTATTCCAATAAGGGAATACAAAAAGCCCAATAATGGTAGATAAAAATTGTACAATAAATAAAAAAATAACAAAATATACATATTTATTAGGAATCCATGTTGTCCGTTGTTTAAATGCCTGGTAAAAATAACATACCATTCCCAATATGATTGGATATATAGATAATTTACTACCCATATCAAAAACAGGAACAGTCATAAACTTATGAATAACATGAAATGGAATAAATACAATGGCTAGCATAAAACAAAATAGTTCTAACTTAACTAGACTAATACTATTTATACAATTTATGCCTCTCATTCAATCCTCCGTCTATAATAGTATATCTATAAACGTCTTAATAAACGTATAAATAATAATCCGAATCGATAATTAATTCTAAGTATCCCATATATACCCAAATTAATTGATTTTAATAATCGTGGATACCTCTTTTTTAAATCTTTATCTATATCTATTAACAAATAATCTTTATCTGTATTAGTAAAATTAGAGTACCAATAAAATAATAATTTATAACGACTACTCAATAATCTAAAAAGTAAATTTTGTCTATAACTATTAGTATAATAAGTATCATCATACAATCTAAAAAGACGCTTTAATATAAAAATATAATCCTCTATATGTTTATAAATACCATCCCAACTAACACTTTGGGTTGGTTGATCTAAACGATATTGATATACTACATCATCTAAGAATACTACAGAATCAACTACACTTAATACAAAATACACAAATTCTGTATCAACATAGAAACTATGTTCAGAAATTGATTGATTTACCTTTTTATATTGCGCTAACTTTACACTTATAGAATGCATAGGTATATAATCAAACTCACTTAAATCATTTATAGTATACAAAGTGTTAGATTTTAAATTGCGACTTACATTTATAAGGTTTATTCGATCGTTATAAACTTCATTATATGGATTAATAACTAAATCAATATCAGAATTTTCTAGATATGTGATTAATTGATCTAATGCATCTGGATTTACCCAGTCATCACCATCAAGAACTTTATAATACTTACCTCTTGCAATCTTTAAAGACGAATTAATAGTAGATCCATGCCCACTATTTTCTTTATCAATAAGTGTAACTATATTTGGAAACTTCTCTACATAAGATGTAACTAAATCAACAGTTTTATCAGTTGATCCATCATTGACTACAATAATATCTAATTTATCAATGTATTTACATTTACAAAACGTATCTAGACATTTCTTTATAACACTTTCAACATTGTATGCTGCTATAGAAATGGATAAAATTTTCTCACTCATATTTATAAATATCCCTTATTAATCGACTATAAACTAATTGAATATTTTCTACAGTCTTATTCATGGTAAACCTACTAAATGCACTATTCTGTCCTTTTTTAGCATATGCAGTATATTTCTGATTCTGTGGATTATATAAAATAGATTCTAATAAATATTCTAACTTACGCATATCCCCCAAAGGATATAATAAACCATTTACACCAGATTCAATTATTTCATCAGACGCATTATTCTCACTAACTGAGCTAATAACTAAACATCCATGAAGCATTGCTTCAATCAAGGTTCTCCCGAACGCTTCCGATTTAGAACAAGAAACTACGATATCAATAGTATCTAAAATTGCATATAAATCAGATCTTCTACCATAAAAAGATACATATGAATCCATATTATGATTTTTAACATATTCCTCTAATTCTGACCTCAATTCACCATCTCCAATAATATAAAGATGAAAATTAGTAACTCTTTTACTAATTAAAGTGTGTAAAGTTTCTATTAGTTCAATCTGATTTTTATTTTGATTTAAATGTCCTATAACAGCAATATTTACTAAATCATTAGTTAATATAGGACGGACTTTATAAAAACTAGTATCAATACCATCATATATAACTACATATTTTGTATTATCGATATGTCTCGTATACCTTGATTGTATATAATTGGATACAAAAATTATACAATTACTACTATTAATTAATTTATATCCCAATCTATTATTAAATAGTTTAGATTTAAAAGCATTTTCAATATCTTCCCTTATATGCCAAACTAGCGGTTTTCTCATAATTTTACTAGCCACCGCACCAATATAAGTAAAGATGGTATTATTGTGAACTATATCAATTTTATGTTTATGAATAAAGAAGCATAAATACAAAATTGATATAATATTTAATAGTAACCCAATCCCCTTTATACAATATTTAACTATGGATTTAATTGAAACATTTTTGTAAACAATCCAGCTCAACGTTGGAACAATCTTATAATTAATATGATGATTCTCTAGTAAAAATATTCCATCACCAGGTTTTGGTAAAATTACAAATACTTTATGACCATATCTAGTTTCTAAATTTACAGCTAATTCAACTAAACTAAGAAAAGCTCCAGAAGTTTTATTATTATCCGATGATACTAATAATATATTCATCTATTTTCTCCATCAGAGATATATTCAATAGATGGTTTAAATGAAAAACCTTGTATAGTAGATTGCCAAATTAATAATAATCTTTTAAATTTATTATTCTTAGCATCTTTAATAACTTTTAAAGAATGATATAGCAGTCTAACACATTCATAAAGGAACCCCTTTATGCCTTCCCGTTTGTACAGGTATACATCATTCCGATATAAATATTTATACCGATCTAACCTCTCCACTACATCTGTTGAAATATGAGCACCTATATTACTATTAGATTTATGGATAACCACGCTATTATTTACTACATAACAAGGAATATGTCTTGATATTCTTCGCGTATACTCCCAATCATCTGTCCAAATGAAAAAGTCTTTTATGGGTAAACCAAATTTCTTAACTACTTCTACAGGAATAAATAAAGAAACAAATGATGCCATAACACAAGGGACCAGTGGAGTTGAAAAATCTTTAATATTCTCAAACATAGTTTTTCTTTGTACATTCATTGTACAAATAGAATGATCCTTCCAAAGCACCTTGCTACTCAAGAATCCATAATTCCCTTGTAGAGTCATATCAGCATTGAAAAACTCTTTTAGTGCTGATTTTTCAGGCATACAATCATCGTCCATTATCCATAAATATTTATATTGTTGTTTTGCAGCATAGCCTATTCCAAAATTAAAGCCTCCCGCACCACCCAAATTAGAACCAGTATTAATATAGATAATAGATTTATCTAAAATATATGGTTGCAATGCAGATTCAGTTCCATCTGTACTAGCATTATCTATAATAATAATATCTAAATTATCTGACAAACTTTGTTTTTTTAAACACTCTATGTTCTCTAATAATAAATCCTTACGATTATATGTAACAACAATAGCAGCTACTAATTTATCCATTATGTACCCCAAACTTTCTCTTTATAAAGTTTAATCCTTTACCCATCCAATCCTGACTTTCCATAAATGAAACAGGTACTTCACTATAAGAATAGTTATTAGCCTCTAACCAAACATCTAATAAACGTTCGCTTAAAAAACCAAACAGCCTTGGCTCTATAAATGCTAATTTAGACTCTAAACTAAATAATACAGAGAACAACCACTCACAATATGCATCATATTTATCTCGTTTCATAACAAACATATTAAACATATGAGCCCATTTTCTTTTTTTTAAATTTTCAAAAGCATTATAATAACTAGGATACTGATCTCGTATAATCGTTTCTAATTCAATTAAATCATGTTCATTATGTGCATGAATATATTGATTCCACATGGTCTCAATATAATAATGCCGTTTTTGAGATACAATAATATCCGTTTTAGACAATACATTTTTATAATCTTTGTATAAAAAGATATCTTTACAATTACCTTTAACAAAAAAAGGCTTATTCTTAGACATAAAATATCTACGATAATGACATAATCCTATATAATCCGCATCAAGATTCTTCCACGCCCAGTATAAAGCTGTTAATTCACAATAATTAGGATTTTTTAAAGATATATTATCTCCTGTATTATCTCCAATATATCCTAAATCTTCTTTACCTTCTCGACCTACATGGATTGGCATGTACACGGAGTCCTCTGGCATCCAATATTTCTTATGGGTGGCTACTAAAATCTTAATATTCACTAGTACTCTCCTACATGAGTGATGATTTTTAAACTTATACCTACAACAGAATCAGAGCTTATGCTAATTCCTTTTCTACTAATGATAAGGCGCTAGCAATAACCTTATCCATATCGTAATATTTATATTCCCCTAAACGACCACCAAAGATAACATTGGAAATCGTTTCTGCCTTTTTAACATATTTTGCGTAAAGATCTAAATTCTTTACATCATTCACTGGATAATAGGCCTCTTCGCCAATTTTCCAGTCCTTTGGATATTCCTTAGTTACATATGTAACAGGTTGTGTACCAAATTCAAAATGTTTATGCTCAATGATGCGAGTATAGGGAATTTCGCCTTCCGTATAGTTCACAACGGCCACACCTTGATGGTTTTCCTCTTCAAGACGTTCTGTTTCAAAGTGAAGACCCCGATATTCCAATACACCATCAGAGTAATCAAAATACTCATCAATAGGACCTGTATAAATGATTTTATCTGCCAAGGCTTCATATTCATCGCGATGTTTGAGGAAGTCTACTCCCAAACGGACTTCAATGCCCTCTAACATGCGTTCAATCATCTTCGTATAACCGCCCATAGGAATACCTTGGAATCGGTCATTAAAGTAATTATTATCGTATGTATAACGGACAGGTAAACGTTTAATAATAAAAGCTGGCAATTCTGTACATTTACGGCCCCATTGTTTTTCCGTATAACCTTTGATGAGCTTTTCGTAAATATCTGTACCTACAAGGCTAATAGCTTGCTCTTCTAGATTCTTAGGTTCACTTGTAATAGCAGCTCGTTGCTTGGTAATGATGTCTTGTGCCTCTTTAGGAGTTCGAATATTCCACATTTTAGAGAAGGTATTCATATTAAAAGGCAAATTATACATTTCACCTTTATAGTTCGCCACAGGGCTATTTATATAGTGATTGAACTCAGCAAATTGATTCACATACTCCCACACATGCTTCAATGATGTATGGAAAATATGAGCTCCATACACGTGAATGTTAATATCGTCTTTGCTTTCACAATACAGATTACCTGCTATATGATCCCTACGATCAATAACAAGTACAGATCTTCCACGTTTATGTGCTTCATGGGCAAAAACAGCACCAAATGGACCAGCCCCAACTACTAAATAATCGTATTTCATTAATAAGCTCCTTTCGATTTAACAACAGCCAACACTGTTTTTAACAAATACACAATATCAATCCAAACAGACCAGTTATGAACATACCAAGAATCCATTAATACACGTTCTTCATAGGTAGTATCGCTACGACCACTAACTTGCCATACACCGGTAATTCCTGGTGGCACAAGGTAAAAGTCGTTTATATAGTCTCCGTATTTTACGATTTCATCACGCACGATAGGACGAGGACCTACAAGGCTCATATCCCCAACGAGAACATTCCACAATTGTGGCAATTCGTCGAGACTCGTTTTACGAAGAAATTTACCAATTCTTGTAACCCGAGGATCATCTTTCAATTTGAAATCTCGTTCCCATTCCTCACGGGCTGCAGGGTTTTCCTTTAGATACACCTCCAATGCCTCTTGTGCATTCGGCACCATGGAGCGGAATTTATAGCACGGGAATTCTTTCCCATCTTGTCCAACCCGCTTATGACCAAATACAATTGGCCCTGGAGAATCTAGATAAATCAATACAGCTACAATCGCTAGAATAGGCAAAATCAAGATGCCTCCACATACAGTAGCTACAATATCAAAAATACGTTTCATAATACGGTTAGACTTACGAGCCAAGTTATTTTGTACACGCAATACAACTGCTTGCTCTTCCATCATGCCACGAGCCGTAATATTACTGGCAGGTAAACCAAATAATTCAGGCACAAAAGCTACTCGTTTTACTAATAGCTGTAATTGATTGATCAAAGAAACTAGCTTTTTAGACTCAAGACCTGGTGCACAGATGAGTACTGTTTGAACACCTGTATCTTTGATAACATTTTCAACATCCGAAAAAGCACCAAGACAAGGGTATTCCCTAGCAATAGTAAAAGATTTAGGATTATCATCTACATAACCAATGATTTTATACGTAGCAATTGGCATGCGATCCAACGATTTTTTTACAAGCTCTGCTGTTTTGCCTGCTCCAACGAGAAGTACTGGTATGGTTAAATATCCTGCCTTTGAAAGAATCTTGCCTGTAATAAAACGAAAGCTAAAGATAAATAGCAACATAAATACATAGGCAAAAACAACAAAGAGACGAGAAACATCGTTGATTACATGGCCTGTGTACATGAGTACAATAGATACAACCACACCAATAGTGATGCTACGGAAAAGATTCTTCATAGTATCCCAATAAGGAGACACCACAGAATATGCATTATTAATAAGTAATATAGACAAAAATACAAAAGGTATAATGCCATATACATAGATTTCATCTACCTTAAAATGTGGACTAACTGGTAAAATTGGTAAATTTAACCGCAGATAATAAGCTGCTAATGTCCCCAAAACAATAGAAACATAATCTGCTATAAGCACTATAATTTTGCTAAAAAGCAACTTATTGTGATTATTATATCCAGAACGATTCATACTACTACCCCAAACTATAAAAAAAGGTTGTTTTCTCAATACAATTTTTAAGAAAACAACCTCTAAACCTTACGAATACAATGTACCAATATTTACCTATATTGTATCATATTCAAAAGTTTAAAACTATGAAAAAACATAGATTTTATCTATCTTTTATGTAGTTTTTTTGATTTTTAAGCTCATTTAAATCAGACATAAAAATCAATTAAATAATGAGTAAATAATCCCTAAACAATTTTGTTATTCTCATTTATTTTCAATTGAATCATAATACCCATAACAATCCAAAAGATGCGAATTCCAGATGAATTTCCCCACGTATAGTCGACAGACCCGAATAGGAATAAGTAACTAATAAAACCTACAAGGATTGATAAATCATAAGGGTTTCTTGTTTTAATATAATTTTTCAGAGATTTACAGATTACAAAAATTGAGAATCCTAAGAAACCAATTAGACCTAATATTCCAGATTCAGAAGCTATTTGTAATAGATTATTATGAGAATGTCCTAAATTTTGAGTTTCTTTTTTTAATTTATAGTGCTCTCGATATGTTTTTTGCCACAAACCAGGACCAACTCCTGTTACAGGATGATCAATAATCATTTGTTTATCTGCTTCCCATACATAGATGCGGCCTAAGTTTGATCCATCAGTAGTTATATTAAAAGTACTTCCTAAACGATCCATATAAGATTGATTACTAGTAAATGCATATCCTATGCCTATAGCAGCTACAATTATTAACAACACGTAACGGATATTAACAAAACAATAACGTAAGGTGATAAGAATACCATTAGCACCATTAAATAACCAAGAGCCTCGACTCTGATTTCCCCACATTCCTAATAGTATACCTAATGTAGAAAACAGAGCTGATAATCTCACATACTTAGGAAATAACTTATCAAACATAGCAACGAGAGCCAATGGGAATGTAAAAGTCAATAACATAGCTAAACCCATGACAGAACCATTAACAACACCACCGGCGCGCCCATAAGATAAATTATGTCCTATTAATAATTGTATAAAAGCAGATATACCATCAATCCCCATATATACGAAGAATACCATTAATAAAGCATATAACTTACGAGGACTCTTAATAAATAACAGGATTGGCAATATGATTAATACTTTCCAAATCCAAATATTAAAGAAATATTTAGTAGTCATCGCTATATCAGTGCTGATTAATGCAGATGGCAATACGCATAGTAGCATGCCTAAATAAGCCCAACCATATTGACGTATTGATTGTGGTACAGAGATTTCATGTCGTCTATACCAACAAGTTATTAAGGTCATCAATATAATGAGACCATATAATAAATTTCCCAATGCCATGGATGACCTTGTTGTACATATCATAATCGAAATGAGTACCGTCAGTACCATTTCCGAATTCTTAAGTATCCAAGATTGCATACTAACCCCTTTATCCCTAAATAGTTACAATCTAATTTTCATTATATTAACAACTCTTTTACTTTATAGATGTCTATTTTACTCGTAATAATGGCTTTACATGGTCATGAATTTCTTGTTCATATTGATCAAGTAAATCATAGCGTTTACGATATTGACTACGTTTTTGTGACTTAATTTCCTCGATAGGTTTTCGGTATTCCTCCACTGGAATTTTAAAAAACCGTTCATCGCTGCATACTACACCACCAGATTCCTCCCATAATGGATCTAGCTCTGCAACTTTAGCACGATGACCGCGAACTAAGTGTGTATTAGCATAAAAACCTTCATCAGATACAGCATAGATAGATTCTACCTTACAAATGGCTGCTATATGACGCAAGAGAAACATAATAAAGTTTTTTGGTCGATACCCAAACATCTTTTTAGTAACTATTTTAGCATTATCAAGACCATCTTTATACCCTTGAATCGTGCCAATCCACATGGAAGGCTCCCCATTAAAACCTTTACCAAAGCGGAAGTTAGCATGATATACGCCTTGTTTACCCAACGTTAATAACAAGGTCAAAAAACCTTCTTTTCGTTGACCTGGTCCATAATATAAACGGGCCACCATATCAAGGTCTTCTGATTCCCATACGATAAAACCTCGATTCATACGACTCACATCGTCATAAATATTATCTGGATCTACAGAGTACATTTCACGAATTGCTTCATCTGTAAATACATCTTTCAAATAATCGAAATGATTTATGATAGCCTCTAATCGTTCCTTCGGTGTTGAGCTTTTAAATAAAAAATATCGCGTCATCAGCTCAAATAAACCGACCTGTCGGTCTAATAAAGTGATATCAGAGGTATAGTTAGCAAAATAATTTTCTAGTGCCTCTATTTCTCGTTTATTTCGTATGCAGCGTATTGTATGGAGAAAAGTGCGACGTGTTTCCCTCCAACTACGCTTGCCGTAAATCTTACGACCTCGCTGCCATTGTGTTTGTAAATATCCCATTTTATACTCCTATCCACTAATAAAACTGACAAACTATATTATCAATGATTAGTGGAATGTAAATTATCTATAATCGAAACTAATTCATCAGCAACACGAGTAACGATAAATCGTTTCTCCACAACCTGCCGCGCATGAGTAATGATATTTGGTAAGTCTACAGAATCACTCATTACGTGTTCCATTGCTTGTTGTAAGGTATCTTCGTTTAATGGATCTACAATAAATCCAGAACTGCCATGATCAATAATTTCTCGTTGTGCTCCTGAACCACTTGTAATAACAGGCACACCACAATACATTGCTTCACAAATAACAAGACCAAAAGCTTCTCTTGTAATGGTTGGCAATAATAGACAATCAATGGAGTTATAGAAGTATTCAATATCTCGCGTAAAGCCTATAAATTTAACATAAGAATGCATTTGATGCCCATCCATGTAACTTATTAACTTTTTGATTTGATCCTCTGTACCAGCTCCCGATATAATCAAGCGTACTGTAGGATTCTTGAGATGGATTTCTTCAAGAGCTTTTAAAATTAAATATAAGCCTTTTCGCTCTGTAATACGTCCACTATAACCAAAGGTAGTTACCTTATCTATTATTGGCACCTCCTCTGTAAATGATAGAAAACGATTTGGATTGATGCCATTATACACAATATGATACTTGCTAGCATTCTTAATGGCAGGTGTCATAAGGTCATCATAAACAAGTTTAGATACACATACAAAGGCATCAACTTGTTTATTAATCCATCTATGGTATAAATCGGTTTTACCAGCCACAAGATTATGCTTTATAAATACTAACTTAGCACCTGTTAAATGTTTTAGTGCAATACAGAACAAAATATATTTACCAGAGTGACATATTATGGTATTAATACTCTTTTCTTTTGCCTCTTTTGCTACTGCATTTATAGATAAGAAACCTTTCAAAGTATATAAATTTCCAGTCATCACATGTCCTACTTGAGCATAGCGAGCTTGTATATCTACATTCGATTGGTCTACTAATATATGAGAAGTCCTATGTCTTTGTTGTAATTGTTGGCAAATATCATATACATATTGCTCTCCGCCGCCCCATACTTTGGCGCCTACTACGTTCAATATCAACATAGATACCCTCCTTTAAATATATACTGTAGTTAACTATATATAGTTAATCATATATGTAATTATTTTTCATCTATTTTTAGAAAACAATATCTTTTCATGGTTAATAAACCACATAGTCAATAATGTCCAATCTCGCGCATCGTCCCCGTGATTATCAATAGGGCGAATTGGCTCAATCGGTTTATAGGATGGTATGTTGCTTTCACCATAATCCATACGAACATCGCCCATCATATGAGACGTAATCCATTGATATGGTGTAACTAATGTATCTGGCTGTTCATCAAATAATGACGGTACGATGGAATAATATTCAAAACCCTTTGGCGCAATAGCTTCAATTATAGTAGGCATGAGGCTCATATGCGTGCCAATTGGCGCCGTAATCATATCCTTGGTGAAAGCAGGGTGTTGCAACAGCCCTACCGTACAGAATGTATCTCGCAAGGTATAGTCTCGTTGAATTAAGGATGTATTATTTAAAGAGCCAAATAGATTAGAATGGTCACCAGTGACAACAAATAAACTATCAGGAAAAGCCTCTTTCATAGCGTTTACAAAATTAAAAATCGCCCTATCACTATAGCGATAAGTAGCCAATTCCTTATTGCGTTTCTTGTTGGATTTTAAATCATCCCCAAGATTTGGCATAACCTTCTCAGGATCATAATCTAATAAGGAATCCTCCATTTTATAAGGACCATGATTAGATGTAGTGTAAATAAAATGGAATGTAGGATGTTCTAATAATTTGATTTTCTCTTCAATATGTTCTAAAAATACATGGTCATAAACACCTACCCAAGTCTTAGGTGCATCGGGACCACAAAAAATAGAAGCGCTTTCTACACGGTCAAAACCTTGAGCCTTACCAAAGTGATTAAAATTACCGTATGATGCATTACCACCATACCAGTAAATCGTATCATAACCTAAACGCTTCATTTGAGATGCCAAAGAAGTCGGCAATGGTTCATGCCAGAAGGTTTCCCGTTCATTGATTTCCATACCCGCATCATAGATGCCAGATAATAGACTCACAATAGATGGACGAGATACATTACCGGCAGGCAAAAAATTAGGTACTTGCGCCGTATGAGGATTATCTTTAAATTCCCATAAACCAGGGCATATATTGAGATCCTTATAAGGTTCATCAAGAGACCACTGAGGGATACTTTCACCAACAATAAAGAAAATATGCTGTGGTTTATCAATACGAGGACCTGATGCAACACGCTTGAATGCATAAAGTGGTGTACTCAAATCCTGCCAAGAATCTTTATATTCATTAGGAACAATACGGTGAATCGCGTCATCAATGTCTTCAACAGATGCAGTATATTCATCACGAAGTGGATGTTTTAACACTGTTTCTAAGGCACATAGATCTGGTACAGTAGCACGAGCAAAGAATATATCCTCTTTTACCACTGTAGGAATCGTATCCCACTCAGGTTTATCATCATGAGATAATGTTCCACCATAGCGGAACCAATAAAACCCCAAAACAGAGGCAGCTACGAGCCCTATATTCCAAGCTACAGTAGGCCAAGTTTCTTCAATAGTTGGATATGGTATAGATGGTAATGATAAAAATAAATCTCCCATATACCAAGATATAAACGTAATAGGAACCAATCCTAAAATGACGAGCATTCCACGATCTTGATTAAAGAATACATCAATTAAATTATGTTTTTCTGCATGATTTCCATAATGAACCATATAGTTATACGTATCATGGAAATGTTTGTAGAAAATCATTTTTCCTGCAAAGGCCGCATATAATACGCAAGAATAAATAGTTAATCCTACCAATCGTACAGTATCTTCTATTTGATGATACCCATCAAATAATAATGCAGGAATTGTCACCAATACTAAAGGTAGTAAGAATACATAAGCATCAAAATCCATGCCCCACCAGAAACCATAACGCAATGAACCCAATACAGATTTCCAGCGTCCTTTCCATGTGGAGTAAGGATTATACACAATCATGAATATAATTCGAAAGATGGTGCTCAATATAGGAGCCCAAAGCATTAATTTTATATTTTGTTGTAGGGATAGAAAAAATTGTTCACTCATTTATGCTTCCATATCTACTTCAAGAACAATAATCCCCCACAGCAATTTACTATATTAAATCACCGATTATAATTGCCCATTAGATTTATTTAAATAATATAATTTCACATATTTTGTCATTGTGTACATCATATGGTAAATAGATAATAGAAAACCTATTTTTCCATCTAATATGCCACCTTGCAAAATATAGATTTTAAAAAATGCCCATGTTGGACGCAATATAATATCCCCTAAAAAACTACAAGACTTCCCTTGTGCCTTGTATTTATTAGCTGCTGCTGTCGTATACTTATTAAACTTCTCAAAGAATTGATGCCAGTTATCATACGTATAGTGATATAATTTTCCCTCTAATGTATCTTGTGGATAAGGACTGATAAAAGCTTCATGAACAGCACCTTCCACAGTTGCACCCTCTCGAGGCATCAATCGTAACACCTTATCAGGTCTCACCACACCATGAGTTGCCTGATTGTGATGGAATAGATTATATCTATGTAACCAATAAGCCTTCGGTTCACCTTGAATAGCTCGTTTAATAGACTTTGCTAACTCTGGTGATACACGCTCATCAGAGTCAACAAATAGAATCCATTCACTCTTAGCTTGTGAAATACCAAAGCGTCGTTGTTGTGACCAGTCTCCATTTAAAGGATGTGGTATAACCTTTGCACCTAGATTCTCTGCTATTTCAACGGTTCTATCCGTACTTCCATCATCTATAACTAGTATTTCATCTGCACATTGAATACTTTTTATGCAGTCTGCTATATGCGGTTCTTCGTTGCGAGCTAATATAATAGCCGTAATTGTTGACATAAGTTGCCTCGATATTTATATAATTTCAATCCGGATATAAAATTAATTACTTATTCAATTATAAAGATTTCTTGATTCGTTCTAATCCAAACATCATATGACCATACAGTTTTGAGATAAATGGAGCATGGAGTGCACCGTATAATAACACTTGATATTTGGCACCAATGGCAGGCATATCAGAGGACTGTTCCTCTTGTTTTAAATACTCTAGCATATGCTCTACCTGTTTTTCTTGTAATTCTGGTTTTGCTAAGTTAAAACCAATTCCCCCAACAGCACTGCGAATGGCTCTATGACGACAGTATCGCACAAAGTCTGTCATACCTAGTTCCTCAGCTAATGGTTGACGATATAAATAGGAACAAAATAATCCATATTTACTCTTTGCACTCCAATTGCTAGTAATAGAGTTTTCATTATCACAGTTATAAAAATAGAGTGGTTTCTGTAAATAGTATACAGATGAAAGATTCTTAAAGACCAAAGGCATTATCATGAGATCTTCAAAATCTGTATTCTCTTTTAATCGAATTTCTTTCCACGCATTTGCTTTAAAAAATTTATTACATAAATAATTTGGAATTTTATCCTCAATCAAAGCGGTATATGCACTTTTAATATCTCTGAAATAACGTTCATCCATATGTCGTGGACTTGTCTTGCCATTTTCTACAACAGCGATATCAAAAACAACTACATCTACTTGTTTCTCATTAATTGTTGATAAGCAATCTTCTATCATAGTCGGTGCTACGTAATCATCACCATCTACAAAGGCAATGTATTCACCTTTTACGATAGCAAGTCCATCATTACGCGTCTTACTAACACCCATATTCTGTTTATGATGGATAACGTTAATTCTATTATCCTTAACAGCATAATCATCACAAATACGCCCACTGGAATCGGGTGATCCATCTTCAATTAAAATAATTTGTAAATTACTATATGTTTGATGTAGTAAACTTTCGATACATTTACCAATATATTCTTCAGCTTTGTACACAGGAATAACAATTGATACTAATGGTCTATTCTGATTCTCCATAATTATATACCTTCTTGTTTATATGCCTGTGCCGCTTTATATCCCTGTTTATATTTCGATTTAACCCTTACATAAGCCAATTTATCTTGTAATTGATTCCATTTCAAAGAACACCAATCTTTAAAACTGCCCTTACGAATCGTAGACTCACAAAAAACTGATCCATCACTAGACTCTAATCGTAATTGTAATGGACTAGTACTTAACTCTCGCTCAATTGTACTCTGTAATGCACAATCATCTACATATTTACCATTAATTAGCCACCTATAAGAATTTTTTCGTCTTGTTTTACCATATGTAGTCATATCTTCTCTAAAACTTTCAATATAAGGCGTAATCATTGGAATTTTTTCACCAGGATATACAACCCAATCATACATAAAGTGATTATCTGCTAATATATGACAATAATCATATATATCACTATTACTACTATATAATTCTATTTCAGATAATCCCAAACATTGTTTATCTATATATATATCAATCCACTCTAAAAATAATGGTTTATCAAAAATATAAGATATACCCTGCCCCATATGAATAATTTCATCTAGTTGCACATGTTTACCAGCACTAGTTTCAATACGAATAGAGCATAATTCATGAGACTTATGTACACTACCAAATAACTGAATTACCTGTATTTGGGTAGTTTTTGTAAAAGAAATATGAACCTTACGTTCTGTATCATCTACTGATGGCATCCACATATAGTTATTTGCATCATATACATTAGATTTGACATCTACAGTGTTAAAACGTAAAAAGTCATTAAGATAGTTAGCATTCCCAGATGAAACTGTTATATCAGCATGTAAAGCTATATTATCAGTTCTTCTTTTCCAAAATACTTGATCACCATTAATAAGTCGAGAACCACGTTTATACCCTTGTTGACTCACATGAGACGCCATAGCCTTAAAAATAGGATTTTGTATTAATTTCTTTTCTCGACATGCTTGAGGAACCGAAATTCTTAGACGATGTATCCAGGATAAAGTTGGATTCCCTGTACTAAATTCATCAGTTGGTAATGCTTTTTTATTTATTACAGTAGATAATAGATGATTATTATAGTAATCATCTATCGTTTCATAGCCTGTAGCATAAGCAAAACCTTTTAAAAATTGAAGTCTAAACTCAGTATGTTTTATAATCCATTCCATTGCACTTTCAACTGCAAATGCACATAATCTGTGGTCTACATGAGTATCATAATCCGTAGCTATAATTGTATCTGGTTTAAAATATAAGATTACATCAATCACAGATTCTACAATACCATTCCAAGAATATTGTTTAGGCTTAGACATTACTAAACTATCAAAATCAGCTCCATATGTTTGATTATGATTAGCATGACTCGTAATAACTGCCGATTTATTATAAATGATTTCATGACCAATAAAATCGCCAAATCCTAAGAAAATGATATTCTCTTGAGGTAATCCAATTTCTTTAGCCATCTGATATGTCTCATTACATCGCACATCAAAAGTATATTCATAATCACCATTTGTAAGAAAAACTACATATACCTCTAGCCCTTCTTGTATCGCCCCATATATAGTGGCACCAGCCATATTAATCTCATCATCTTCGTGAGGAACAATAAACATAACTGAATGACCATGAAAGAATTTTTCATAAGAAAAACTAGATGCATTCATAAATAGAAAAACTCCCAATTACTAATTCTATATATTATTTACAATTACTGTATAACATTCCCATGTTTAATCCGCCATGCCGCTAGTTCACGCATGTTTTTAATCATATCACTATAGGCTTGAGGCATATTTGTGCCTTGGTCCATAAGTTTTCCACTATTATCTAAATAAAGTCTATGATTAAAGACGAATTTTTCTTGTGTAAACAAGCTTGGCACCATGGCTTCATAGGTTTGACCAGGGTGTCCCACAAGTTCTGCCAATGTTGGAATAATTTGAATACTCATACCAAAGGCATTAGGAGCAAGCCAATCTTTATGAATACCACGACCATAGAAGATAATTGGAATCGTAGACGCCACATTAGGACCTACTTCACGAGCAAAGGTAAAGCGTTCGCTATGGTCACCAGTAATAACAAAGAGTGCCGATGGATCTGCTTTTTCTTCCCTAGCGATATATTCACCCATTACATGGTCTGCATACCAAACATGACCCATTTCGTTCAATTCTTTATCAGTTTCAGCGATTGTATCAGGCAAATGGCCTTTTACCTTGTCCACATCGTAGCCCTCTTTAGCAACGTTAACGCTATATGGAGGATGATTAGAGGTTGTCATGATTACATTGAGGATTTTTTCCCCTCTATGTTGATCCATGTACGCGGAAATCGCTTTAAACATATCCTTATCCGCTACGCCCCACGCATTACTTTCATCACTTGGCATTTCAGAAGCATCATGGAATTCATCAAAACCTTGAGATAGAGCAAAGTTCTTAACATTTTGCCATGTACTAAAACCGCCATACCAGAATACTGTTTTATAGCCTAGTTTTTTCATAACAGAACCAATGCCTAAGCCATACGGTTGTTTGAAGCTTTCACCTTCGTAGTTCGGATATAGACCTGTATCAGGCATACCAGTTAATAAACCATTGATAGCTGGCATGGTACCTGTACCTTGAGCAAGCGCTAGCTGTGTGCCCATCGCTTGAGGGCTAGCAGCATATTTACGACCTTGTTCAACGAGATACGCACCAGGTTCATTGTATTCAGCGAGGAATGGCCACAAACCATAGGATTCACCAAGAACGATATTAATGGACTGCGGTTGCTCCGCTAAACGTTGGGTTGTAATAGTTCTTGTGAAAGAACCATCAAAATCTTTACCATTATATGAACCACCAACAGCACTAATCTTTTCGCTCAATTCTTGAGGCGTTAAATTGATAACCTCTAGATCTGCAGCACGTTTAGCGATGCTTTTAACGCGATAAAGTGCCTGCACATCATCGAGGATAGTTTCATTTAATAAATTAGAACTGAGGCGCGCCGCACTTTCCCAGTTGATGGAATTCGTATAGTTAAAAGCGCCACCAAATCTAAAGAACAAACCTAATACACCGATAACTACAGTCAATCCAATACCTGTGATCCATTGCGTTTTCTTCGTCTTAGGATACCAAGTGTTACAACCTAATTGAGTATTAGTATAATCACTATATTTCTTTGTACCCCACGCCAAAAATTTGACGAGGAACCAACAAAGCGCTGCGCTCAATACAACAGCACCAATGATGTACATCAATGCGTTATATTCATTGATGGCTGTATTAATAATGGCACCGATATCATCGTTCTTACCATTGATGAGCATCGCATTATAAGAAGAATTAAAAATCTTATAGAACGGAATACGTCCCAAGAATAAGAATGTTAATAATACAGTGGCAATGGAATATATAACCTGTTTAATACGCAAAGATGGCCATTTTGGTAGAAAGGTATGCACCAATGTGCCTCCTAAAAAGCCTAGTAAACACAAAGAACCGACGGTCTTGAGACTCAATCTAAAGCCTAGCCATAAGGACGTAAGGATATTCTCCATCGTCACTGAAGCTAGTTGTGATTGAAATACTGCAAGAAACACGATTCTAAATGCAGTCAATAAAGCAGAGAAAAAGATAAATACCTTTATCTCCGTCTTTATTCCTTCAAATAATCGTTGCCATCGGTTCATCATTAACCCCTAACTGTTCTGTCCTTAAACTATAATGATATGTAACAAAACTACATTCTATACTGCCCAAATTTTAATCATTCTAAACACAGTTTAGATTTTATAACCCTTACAAACTATCCTATTTAGGATTATGTTGGATATTTCTTACATTTAGGCCCCTTACACCGTTTACATTTACCGCATCCACGGTCGATAGTCCCAGTACTTGCCAATTTCTTAGCACTAGTACTCTCCTGAGCCTTCTTATAGCCCTTACTATTCCATACAGAAACTATCGTTTTTGCTTTTTTTCGGATTCATCCTTTTTGGATTTTTTATCCTTCTTCTTATCTTTTTTCTTGTCTTTCTTTTTCTTTAACTTATCTTCGGATTTAGAATATTTATCTTCCTTAGAGTTTTTAGACTTTTTATTTTTTTTGCCTTTTTTATCCTCTTTACACTTCTTTTCGTCCTTAGATTTTTTTCCCTCTTTAGATTTCTTATCTTCTTTGGATTTTTTAGACTTAACATCAGTCCCATTGATACGCGCCCATTCATCATCTACGCGTTTCAATTGTTTTCTAAGAAGCTTTTCCATCTTCTTATTAGATTTATCAGAATCCAAACCAGATTTGCCAAATAACAAAGCATTTACCGCTGTATACGGATCAATAGAAGTTATGTCATCTTCATCCTTATCAATATCGTCATTGAGTACATCATCTGAGGATTTATGTTTATTTTCTTCATCCAAATGATGAACTTCTAAACTTTCCACACCATCTAAAGAATTAACATCCATACGCTCTACTACATCTTCATCAAAATTAGATACTTTATGATGAGAGCTTTCACCAGAACCTGTAAAAAGCCCACCCATAGAATGTAATTCATTCAACTTAATATGATTCATACCCATTGTAGAATCATGTTGTACAGGAATATCGGATAATTGCACCTGTTCCATAGCGTACAAATCATTATTATGGCTAGCACCCTTGCCAATATAGGATTTATCATAAATAATGCTATCGTCTTTATCGTCTTTACAATCGCCTAATACATCGCCAAATAAATCCTGTTCAAGAGAATCATAGGTATGTAGCATAGACATTCTTTTTTGAACCTCTTCAATTTGATTCCATAAATCAACGAGAGAAGATGTGTAGTATATCCGTTCCTTAACCTCTAAATATGCTTGGTAGACAATAGCTAATTCGGACTCATTGAGACCCTCTTCAGCACCGATTTCTTCAATCATTTGTTGAATCTGTTGATCTCGATCATATCGCTTAATTAAGGCCTTACGAATACGTTCAATCAATGCTGTATCGATGATTTCCATGCGTACCTCCAGTCGTCAATACACTCATCCCTATTCACTACTTTAGCGTATACGAATCAATGTATAGAACCATAAAACAAGAATTGATTTTATAATCTCTAATATATTATTATAGCAGAATTTATCTGCTTTTTCCTTAATAATCAATACACTAAAATAAATTAACTGAATACACTAAGATTCGTTCCTTTGTATCGCTTTCTTCAAAGAGATCACTACAATCAATGGGTTCTTCTTGTTCCAATCGCACATGATTATTTAAGAAGTTTTCTACCTCTTCATTTACGTAGTAGAAAAAAAGCTTAATTTCACGAGGATGATGATACAGAGAATCAAAGATGTTTCCTAAGACTCGCTTAATCGTATGAAGTGCAAAGGGATTAAAGAAAAAACAACAATCTGCTTGATCTGGTAATTTATAAAGCGCCGCATCACCATGAACAAAACTTACACGGTTGCGAGCAGCTGGGCTTTCACTATTAATAAGAGCCTTTTCATACAATCGTTCATCGTATTCAATACCGATGGAATGACAGCCCGTTTGGTAAGCCATAAAAATACTGACACGACCCTTACCACTGCCATAGTCGATAAGGGTATGTTTCTTGCGAATATAACCGATATTCGCCAAGCGCTCTAGGACGCAATAATCCGTAGGCTCATAAGGATGATGCTCCGTATCAGACCGACTATCATCGCGGCCGGCTGTTTTTATTTGTAAAACCTGTTCCCATTCCTGTTCACTTGTCATATGTAGTTCCTATTAATATAATTATCTATCTTATATAAGCCATCCTATTGGTAATGACTAGTCATATCTTATATATTATATGTATCTAGTATTATTTACAAATAATAGTAAATTGTGTAATATAATAATAGATAAAGGAAATAAATATTTTGTAAGCATTTTAATGCATGCAAAACAAAAGAGGAGGGTGGCAGCCCTCCTCTTTTTGTGCTAGTTACCGGCCTAATATCTATCTAGCCACTTGCAAATATAATAACTTATTATACTTGCTATGATAGATACTGTGAAGGAAATAAATATTTCTAGCATTTTAATACACCCCCTTCCTGTTACCAGTCTGGGGCGGTAACACCTATAGTATATAACAAAAGTACCCTTTTGGGTGCTTTTATTGTATACAAACATTTATTGATGCTAATATGGTATACTAAAGAGTAATATTTTAATATTCTCATGTGCAGAATTATATAAAAGGAGTATCTATTTACATGGACAGTGATCTGACCTTAGATTTTATAATTATCATCGTATTAATTATCGCCAACGGCTTGTTCTCTATGACAGAATTGGCCATCGTCAATGCGAAGAAACGAAAATTAGAGGAAATGGCCGAAGCAGGCAACGAGCGTGCTAAAAAAGCCTTTGAATTAGCAGAGAATCCAAATAACATGTTTTCTACTATTCAAATTGGTATTACTCTCGTTGGTATTTTAACAGGTTTGTATTCTGGTGCGACCTTCTCTGGTCCATTAGAAGAGATTTTAGTAGCTAATATTCCAAGTATTGAGCCCTATGCAGCATCGATTAGTTCCTTACTCATCGTTGCTATCATCACCTATTTATCCCTCGTTATTGGCGAACTTGTGCCAAAACGATTGGCTTTAAATAGTCCTGAAAGCATTGCCGTTGTAGTATCTAAACCGATTTACTGGTTATCTGTAGCATTGAAACCTATCGTTAGCTTCCTCGGTATTTCTACAGAATTCCTTTTAAAATTACTAGGCGTAACTGTGAAAGAAGAGGCGCCTGTTACAGAGTCTGAAATCAACAAGATGCTCACCGAAGGTGTTGCCATGGGTGCTTACGAAGAAGAGGAACCTATTCTCGTAGAAAATATCTTCCACCTAGCAGATATGAATGCTGGCGACATCATGACACCTCGTACACAGCTCAAATGGATTGATCTTAATGGCACAGAGGATGAAATTATGGAAGTCCTCAAAAATGCTAACCATTATCGCATTCCTGTAGGTACTGATTCCTTGGATGAACTAAAGGGTCTCGTTACTGTATCTGACGTATTGGTACAGATCATGCAACGTCCTAGCGAACGCTCTATTCATGATATTATTGAGTCTTGTTTGAAAGAACCATTACTCATTCCAGAATCCATTACTCTCATGAAATTGTTGAATGTACTCCGTACAGAAGGCGTTCACGAAACAATCGTTCTCGACGAGTACGGTGGTTTCAGTGGTCTTGTAACCTTACATGACATAATGGAAGAAATCGTAGGTCTCATGCCTTCCGGTGAAGAAGAAATCAAGGAAGAAGAAAATAAAATTGTCGAACGTGAAGATGGTTCCTGGCTTGTAGATGGCCTTCTCGACGTAGACGAATTCAAAGAATTCTTCCACATCGATGAAGAATTACCAGGTGAAGAAAAAGACTTGTACAAAACGATGGGCGGTCTATTAAACGTTCTCTTTGGTCGCATTCCAAAAGAATTAGACAAAGCAAAATGGAATGGCTATACCTTTGAAGTGGTAGATATGGATAATACTCGTATTGATAAGATTCTTGTAACCTATGAAGAACCTATCGTAGTACAAGAAACAGAAGAAAAAGATTAATACCTACTAGCTTGTAGACTTATGAGCATTGTAGATTTATAAAGAGTGAGTTCTCCTGTGGAGGACTCACTTTTTTTGTATCCCTTAATCCTTGTCAGAAAATAATCCATTTCTACAAATATATATCTTTCAATATATCTAAATCTGAAAAATAAATAGATAATTCTTATATTTTAAGCATATAGGCTAGCAGTTTATATATAAATATAGTATTATTAAATTGTATAAAATATATAATTAGACCTAATAGAGCTATTATCTAAAATAACTCCAATATCTAAATTAGATCTATTCTCATAAAATATAAAGTCCTATAAATGTTACCTATATGTAGTTGTGTGTCATAGGGCTTATGTGTGGTATAAAGGAGAGATTCTATGAATCAAAAAGTCATAGCAACCATAGGAGCCCTTTTAATAGGGACTGCTATAATCAGTGGTTGCGGATCTGAAAAGCAATCTGAGGATACTAGCCTCAAGGTGCGCACCATCACCATCGGTGAAGAATCTGGTACTACTAGTGCTGGCTATGCAGGCACTATCCATAATAAAACGGAAACGAACTTGGCATTTCAAATTGGAGGTCGCGTCATCAACAAATTTGTCAATGTCGGTGATACTGTACAAGCAGGCCAAGTCATTGCTCAAATCAATGGTTCAGATACATCAGCTCAAGTACAAAATGCTGAGGGTGCTGTGAAAGCTGCTCAATCGGCCTATGAATTAGCAGAAACTAACGCAAAACGATATCGAGAGCTCTACGCACAACAAGCAATTAGTAAATTGCAATTAGACCAAGCAGAAAACCAATTGAATGCAACGTCTGCTCAATTACAACAAGCACAAGCCAGTCTCAACTTGAGTAGTAATCAAAATAGCTATACCAATTTAACGGCTCCTGATACAGGTATTATTACTGCTTTCAATATTGAAGCAGGCCAAGTCGTAGCAGCCGGTCAAAGCGTTGGCACCTTAGCGGCCGGTCACGACCCAGAAGCAGTCATTGCTCTTCCTGAACAAGAGTTGACCAAGGTTCATGTGGGCAGCCCTGCCAATATAACATTCTGGGCGTTGCCAGATGTAAAGGTTCAAGGCGTTGTGCGTGAAATTTCACCAGTTCCTGATCCTGTAGCAAGAACGTATACCGTAAAAATTACCTTACAAAATCCACCTAAAGAGGTACAACTAGGCATGACTGTCAATGCAAATCTATCTACCACAGATAGTACCAATATTTCTATTCCATTGACGGCTCTTGTAAAAGACTCTAACGGCAATAATGCAGTATATATTATCCGCGATAAGAAGGCTCATCTCGTTCCTATTAAGACTGGTGAGTTCGGTAAAAACTCTGTCATCGTTACATCTGGTTTAGCTAAGGGCGACATTGTCATCACCGCAGGCACTCAACAATTACAAGAAGGGACGGCGGTTAGTCAATGAAACAATTTAACTTAGCCGAATGGGCCCTTAAACACAAGTCCATTATCTACTACTTCATGGCTGTGCTACTCACCTTTGGTATCTTTTCCTACAACCACATGGGACGTATGGAAGACCCAGACTTTACGATGCGCACCATGGTTGTCGGCGTTGCTTGGCCAGGGGCTTCCCCACAAGAAATGTCGGATCAGGTAACGGACAAATTAGAAGAAAAACTGCGCGACCTTCCAGGCGTCGATTATACAAAATCTTTCACAGATGGCAGCAAATCAGTTATTTATATTAATCTGAAAGAAAACCTACCATCTGATAAAATCCGTCCCGCTTGGGAAGAAGCGCGGAACATGATTAACGACGAATGGAAATCATTACCTCAGGGTGTTCAAGGACCGACCATCAATGATAGATTCGATGATGTATACGGCATTATTTACGCCATTAGCGGTGATGAATTTTCTTATGAAGAAAAGCGTCAACAAGCGGAAGACTTAAAACGTCAGCTTTTATCTGTCCCTAATGTTAAGAAAATCAGCCTTATTGGGGTTCAACAACAAACCCTTAATGTAACGATTAATAAGGATAAACTAGCATCCTATAAAATTAGTACACAACAGCTGTTAACAGCTATCAAACAGCAAAGTATGATGGTGCCAGCTGGTATGATTACAACGGATACAAATAATGTATATCTTCGAGTAAACGGTCTATTCGATAGTCCTCAAGCCGTACAAGATATGCCGATTCGCATTAATAATCAAACCTTGCGCCTTGGCGACATAGCTGATGTAACCATGACTTATCAAGATCCTAGTAATCCTCAGTTCTACTATGAAGGTAAGCCAGCTATAGGCATCGCTATCTCCATGGATGCAGGTGGTAATAATGTGGAATTTGGTGAAGCCATCGATAAAAAGCTAGCAGAATTGAAGAAAACTATTCCTGCAGGCCTTGAACTTAATCAAGTATCAAATCAGCCACATATTGTTAAGGAATCCATTGGCGATTTCTCTCAATCTCTATTTGAAGCCATCGCCATCGTATTGCTCGTAAGCTTTGCATCTCTTGGCTTGCGAACAGGGGTTGTTGTAGCCCTTACCATTCCAGTCGTTGTGTCTACCACATTCATCTTAATGTATGAAAGCGGAATCTATTTGCACAAGGTTAGCCTTGGTGCTCTTATCTTGTCGCTAGGCCTTCTCGTAGATGATGCCATCATCGTAGTAGAAATGATGAGCGTTAAGCTCGAAGAAGGTTGGGGTCACTTTAGATCTGCTACCTTCGCTTACCAATCAACAGCATTCCCTATGCTATCTGGTACGCTCATTACCTGTGCTGGCTTCTTGCCATTAGCATT
Source organism: Veillonella sp. (assembly GCA_018367495.1). The sequence goes on along the minus strand of JAGZGB010000002.1, from coordinate 15,361 downwards.
AGCGCAAGGTATGGTAGCAGAGTTTACAAAATCTCTATCCATCGTTGTATTTATGGCTCTCATCCTATCTTGGTTCGCCTCTGTTCTCGTCAGCCCTGTTCTCGGCTATAAAATCATAGAAAATAAGGCTCCAAAACCTGAATCCGAATGGACCAAACGAGACCATATCATGCACAATCTCAATGTTACATTCTATGATAAATTTGAAAGACTGTTACATTGGGCTTTAGGACATCATAAGGTAGTATTACTCATCACATTAGGTGCCTTTGTATTATCCCTACTTTCACTACCATTGATCAAGCAGGAATTTTTCCCATCATCAACGCGTAATGAAATCATCGTATCCATGCAATTTCCTCAAAGTTCATCTATTGAATACACTGCAAATCAAGCAAAAATCATCGATGAACATTTACAAGGTAACGAACACATTTCGACCTTTACATCCTATATAGGACAAGGTTCTCCGCGTTTCGTTCTCACCTTGGAACCTGAGTTGCAACGAAATAACTTCTTGCAGTACGTTATCGTTACAAAATCCTTAGAGGATCGAGATAAACTCTATGGTGAATTAACTTCTTATTTAAATGAAGAATTTCCTTCAGCCCTCGTAAATGCTCAATTTGTACAAATTGGGCCACCATCTAAATATCCAGTGATGCTCCGCGTAGCAGGTCCTGATCAAAAGGTGGTAAAAGACATTGCGAACCAAGTAAAAAGCAAAATGCAAGGTGACAGGGATTTACAGAATATTGCCTTTGACTGGCCAGATACGGAACCAGTAGCCAATGTTCATATCGACCCTAACAAAGCTCGATTACTCGGCATCGATAGCTACGCTGTATCTTTACATTTACAAAGTCTATTATCAGGTACAAAATCTGGTGAGTACTACGAAGGTAACCAAACTATCCCTGTTACATTCCGTTTAGGAGACAATGAACAACACAACTTAAGTGCTCTTTCCTCCTTACCAATACAAACAGGTAATGGTTCCTATGTACCGCTTAGCCAAATTGCAACTATTACCATGACACAAGAAGATGGTATCATCTGGCATCGCAACATGATGCCAACCATCAGCATTCATGCCAATGTAAAAGCCGGTGTCTTAGGCAATGCGAAAACAAAAGAAGTTTATAAATCCTTACAAGACATTCGCGATTCATTGCCTACAGGCTATACCATTGAACTTGATGGAGCCGCTGAAAAGAGCGTTACAGCTGTACAAAATCTAGCAACACCAATGCCAATTATGCTCTTTGTGATCATGACAATCCTCATGTTCCAATTAAAGCGTATTGCTCTCATGATTATGGCTTTGCTCACAGCGCCTCTTGGATTAATCGGCGTCGTATTAGCTCTCAATATTACGAGAACACCATTAGGCTTTATGGCTATTCTAGGTATCATCGCCCTTTCGGGCATGATCATCCGTAACTCCATTATCTTGTTAGACCAAATTGAAATCCATAAAGCAGAAGGACAAAAACCACTTGAAGCGATTATCAACTCCGCTACACTTCGTTTCCGTCCTATCATGCTCACCGCTATCGCAGCGATTTTAGGCATGATTCCTCTTATGGGATCTGTATTCTGGAGCCCACTTGCTATCGCCTTTAGCGGCGGCTTACTAGTGGCAACAGTGCTAACACTTATCGTATTACCAGTCATGTACGCAACATGGTATAAGATAAAATAAAAAACAGCAGGGCTAGCACCCTGCTGTTTTTTTAGTCGCATGAATACATTGCAACTTACTTATTTTCCTTATTATTATATAAACAGTAATATCTAACGTAGTCTATTATTTATTAAACTACAACGGCCGTCCCATTGCATGTGACCATGAGCATGCCATTTTCTGCACCTACTGTACTGTATTGGAAGGATACACCGATAACAGCATTAGCACCCATTTTAGAAGCGCGTTGAGACATTTCATCAAGAGCTGCTTGTCGTGCATTCATCAAAGAATTTTCATAGCTGCCACTACGGCCACCAACGATGTCCCGAATGCCAGACATAAAGTCTTTCACAAAGTTACGGCCTTCTACGACCTCACCAAATACGATACCTTTATATTCTTGAACTGGTTTATTTTCAATATGCATAGTTGTAGTAATAATCATAATTGTATCCTTTCTAATTGACTACAATATATTTTGATTTATTATAGCAAGGCTTTCACAGAAATACAATCACAAAAAAAGACCTGTTCACTACATTAATAATGAACAGGTCTAATTATATGTTTTTATCGATCAAAATCGCGGTCTAGGTTAACCTCTTTCAATGGAACAAGTTTTGTTTTCTTGATATATTTGTAACCTAAGTATACTGCGAAGAAGATTGGCAATCCGATGTACGCAACGGATACGCCATACCAGTCGATTGTATCGCCTGTGAAAGCGGAGTAGTTTTGACCAGCAATGATGATGATGCAAAGAATGAACGCCAAGATTGGGCCAATTGGGAACAACCACGCTTTGTAAGGTAATTCTTTAAGATCTCTACCTTGTGCAATGAAGGCACGACGGAAGCGATAGTGAGAAACAGCGATACCAACCCATGCTATAAAACCGCAAAGACCAGAAATATTAACAATCCAAGTATATGCAGTACCTTCGCCGATAAAGCTTGTAAGGAATGCAAATAAACCGATTGCTGTAGTTAAAATTAGCGCTGGCACTGGAACACCATGTTTATTAAGCTTAGTGAAGATTTTTGGTGCTTGACCTTCTTTAGCAAGTGCATATAGCATACGAGTAGAAGAATAAAGACCAGAGTTACCAGCACTAAGTACTGCCGTTAAGATGATAGCATTGATAAAGCTAGCAGCAAAAGCAAAACCAAATCGGTCAAATACGAGTGTAAATGGAGAAATAGATACATTCTCTACACTAGAATTCAATAAATTTGGATCAGTATAAGGAATTAAGAAACCAATAACTATGAAAGCACCAATATAGAACAATAATATACGCCAGAAAATAGAATTAATCGCCTTTGGCACATTCTTTTCTGGATTTTCTGCTTCACCAGCGGCTACACCGATAAGCTCAGTACCTTGGAATGAGAAACCAGCCACCATGAAGATAGCGAGGATAGATTCCCAACCACCTACGAATGGTGCTTCCCCTACTGTCCAGTTCGCAAATCCTGGAGATGTGCCTCCAATGCCAAAGATAAGCATAAAGCCACAGAACAGGAATACGAATACGGTAATAACCTTGATGCTAGAGAATACATATTCACTTTCACCAAAGGAACGAGTCGATAAATAGTTCAAGCCGAATAAAACGAGCAAAAACAAGGCAGACCATACAATAGCAGGCACATCTGGGAACCAATATTTCATGATAAGAGCCCCTGCTAATACTTCAGCAGCCAATGTAATAGCCCAGTTAAACCAATAGTTCCAACCTAATGCAAAACCAAAAGCAGGATCTACATACCGTTTTGCATAAGTACCGAATGAACCAGGAATCGGTAAGTACGTAGCCATTTCTCCAAGAGATGTCATGAGGAAGTAAACCATAAGACCAATCAGTCCATATGCTACAAGAGCACCACCAGGGCCTGCAGTACTTACTACTTCACCACCAGCTACAAATAAGCCAGTACCGATAGCACCACCAAGAGCAATCATATTCATATGACGTGCTTTTAAGGAACGCTTTAAATGTTGATCTTTATTAGAGGTAAACTCTACATTATTATTTTGATTATTATCCATGGTTCACCTCTTACAAATCTAGATTACGCACATATTTTGCGTTATCTTCAATAAATTTACGACGAGGTTCTACTTTATCACCCATGAGAACGGTAAAGATTTTGTCAGCTTCAATGGAATCTTCTAAGCTAACTTGTAAAATCGTACGATTTTCAGGATTCATTGTAGTTTCCCATAATTGTTCAGGGTTCATTTCACCTAAACCTTTGTAACGTTGAATTGTAATACCATCGCGGCCTACTTCATCAAGTTTAGCTGTAAGCTCTGCATCAGAGTATACATACCAGTGGGATTTACCCTTCTTAATTTGGTACAAAGGTGGTTGTGCAATGTAAATATGACCTTCCTCTACCAATGGTTTCATATAGCGGTAGAAGAATGTTAATAACAAGGTACGGATATGAGCACCGTCAACGTCCGCATCTGTCATGATAATAATCTTGTTATAACGGGATTTGGTAATATCAAATTCTTCACCAATACCAGTACCAAATGCAGTAATCATGGATCGAATTTCGTTATTCGCTAAAATCTTATCAAGGCGTGCTTTTTCTACGTTAAGGATCTTACCACGCAATGGCAAAATCGCTTGGTAACGACGGTCACGACCTTGTTTAGCAGAACCACCCGCAGAGTCACCTTCGACTAGGTAAATTTCAGTCATAGATGTATCTTTTTCGGAACAATCTGCTAATTTACCAGGAAGGCTAGATACTTCTAACGCATTTTTACGGCGAGTTAAGTCGCGAGCTTTACGAGCTGCTTCACGAGCACGACTTGCCATAGTTGCTTTTTCGATGATTTTCTTCGCATCTTGAGGATGTTCTTCAAAGAATGTTCTAAGACCATCAGATACGATAACATCTGTAATACCTTTAACTTCACTATTGCCAAGTTTAGTTTTTGTTTGACCTTCAAATTGAGGCTCCAATACTTTTACAGATACAACAGCTGTCAAACCTTCACGTACGTCTTCACCGGAAAGGTTGGACTCATTTTCCTTGATCAAGCCAGATTTACGGCCATAATCATTGAGGGTACGAGTCAAAGCAGCACGGAAACCAGAAAGGTGAGTACCACCGTCAACAGTATTGATATTATTTACGAAAGACAACAAATTTTCACTGTAGCTATCGTTATATTGCAATGCTACGTCTACAACTACGTCGTCTTTTGTATTTTCAATATCGATAACAGTAGGGTTTACCACTTCTTTATTTTCGTTCAAGAAGGCAATGAAAGAACTTAAACCACCTTCGTAGTGGAAGCTTTCAATACGCGGTTCCTCTTGGCGCAAGTCGCTCAATGTAATGCGAAGACCTTTATTAAGGAATGCCAATTCTTGTAAACGAATTTTTAATGTATCAAAGTTGAATATAGTAGTTTCGAAAATTTCAGCATCTGGCTTGAAGATAACTGTAGTACCAGTACCTTCTGCTTTACCGATTTCATGTAACTCAGAAGTTTTATGACCACGAGCAAAGGAAATCTCTTGAACGATACCATTTTGAGCTACTTGAACCTTAGTCCATTCACTCAACGCATTTACTACGGAAATACCTACGCCGTGAAGGCCACCAGAAACCTTGTAACCGCCACCGCCAAATTTACCGCCAGCATGCAATTTTGTTAATACTAACTCTACTGCAGACATACCGGATTCATGCATCCCTGTAGGGATACCACGACCATCATCGACAACAGTAATACTGTTATCTTTATTAATGGATACTTCGATATGTGTAGCGTAACCTGCGAGCGCTTCGTCAACAGAGTTATCTACTACTTCATAAACGAGGTGATGTAAACCGCGAATGGACGTACTACCAATGTACATACCAGGGCGTTTACGTACCGCGTCAAGACCCTCGAGAACCTGTATATTCTGAGCGCCATAATTTTCTTCAGGCATGAAACAAACTCCTCCTAACAATCTATCACACTGTACTGGATTGAAATGTTACAACACATGTACAGAATAAATCTTATCTCTTTATTATACTATAAAACTCGTCAATTCGTCTCATTAAAGTCTTAATACTAATACCAGATCCATAAACGCAATCATCAGTGACCACATAGGTCTTGATCTGCTCCTCTGGTACCATGGCGATATACTCTAAGCTTTCATAGTTATGAATAGGACTTTTATGTGATTTTCCACCCTTGGCGTGCACCATCGTAATAATAGATTCAATAGGCACGGAAACAGTATCACCAATATGAACGTACATAGGAATTCCTCCTCTACTTTTCTAATGTCCCATTAAGAGCATCAATTTTGCGCTGTTCTTCTTCAGCAAGGAACTTAGACCGATATTTATTACACAAATTAATAACGTGCTGATCCGTTAGCTCATCAGGCTTCTTATGAGTAATGAGCATAGCCACCATAAACATGTGACGGCGATTAATGGACCCTTTATAAATTTTATCTAAGTAAAAGTATATGGATTCCCTCATGGCTTCTGCAAAATCTGGGAAGGTACACTGTATAAATTGCTGACAATCGCTGTATTTAAAGTATGGATACTTTCTAATAACAGACTTAATGTCCTTAATATGAGCGCGATGCAATTCATATTCACAGGTCGGACAGATTTCTTTTTTAGATTCCATATGCATGCCACATCGCTTACAACGATGATACCCATGCTGTTCTAAATAGATTTCACGCTTTCTAGACGTAATTTGTACTTTTCTGAAAGCAGCTCGTAATTCTTCGTTATCCGTTTGTTCTAAGGATTTATCGATGGCTTCTACATCTTCTTTTGAAAGTACGATGTCTGCAAAATTAATACGTTTTGTAATAATCTGTTCATCAGGCAATGAAATAGATGTATCAGCATTTGCTTTCACATAGCTTTGACGTTTCATAATAAAGCGAATATCGGTGATGACCTCTTGATGGTAATATTTGTTTATCGCCTCGATGATACGTCGTTTTTGCATCTGTAATTCTTGCATCCACATGGAGTTATCTGCACTAATAACCATATTTGGCGGCTTGATAGACACAATTTTTGTATGATCAGCTATGACATCGCCCACTACATCACGCCACTTGTAAACGAGGGTATTTAATTTATATTGTTCCAGTAAATTCAGTTCTGATAAGGCCTTTGGTAAACAAAGATCAAGGCTGTCCATACTGAACCTTTCCCCCTTCACAAGAAATAAATTGAACCGATTTCAAATCTTTAAAATCGTGAATATCTGTAGTAGTAATAAATGTTTGAATACGTTTATGAATAAACTGCAATAAATTCGCTCGTCTCGATTCATCAAGTTCGCTCAATACATCATCGAGCAAAAGAACTGGATATTCCCCAACCTCGGACTTAATAAACTCAAGCTCACTCAATTTTAAGGACAATACAGCCGTTCGTTGCTGTCCTTGGGATCCAAATTTCTTTAAATCCATCGCATCGGAAAAGAATCGTAAATCATCGCGATGAGGACCTACGCTGGTGGTCATCCGATGACGATCCTGCGGCAACGCTACTTTAATACGCTCGTAAAAGCCTTCCTTTGTAAATTCTAAGGATCCATTATCCATATATGGCTGTTCATAACCAATGGTCAAATTCTCGAGGCCACCCGTCAATTTACGGTTCATCAAATCGATGAGAAGATTGATTTTTTTCAAGCTTTCTAACCGTTTCTTTACGATAAAACTCGCCATATCTGCTAATTGCAAATCCCATTCTTCAAGAGGAATGTTCTGCTTACCTCTATATTCTTTAAGGATTGCATTGCGCTGCTGTAATAACCGATTATACTGCATCAACTGATGATAATAGGTAGCACTCGTCTGAGAGATTTCCATATCGAGAAAACGTCTACGTCCTGACGGCGTTCCTTTGATGAGCTGTAAATCTTCAGGACAGAAGATAACTGTATTTAATGTACCAATCAGTTCTTTTTGAGATATTTTCGTATCATTTAAACGAATATCCTTAGGGCCTTGGCGGAATAACTTAATATTTACCTTTTGAGGTGTATCCTTTTTCTCGAACTTAACAACAATGCCTGCTTCCTCAGCATTGAACATGAGCATATCCGATGTATCGTTGGTCCGATGGCTTTTACCAATGGTACCCACATAAATCGATTCGAGAATATTCGTCTTACCAGCCCCATTAGTACCGTGCAAAACGATAATCTCCGGATTGAACTGAATCTGTACATCCTTGTAATTACGAAACTGAAATAATTGCAGTGAGTCAATTCTCACTGATTATGCCTCCTCTTGAGTAATCACTAGATCTACATCGATACCTTTGCAAGAAATCACGTCCCCAACACGGCATTTCTTGCGCTTTTCTGTGACAACTTGACCATTCAAAGTAAGGATGCCTTCATCGATAAAGGATTTAATTTGACCACCTGTTTCGATAATGCCTTCTAACTTCAACAACTGATCAATTTGAATGTACTCCGTATGAATGGGTACTTGCTGTTGCTCTTTCATAACGTCCTCCTATAGTGGACAAATTATAACTATATGGGAATTAGGTAACGATGACTTTTAATCATCATTACCTAATAAAAATATGTATATTAATTCATTAAGCATTCGTACGAACTGGTGTTACTACGTATGTATAGTTCGGATTATTGTCTTGACGAATGACAACAGGCCCGTTTTGTTTTAAGAACAAGTGGATGTTGTCGCCTGTGCTGTGGCGCAAGATGTCGGAGATGTAGCGACCATTGAAGGAGATTGTGAAAGGAGTTCCTTTAAATTCAACAGCTACGTCTTCTTTTGCCATACCAATTTCAGTATTTTGAGTAGACAATGTTACATTACTTTCAGCCCAATCATAACGAATTACGTTATAGCTGATATCTTTAGCCAATAAGGATACGCGGTCAACAGCACCAGCGAATTCGCGGCGGTCGATAACAGCACTAGAATCGAATTGGGAAGGAATTACCTTTTCATATTCAGGATATGTACCTTCGATTAAACGAGAAATAATGTAAATAGATTCAAAGTTGAACACGATTTGAGTGCGGTTCCAAATGATATTGATCATCGCTGGATTATCTGTTGGTAACAAACGAGATACTTCAGCCAACGTTTTTGTAGGAATGATGGCACGCATTGGTGTAGTTGCTGGCTCATCGATAGTAATTTTTTTAACAGCCATGCGGTGTGTATCAGTAGCAACCATAGTGACTTCGTTTTCTTTAATTTCAAGAAGAGCACCAGTAAATACAGGACGATCTTCGTCAGTAGCAGCTGCATAGTTTGTTAAATCGATGAGTTCTTTCATAGCAAAGCTATCGATGTTTACATGATCTTGGTCATGAATTTGTTCAACTAAAGAGAAATCATCAGGATGCAAAGTTACGAGGTTAAATTCAGAAGAACCAGATGTGATTGTTAAAGAATTTCCATCTTCTGGTTTGTAAAGCTCGATTGTATCGCCAGGTAATTTGCGAATTAATTCTTGGAAATAACGGGAACCTACAACTAATGTGCCAGGTTCTTTGATGTCGCCATCGATGGTTAAACGAATACCGAGTTCAAAGTCATTACCTTGCAATTCTACTTGGCCATTTTTTGTTGTCATGTAGATAGCACCTGGTAAGTTGGAACTTGTTTTATTTTGAGATACCTTTTGCAATACGTTGATTGCTTTTTGGAGATTTGCTTTTGGGAATGTAATATGCATTTATAACTCCTTTATGATTTCCATATAATGTAGAAGCACTAATAACTTCTTGTTTTGTTTGTAATTTTCTATGTTTGCTACCGTAGATGCTCTATAGATATTCTGCGATAGATCTGTTTCTACTGGTTTTTTGATTGTTTGTTAGTTTTAGTAGTAGTAATAGTAGGGGCCTGTTCATATGTGTAAAAGTGAATTGATGCTACTAATTGTGCGATTTCTCGGTTGTGTATAACTATGTTGATAGTTTGTAACCACTTATCCACATACTCACAGTAGAGTGTGGTTTTTAGGATATCCACAAAGTTACGCACAATATATCCACAGAGTTATCCACAGGTTGTTAATTTCTGTTTAATTTCAGAAATCATGTTCTTAGTTTCTTCGTTTCGTTCAATTTCCTTCGTAATTTTATCGTACGCATGGAGAATTGTCGTATGGTCACGAGAGAAGGCTGCTGCGATTTGCGGATAACTTTCATTGATCATATCGCGGCATAGATACATGGCAATTTGCCGTGGGAATGCGAACTGTGCCTTACGCTTCTTACCGAGCAAGTCTTGCTTTTTAATATTGAAATAAGAACTTACAAAATTCTGGATGCTTTCAATAGTGACCATGTTCACCTCTTCGGTGTGAACGAGGCCAGACAAGGCTTGTTTAGTGTATTCTAGATCGATAGATTCAAGACGTTGATCGATGGATGCGGTGCCGATTAATTTGGTGAAAGCACCTTGCAACACCCGGACATTTTCGCTAAATTGTAACGCCACGTAGTTGATGGAGTCGTTATCGATGCGGATAACGCGATTTTTCTTATATTCTCGTTCCAGCAAAGATCTAAAGATAGCAATTCGTGTTTCTAAATCTGGATTTTCCATGGTAGCAATGTAGCCAGCTTGGAAACGAGAACGAAGACGGTCTTCGAACTGCTCCATATCGTTTGGCATTGTATCAGAGGTGAGGACGATTTGCTTGTTGTTATTTAATAACTCATTAAACGTATTAAATAGCTCAGTTTTCGTACTTTCACGACTTTCAAGGAACTGAATATCGTCAATCATGAGCACGTCGATGTTGCGGAATGTGTTGCGGAATAATTTACCTTGGTTACGTTGCAATGTTTCGACGAAAATGTTCATAAAGTTTTCGCTCGTAATGGACATAACCTTCATGTGTGGATGATTTTCCTTGATGGCATTACCGATGGCGTGCATCAAATGCGTTTTACCTAGACCTGATGGACCGTAGATAAAGAGTGGATTATAGTCGCCGCCTGGGAACTCAGCTACATTTTGAGCCGCCCCAAATGGAATGCGGTTCGCGTTGCCTGTAACGTAGTTATCAAAACGGTATGCTGGATTAAGGTTAGATAAGGATAAATCCACAGGTACATTATCAGATTGTAATGTAGGTGTTGTAGTTTCAGTCGTTTTAGTAGGCGCTACCATTGGTTCATCTGGAATTTCCACAGGTGCTGGTGTGCGGTCGATATAGACAGGCTCTTGGTAGATTGGTTTATAGAACTCGTCTTGCTGTTTTTTTTCCTCTACTACTGGAGGTAATGGCATCGGCGGTGCCACTACAGGTGCATCATCGATGAGACTTTCATCAACAAAGGTAGTATCTACACTTTCTTGATTGAAATCGAATAACACCATATCCCGATGGGAACCGATAACCGTAGTAATAGCATCCTGCAAAGCCTTGCTGATCTGTGGCTGCTGATCGATTAAGTTTTTAACAAATGTTTGCATGACCCCTATATGGATCGAATGACTTTCGAGAGACATGGGAATCAACGATGATGTGACGCGCAAGTACAACGCGTCAGGCAAATGTTGCATGTTCTTTTTCGCCTCTTGCAATATATGTTCCCATATATTATTCAAATCAAATGATTGCATGACGTGCCTCTTGTGTATAACTATTGCGATAAATGTGTATAACTTTAGGAATAATGTGTATAACTCTTGTAAAAGCTGTGGAAAAACCTGTTATTCCTGTGAATAACCTGTGCACAACCTGTGAATAAGTGAAAATAAAATTCTCTTCCAACCAGATAATAACTGACTTTATAGATTACACAGGTTAAAAGAGAAAAAATGTGGATAACCTTAAAAGTTATCCAACAAAAACTTATAAAAATATATACTTTTTCCTAATTTCAAGTATGATTGTACCAAAAAATCACTAGTTTGTCATTTATTCTGTGGATAACTTTTGATTATCTGAAGGAGAAGTGTTAATAACCCAGTAACTATCTCATATCTTGTTCATCAATTACTTTTGGGGGAGGAATGAAAACTACTTTTATCGCTCCATACGACGCGTAAGTCACTCAAAAAGTAGTTTTCAATCCCCTCCTCCAATCAGATAATTTTATAATTTCTATACACACAACTGGAAAAGTAATAGATATACCTTTTAGCAATCTACATTAGACCTGTTTATAAAACGTTATCTACACAACTTAAATGAAAATTGGGGAGAGAGGTCAGAGGAAATTAACAGCATCTACTTGCCCCCTCTTTCTAACCAGAGATCAAAAGGTAAATTTGTCTTATATAAAAAGATTAGAATGTGAGTTCTTGTATTGCTAATAATTGATGTTACGTTTACATCGTGTAGTGGTGTGTAAGGTGAGATTAGGGTTTACTTAAGGAGAGAATATAGGGTCCTTTTGAGCGACTTTACGTGTCGTATGGAGCGATGAAGGAGCCCTATATTCCTCCCCCTGGAAACGTAACATCATTCTCATCTCATACCCCAGCGGTTAAAAGGTAAAATTTATTAATCTTAGATCCGTATTCTGAAAGACTTTTAGATTTGTTATAAAAACTGATACTACTTTTTATACTGGTGGTATGTGTTATAGTAGTCATTAGAGTGGGTTAGGAGAAGGAATAGATGTGGATTTTTGACTGACTTACGTGTCGTATGGAGGGAGAAAACCACATCTATTCCTCCCCCTATAAAAGTAGTATCAGTTTTAAGTTCTATCGGATTTAAGTAAAATCTATATAAAAGTCTTTCAGAATAGCCCTAAAATATTGACAAATTTACGTTTTAACTCTATAATTACCCTGTTATGGTATAAGTAAAACAATACAAAATGACGAGGAGGTGTTTTACTAATGAAACGTACTTACCAACCAAATACTCTTTGGAGAAAACGTACCCATGGTTTCCGTGAACGCATGAAAACTATCGGTGGCCGTCTCGTTTTAAAAAGAAGACGTGCAAAAGGCAGAAAACGCTTATCTGCATAATATAATAGCTGTTAGGCAGGAGAAAAAACTTGGCGCTGCTGCCAAGTTTTTCTATTCTTAGGACTTAAGGACAATGCATATGGATTATTGCCTCGAAAAAGCAAGACGACTGACGCACAATAATGAATATCGCCTTGTGTATAAGCACGGAAAATACGAAGTAGGCCGTATGTGTGTACTCTATCGTATGCCCGTGGCGAAGCAATCTACGCGCATTGGTTTTGTAACCGGCAAAAAGGTTGGTTGTGCTGTAGAGCGCAACCGAGCTAGACGTCTTATGAAAGAGGTATATCGCCTCAATCAACATGCCATACGCGAAGGGTATCATATCGTAATTGTTGGACGTGGCCCTCTGAAAAACGCTACCTACGAAAAAGCGGAAAAGGAAATTTTGTATCTCTTGCGAAAAAGCAAATTGTTGATACAAAATAATAAATAGGACCACAAGTTAGAAGGCTTTGGTCCTTTTTTGTGTATATGGAGGTTTCTATGAAACGCTGTATAACTACGCTTTTACGACTATTAATTAGGTTTTATCAGCTTGCCATATCTCCCTTAAAACCTGGATGTTGCCGTTATTATCCGACATGTTCCACATATACTCTGCAGGCCATCGAAAAATATGGTCCTTTGAAAGGTAGCTGGATGGGATTAAAACGCATTCTTCGCTGCCACCCCTTTCATAAGGGTGGCTACGATCCAGTGCCATAATCTATTTGGGATTAGACTGGTTTTGTGTTTTGTGAAAGCAACTTTCACCATTACCATTTAGCACAGTTTTGGAAATACCTGAGCATCTGTATGGATGAAATTTAGACCATACCATAACGATATATAGATGCGCAAAGGACGGTTTCGGACTGTAAGAAAAAGGAGAAACAATGGACTTTTTAAGTGGTATTTTTCAACCTATCGTTGACTTGATGAGCACATTGGTAACTTATGCGTTCCAATTGACTCAAATGGTAGGTTATCCAAGCTACGGTGTGGCTATTATCCTTTTAACAATCGTTATTAAAGCGATTTTGGCACCACTTACTGTTAAGCAAATTAAATCCATGAAGGCTATGCAAGAATTACAGCCTCGTATGAAAGAATTGCAAGATAAATATAAAAATGATCCTGCAAAACTTCAATCAGAAATGGGTGCATTGTACAAAGAAATGGGTGTTAACCCGTTGGCTGGTTGTTTGCCTTTATTGGTGCAAATGCCATTCTTGATCGCTATTTACTGGGCGTTGAAAGACTATCCTTATGATCCAAACTTTGTACAATTCTTGTGGTTACCTAGCCTTGGCGAACCAGATCCAATGTACATATTGCCAGTTTTGAGTGCACTATCCACATGGGTTATGTCTCGTCAAACTAGTAATGGTGCAACTGGTGCAGCTGCACAACAACAAAAGATTATGACAATCTTTATGCCTCTATTCATTGGTTATATTTCCTTGAACTTCCCATCTGGTCTTGTTATCTACTGGGTAGTTTCTAACGTATTCCAATTGATTCAACAGCACTTCATTTACAAAAATTTGAACGCTAAGTAGGAGGCAATTATGGAATTTATCGATGTATCTGCTAAAACCATTGAAGATGCCATTGCCAAAGGTGTAGCTCAATTGGCTGCAGAAGGCCAAGAATTGGTAGAAACTAAAGTCTTGGAACAACCTTCTAATGGCTTCTTGGGTATTGGTCGTAAACCAGCAGTTGTTCGCTTATTCTTCACATCTGTAGCTAAAACTGCTACGCAAGAAGAAGTAGCTCATGTAGAAGAACAATCTGTAGCTGTTGCTTCCAATCCGGTAGCAACAAGTGAAACAGAAGTACAAGATACAGCAGTTGAAACTTCTGAAAGTGATGTTGTAGAAAAACCTTCTAAAAAGGAACTTTCAAAAGAAGATCAACAAGAAATTGCTGAAAAAGGTAAACAATTCCTCGATGATATGTTTACACAAATGGGCCTCACTGTAGTTATCGAAAAAATGATGACTAAAGATAAGATTACATTCCAAGTGCACGGCGAAGATTTAGGTATTTTGATTGGTAAACATGGTCAAACATTGGATGCTATTCAATACTTAACAAATCTCGTGGCGCACAAGGATGTGTCTGGCCACTGCCATATCGTTGTAGATGTGGAAAATTATCGTTCTCGTCGAGAAGAAACATTGGTAAATCTCGCGAAACGCTTGGCTTCTAAGGTAAAACGCAACCGTCAAAAGGTTTCCTTAGAACCGATGAATGCTTTTGAACGTAAAATCATTCACACTGTCCTTCAAGGGGATAAAAACGTTGTTACTAACAGTGAAGGGGACGAACCGTTCCGTCACGTTGTGATTACGTACAAAAAATAATATAGTGGTGCAGCTTTCAAGTGACTGATATTCTTGGTTGCTTGAGGGCTGCCCCCTTTATTCTTTAGGTTATGGTGAAAGCTAACCTAAGTTAATCTTCGCATGCAAAGATTAGTTTAGTTTAACTTTCACAGGCGAAGAACATATACAAAAGCAAATACTAGATAATCGAAATACGGAGATATGTATGTATATAGATGATACAATAGCGGCCATTGCGACGCCGCCCGGCATCGGCGGGGTTGGTATTATTCGGGTCAGCGGCAAGGATAGTTTTCCTATTGTAAATAGCCTGTTCAAGAGCGCTGGCAC
>JAGZGB010000065.1 GCA_018367495.1 Veillonella sp. | reverse complement strand
TAATTCTTCTAAAGGAATCACCTCTAGGCCTGAAATGCGACCATTGGACTGCCATTTAGGGCGAACGCCCAATAAATAAAGAAATTCCCCTAAACACTGACCGTGACTTCTAGAATTGCTACTAGCCCAAAGGATAATGCCAACCATCTCCGGATAGCGCTGTTCATGTACGATATAGTCCTGTATAACTTGATTCGCCAAGTCTCTGCCTAGTTGATAGGCTATCTTTGTCGGTAATGCACGCTCATCTAAACCATAGAAATTACGTCCCGTCGGTAATACATCAACTTGGCCACTCGATGGAGCCCCACCAGGACCTGGCTCTACATATCGGCCTTGGAGTCCCTTAGAAATAGAACTAATCTCATTCTTAGTTTGTTCTAATTTAGGAATATACTCACAAAGGATAGCCTCAGCCAAAGACTCCAAACTAGGTGGCACCTTGTAATTTGGATCATGCATGACATTAGATACAAAGTCACGCAATTCATGCCAGATGCGATCAATGATTACACTATTACGAGTACCATCATCTGAAGTTTCACCAGCATGCTGCTCTAAATATAACCAATCATAGCCCATCTCCGCTGCTAGTATTTCAAGACCCGATGCAATATCGCCTTGAGGTGTCCGTACAATAGCCGTAACATATTCCTCTAAGTCAACACCTTCAGGACCTTGTCCCAAAATATGTAAACCATTGCGCATTTGCATATGTTTCAAATCGCTTAGCTTTTCATGGACTGCTGTAATAATAGAATCTAAATCCATTGTAGGCCCTTGTTCTTCATCGATAAGATGACAGGCAATCGCTTTCTCACGAATGACTTTTCCAATTTCCGACACGCTTTCAGGATGTTCCTGTTCAAAGTGACTATGCTCATCTAGTAAGACTTCTAATTCTTCGAACTCATCGTAAAGTCCTGCTGTCGTCATCGGTGGCGACAAGTGCCCGACTAAGCAAGCAGAGCTACGCCGTTTTGCTTGTATGCCTTCCCCGATGATAGTTGTCCAGTATGGATAAATATTTGGCAAACTAGAGATACCGATTTCAGGATAGCAACTAGCACTAAGTCCGGCGCCCTTGCCGGGTAACCATTCTAAGGATCCATGTGTGCCTACATGAATGACCACATCTGCTTCAAAGATATTCCGAACCCAGTGATAAAACGCCAAGTATTGATGCGGTGGTGGCAAACATGGATCGTGATAGATGGCAGATACATTCTCCCCAAAGCCTCTCGGCGGTTGTACTGTAATCCATAAATTGCCATTAGAGAAGCCGGGTATAATCACTTCATCGTCGTAAACAAATACATCACCAGGAGCTTCACCCCAAGATGCAATCATAGCTTGTTGTGTATCTATTGGTAGTGTTTTAAAATAGGCTTTGTAATCAGCACTACTCAAGCGCCCCTCTGCAGAGGCTAATAGTTCATCGGTGAGCATGGAGCGTTCATTGGTCATATGCGACGTAACAATGTCCATCAAGTCTGCGCTTGTGTCTGGTACCGTATCAATCGTATAACCTTCTGCTTTCATCTGTTCTAACAGCCGAAGCACCGACTCAGGTGTATCAAGTCCTGCAGCAGAGCCAATATTAGAATTTTTAGGCGGATAGTTATGTAAAACAATGGCTACCTTTCGCTCCGATACAGGAATATGACGTAACTTAGACCATTTAATGGCTCGCTGTACAACGGCTACAATCCGTTCCTTTACAGGTAAATATACATAATGCCCATTCTCATCATACGTCTGACAAGCTACCACACCGCCTTGAATCACCCCATCGAGTTCGGGCTGTGATATAGATAAATTCACATCTAATGGCGTAACACCTTGCGGGTCCTGAGCCCAAGACTCTTCATCCATATATATGGTGTAACCTTGGATGATTGGGCAATCTTGTAACTTTAACTCCTCCAAAGTTTGAGCCCCTAATGATTGGAAGGAGAACTTACAAGTATTAATGAGTACATCAAAGGGGAACATATTCTTTCCAAAGAGATAGTTCATAGATAGTTTCATGTTCGGAATGCCTACGCGAGGGTTAGATCCATATTGCCCAAAAAAGATAATTGGGTTATATCCATGTTTATAAATTTCTTCAAACAAGGCCTGTTGATAGTAAATATCCCCCATAATCCACTCGTCACGGTAAAAGTACACTGCTATGGATGGCCAATCGCGATGCCCCTCAGCATCCATGAACGCATCATAGGTTTCATAGATATCGCCATCTCGGCCCATAATAGCCTGCCACGGTATAGGATCAGGTTGTTCCCATTCAGAGGTCGGTTTTGTACTAAGAGCTCCATTAATAAGACGCACATAGTTCATGACACCACTTGTACGGCGATAGCTTTCAAGAAGTCTCCGTTGCTCCTCATCTATATTGCGATAGAGAATATCCGTTTTCTTAGGCTCTACCACATCAATCCAGTATTTAGGGTGATGAGCGTGCAGCCAACGCTCTAAACGCTCTAAAAACGGCGAATCTAAACCTACCCCCATATTTGTAATGAGAATCACATCCGCAGCCCGTAGGCGACTTTCAAAGTCAGCATCCCACACAGGCTGTTTTTTCATATTACAAACATCTACCTCCCCCTGCAATAATTCTGGGTAGGTAGTAACGGCCTTTTCTATATATTGGATTTGTTTTCCTAAATTAGAAATATACATGAGACGGCTCATGATTTACCTCCGCGACACGCGCAAAATACTGTCTGCCGAAATAGTATCCATAGCATAATAATTGCCATTCATCAATTTACATAATTCTTTAGCGAGGCCAAGCTTGATAAACCCCGTTTCCGTATCGATAACGATACATTCTACTGGTAACGTACCTAGAATGCGAGCCCATTTCTTTGCCTCTGCCACAGGATTCTTTGTATCCCCCGCGGTAGCACGCCCATCGGTGATACATATAACTTGAATCCGCTCTTCTGAATATTTGCGCAATAACCTATCACACATAGTATAGGCTACACGCAAACCTTGAGATAGTGGTGTTCTACCGCCTGTAGGCATAGAGGCCAATAATCGCTCCGCTCGTTCTACACTACGTGTAAACGGTAGTAATACTTCAGCACTATCCTTACGGAATGCAATGAGACCTACCGAATCACGATGAACATAAGAATCCCGTAAGAGACTCAAAATAGCTGCCTTCGTAGCTTCCATACGATGACGTGCCGCCATAGAACCACTCGCATCTACAACAAACAGTTGATACGCCCCTATACGTTTTTCTCGCGCCTTACGACGATAATCCTGAGGTTTTATCAATATAGATAATCTCTTGCTTCGTTGATGCTCTAATTGCTTAGACTGCGCTAATGGCTTTTCTTGTTCCGCCTTAGTAGCAGCCCGCAATCGTTGATAAGGTGCTGCCGCTCGTAATGTATCTACTAGTGCCAAGTCCTCTAAGGCATGGTCATCTTGGTACGCTCGAATCATACGTCCCCTACTATCCTTTGTCTTAGTCATAATGCGCCGACCTGATCCCTTGCGATACTGGCGGTCTACTATTTTAGAAGATTCTAGTTTCCATTGGAATAATTGGTTAGCTATACAAGCAATAGTATCAGGTAAACACAAGGAAGATAGTTTATCACGTATATCGCCCATATCATTAGTAGCATCATCTCCTAAATGTTTCTCAGGCTTTGTGGAATTGCTACTACCATTAGCTTCACTTGAATCAGTGTCTTCACCTTTAACAGAGTCTATATCAGAATTCTCTACATCATTAACATTTGATTCATTAGGATATAGCTCATCACCATTTACATCACTGTTACCATCATCCTGTTCACATTCACTTGATACATCAGAATCCATTGAATCAGATGTGTCGTTACTTTGAGACCTATCTTCCTCACTAATGCCACTGGAATTTTCATCTAGTGATGGCTGTGATTCTGGTGCTTCAGCCTTTTTCATACGATGCGGCAGTACATATAGCGCCGCTAATTCTGCATGACGAGGCTTACAATAGGAACTGCCTTCTAGAAGAGCCAAAGACTTCATAACTTGTAACAACACATATTCTGCACCATGACCTACGGTATGCACTTTAAGTGCATAGGCAATAGCCAAGGATATCATCGGCTCTGGTACAGAAATCGTTTGAATACTCTTGTTTTCTATAAAAAGCCCTATATTCGCATCATTTTCATAAACGATTTCGTCGCGAACTCGTTGCAGTACATCGATGCGAGTTTCTAATGACGGTGACTTCATAGATACATGCACATCGACAAGCTCCCATTCCGCATCACTTAATGTCCTATCTTCATGGTTTATAGTCATGATTAACAATATATGACGACGTTTTGCCTCTACTAATAAGGCATGACAAACCTCTGGCGCTAGCACATGACCGTCATCGATGAGCCAGCAATGTGCACTATCATCATCCAATAAACTAGAAGCCATAACCATCTTCCCTTGTGCAAGGGATATCTCAAAATCAATGGATTCTTGTAATTCTGACGTATCTATATATACAGGTATCACACGATAGGGAATCTGCCATGCCTCTAAACACTGACGTACAATAAAGCTTTTACCAACACCAGTACCACCAGAAATAACAAGGGTATGAATCTGATTATTTACAAGGCCAATTTTGATGGCCTCTTGCACAGATGTGTCCATAACTAACCCTCAAGTACTGCGGATACCACTGTATCAATACGGTCTTCGTCATGACCTTGTTCTTCAAATGGTAGGCGACGCAAACGGTGTTTCAATGCCAAACGGGCAGCCACCTTGAGGTCATCATCTATAATTTGACTTCTACCAGAAAAGGCTGCATAAGCGCGAGCAGTATGCATCATCGTAATATCTGGACGATGACCGTCAACGCTCACTCCAATGCTGATACTTGCAATTTTTAGCAATATATCATCCGTTGGAATGATGCTTGGTAATAACTGACGAGCTTTTAATAAATGTTCTCGCAAGTCATGTTCTGACTCAGCATATGATTCAATAAAATCTTCTGGATGATCACTAAAGGCAAGTCGCCGTTTGATAACAGCCATGCGTTGGTCCGGGTCATGTTCACCATAGACCATGACGGATAAGCCAAAACGGTCCAACAACTGAGGTCTAAGATCTCCCTCTTCTGGATTCATAGTACCTACGAGAATAAAACGAGACGGATGAGAATGACTCACCCCTTCACGTTCCACTGTATTAACGCCCATAGCAGCAACATCTAATAAGATATCTACAATATGGTCATCTAATAGATTTACCTCATCCACATAAAGGATATTTTGATGCGCTGCCTGTAAAATCCCCGGTTCAAAGGCTTTCACACCATCCTGTAAAGCCTTTTCTAAATTAATAGAGCCTACCACGCGATCCTCTGTCGCATTAATGGGCAATTCTACAACCGTCATTGCATCAGCCCCGGTTTCTATAGGCGGTAATAGGTTCGCCAAAGCTCGGACAGCCGTAGATTTAGCCGTGCCCTTTTCACCTTCAATTAAGACACCACCGATAGATGGATTTATAGCATTTAGCAACAGAGCCAATTTCATTTCATCTTGACCAACAATAGCAGTAAATGGATACAACATAAGCCTTACCTCATTCGGAATAGCAATAGAAATATGTAGAAATAAACGTTAAGTTTAATGAGCTATATGTAGATAACACCTATTTCAGCTGTGGATCAATCGACATCTCTCCACTAACCTCCGTTTGTTTATACGCCTCAATATCTGTAGTCCCTTTAGGGAATACAAATATTCGTTGTTGTTTAAAGTACGGATCATCATAGACTGCTGCCGATAAACGGAATGCCTTCCGTAAATTTTCCGCAGTCAATACGTCCCGTGGCACACCTACATCTACAATATGGCCATCACTTACCAAAACAAGCTTAGTACAATATTTAGCCGCTAATTCTAAGTCATGAACGACGATTAAAATCGTTTTTCCTTCATCGCATAATCGACGGCCTTCGTGAAAAATATCATCCGCATAGACCAAATCTAATGCAGCCGTTGGTTCATCAAGTAACAGTACCTCTGTTTGCTGTGCCAATGCCTTTGCCAAGAACACCCGTTGTCGCTCGCCACCACTCAAAGATTGTATAGACCGATTTCTCAGGTGATACACCCCAACCTCTTTCATAGTTGCTTCTACAATGGCCTTATCTTCAGGGCCCTCTTGTTGCCACCATTTTAAGTACGGATAACGGGCCGTCATTACAATATCTATGGCTTCATAATCGAAGGAAACATCTACGGACTGCTGCATATAAGCTACATGATGAGCAATTTCCTTATCGCTCAAGGTATCGATACTCTTACCATCCCACAAAATATGACCACCAGACGTTGGATAGAGGCCACGTAAGGTTTTCAGCAAGGTCGTCTTTCCAGAACCATTAGGCCCAATAATGCCGACGAACTCACTCCGATCAATAGAGAAAGATGCCTCCTTTACAATGGTAGAGTCCCCTAATGTAACGGATAACGATTGAACATCTAGTTTCATTAGGCCCCTCCTTTTCGACGCAAGCGATGAAGCAAATATAAAAAATACGGTGCCCCTAATAGAGCTGTCATAATGCCAACGCGGATTTCTACGGGTTGTGCCACGACGCGTCCCAATGTATCACAGAAAACAAGAAACAGTGCACCCCCTACGGCTGACATAGGCAATAGTATGCGATGATCTGGTCCTACTAAGATACGAACAATATGAGGCACTACGAGGCCTACAAAGCCGATAGATCCGCTGACGCAGACTGCAGTAGCCGTAACGACAGATGCTAAAAATAAGAATAGCATACGGTACACCATAACAGGTACGCCCAACGCACGAGCCTCTGTATCGCCGAGAACGAGTACATTAAGATGGCGCCCTAACATCATCAATATAACGCTGCCAGTCACGATAGGCCCTACAGCTAGTGCCACATGATCCCAACGACGGAAATCAAGGCCACCGACCATCCAGAATAAGAATTCACGCAACCGATATTCGTTAATCATCGTCAAAATGCCTGAAGTAAATGCACCAAGTAGCATACTTACAGCTACACCAGCAAGCAATAATGTTGTCGTATCAAGCTTATTATTGCGCCACGTTAAGAGGATAGTAACCCCAACGGATACAAAGGCCCCTATAAAAGCAAATGCTGGCATGTAAAACATGCCAAGAGAAGTCACGCCAAGAGCAATGGCAATAACGGCACCCAAGGATGCCCCTGCCGATACGCCCATGATACCTGGATCTGCCAATGGATTAGAGAAAACGCCTTGCATTACAGCACCTGCTAAGGCCAAAGCACCACCTACGAGAAGTCCAATAATAAGGCGTGGCATGCGGATAAACCACAATACCGCCTCCTGTTCTAATGTAATAGAATCTGTAAAGTGTATCGGTATACCTATACCATTTAAGATACTTTGTATACCACCACCGATAGGAATCATGATAGACCCTAGATGTAGTGCTAATAAGCTCACAATACACAGCAATCCCCCAATTATGGCAATTGCCATGATTTTTTGTTTCTGTTTAGTCATGAGGATTCCTTTCTAACTGAGGATATACAGTATGCATAATAGCTAGCATAGCTTCTCCAATATGTTGATTCATAGTATATAAGTACGATGCCGGCAAGGCTTTCACACGATTTTCTCGTATAGCTGGCAAATTTTGAAAGGCTGGATTATCCAAATATCGACTAGATAAACTCTTATCCATTCCCTTATAAGATGGAATAAAAATATAATCTGGATTCATGGCTAATACACGCTCATCACCAAAGGGCGTACGTGGTGGTAATCCCAGGACGTGAGGGGCATTATTGATACTCATATACTTGCACATATCATCGAAAAGACTACCCGTTCCCGTATAGCCATCCATAGATGATACAAATAGAACACTCTTACGCTGATTCGTCGGTATAGATAATCCAAGCCGCTTCAACTGATCAATTTCACGATGTATCTTTTGATTGTAAAACTGCCCCTTTTCCTCTTCCCCTACAATATAGGCGATGTCCGTTACATTTTTAATGATACTTTCCACCGTAGTGCCCCCAGCTACAACAACCGTAGGTATCCCCATGTGGCGCAAACCTTCAATAACATCAGCCGTGGTATAGTCAGGAGCAATCACCAAATCAGGGTTTAAGGCGATGATTTTTTCTAATGGATATGAACTCATAACTGGTTTTACGAGCTTTGCTCGCTCCGCTTCCATGGAGTACTCAGGATAGGTGGATAATTTATTAATACCTACTAATCGGTCCGGTTCTATAAGGCCTAGTAAAATCGTATCGTATGCAGAAGATAGTGCTAAAATACGTTTCGGGTGATCAGGCACTGCCACACGTACCCCATCATAACTTTCAACATAACGGGTATTTGGAAAAGTCCGCGTTTCATCTTGTGGCCCACATCCGGTTATACCTACAAAAAGGAGTACCATCAGACATATAAGATACACAATGTTCTTGTTCATGATGATACTCCTTGTATGATTCCAAACAATTAAAGAATACTTCTAGAATTTTTGAGTGTAACTAAGTTGGTAATTAAATGGCTCATCCCAATATTCCCAATCCCCGTTGGAAATAACATTGTGACGATTCAACAAGTTACGCGCATCGAGTCGTATAGAAGAGTTTTCATTGAACTGATACCCTACATAC
>JAGZGB010000064.1 GCA_018367495.1 Veillonella sp. | reverse complement strand
TCAATGTAACGATGCTTACTCCGCTATTCAAGTAGCAGTAGCTTTGGCTGGTGCATTTGAATGTGACGTAAACGACTTGCCATTAACATTGGTATTGTCCTGGTACGAACAAAAAGCAGTATGTATCTTGTTAACATTGTTGGCATTGGGTATCCGCAACATCTATATCGGACCTTCCTTGCCTAAATTCTTCTCCAGCAATGTATTGAACATCTTGGTAGAAAAATTCCAATTACATCCTATTACAACTCCAGAAGCTGACATGAAAGCTATCTTGGGCTAATCGGATCTATTTACTTATTAACTACAGTCCTATTTCCCCTCTCTTTTATGATTTAGGACTGTTGTTATAAATAACGCACCTAGGGTTATCCTTAGGTGCGTTTTTTACTATTTTTGTGAAAGATATCCGTTAGTGGCTGTATATTGATGGGCCCAGTTTTGTATCTACAACCTAGTTAAAAATGAAGGACTATACTTCTTTGCTCCTCGTGACCTGATGTCGCTGCATAAGTATAGTCCTTCCTTTTTATAACTGTAGATATGGAGATGTCCCATCAATATACAAACTTTTAGAACAGCTTTTACAAGAGTGGTAGTCCTCTGTAGGCAAACAAATATGCCTCTAATGTGCATATAGACATTAATCAATATCGATTGTTATACTATAGGTACAGTAAGATTTTCACATTGTTTATGTGTATATAGAGGCGTGTATGAATAGTATTTTTGATATTATAGGGCCTGTTATGATTGGCCCGTCTAGTTCGCATACAGCTGGTGCTGCGCGGCTAGGTAAGATGGCGCGGTGCATATTCCGTTCCACACCTAAAAAGGTAGATTTAACCTTATATGGCTCTTTTGCTAAGACCTATAAAGGCCATGGTACAGACCGTGCCTTGATTGGGGGCTTATTAGGTTTTAAAGAGGATGATACGAATATTCGTGTTGCTCAAAAATTAGCTGAAAAAGAGGGCATGGAGTATAACTTTATCGAGTCTCCTCTTGATGTAGGTCATCCTAATGTGGTTCGTTTTGATATGTACGATGAACATAATCGTCATATGACTGTGATTGGTCGTTCTCTTGGTGGCGGTCAAATTATGATTACCGAAGTAGATGGCAATGATATGTCTATTACTGGCGATGAGTTTACTCTTGTTGTATTCCATGAAGATAGACCTGGCGCCATCTCTTTGGTGAGCCAAGCATTAAGTGAGTCCGATATTAATATCGCTACCATGCGCGTGTTTCGGAAGGGTAAGCACAAGGATGCAGTGATGGTCATTACTACAGATACGGTGGTAAATCCTATTACCGTTCAGTTTATGCGCGAGTGTCCAGGCATTCAAGATGTCATGACCTTTGAAGCTTTATAGGAGGGCGAATGATGAGTTATGCATACGATACAATTGCAGATATTATTCGCTTAGCAGAGGAAAATAATATTTCCTTCGGTGACGTAGTACTGCGTTATGAGTTAGAAAATTATGACCGCAGTGAAGAAGCGGTTATTCGTGAAATTGAGCATCGGTTAGATATCTTTGAAGGTTCTATTCAAGATGGTATAGATTATGCGGAGAAAACGGCCTCTGGTATGTCCGGTGGACAGGCGGCACAGCTTAATGGTCAAACGCCAAGATTTATGAGTGATATTGCGTATAAAGCAATGACCTATGCTATTGCTGTTAATGAAGCAAATGCGAAAATGTTCCGCATTGTTGCTTGTCCTACTGCAGGCTCTTGTGGCGTTATGCCTGGTGCGGTGAAAGCTGTAGCAGACCATTACAAGTTAGATAGAGAAACAGTAGTAAAAGGTTTCTTGGCTGCTTCTGGTATTGGCAATGTCGTGGCGAATCGTGCTTGTGTGGCTGGCGCCGTTGGTGGTTGCCAAGCAGAAATTGGTACGGCCGCTTGTATGGCCGCCGGTGCCATTGTAGAAATGATGGGTGGTGCGCCTCGTCAAGTAGGCCATGCTATCGCATTGTGTATGAAAAACTTATTGGGCCTTGCCTGTGATCCAGTAGCAGGGCTTGTAGAGGTACCGTGCGTTAAACGTAATGGTTTCTATGCAGTTCATGCCATTACTGCATCTGAATTGGCTTTGATGAATATTGAAAGTCAAATTCCACCAGATGAAGTTATTGAAGCAATGAATAATATCGGTCGCGCTATGCCAGCAGCATTGCGTGAAACAAGTGATGGCGGCCTTGCGGTAACACCGACGGGTACAGCTATTGCAGAACGAGTGCAATCCTTATAGGATTGCACTTTTTTCATGCTTTCATTTGTAGTAAAATAAAGGTTAGACTAGTTCAGAAAGGAGTGTGCATGATGGAACAAGCCAATCGAATATTGACTGTATTGGAAGAAGCAGGTTATGAAGCCTATATCATTGGCGGAGCAGTGCGTGATATTTTGATGCATCAAAAGCCTCATGACTTTGATATTGTGACGTCTGCACGTCCTAATACGGTAATTGAAGTCCTACGCGGTCAAGATATTCAAACGACAGACTTAGTAGGAAAATCCTTTGGCGTAGTAGTAGCTACACTAGAAGGAAAGCAATATGAAATTGCAACGTATCGCACTGAACGATATGGAGCGGATAGTCATCGACCAGAAGAAATCGCTTATGCCGATACCTTAGAGGAAGACGTGTTGCGTCGTGACTTTACGGTCAATGGTATGGCTATGAATCGTTTTGGTGAGGTCATAGACCTAGTAGGGGGACGCCGAGATATCAAGCATAAGACATTGCGAACCATTGGGAATGCACAGCAACGCTTCGAAGAAGACGCATTGCGATTATTTAGAGCATGCCGCTTTGTGGCAAAGCTAGATTTCTTACCTACCGAAGATTTATTAGAAGCTATGCCAAAGGCATTTCATCGTGTGCCTGGGTTATCTCTCGAGAGAGTCCGTAGTGAACTGGACCGACTCATGTTAGAGCCCGCTGTGGCTAAGGGCCTTGATGTATTAGTACAATCTCGCTTGGCCGAGTGTTCTTGTCGCGTTGTAGAAAATGGCGTCGCTCGTGAAGTGCCTATTTTACCAGAGCTATACCATCTTGTGAATTTACCACAAGAAAAAGACTTTCACGAATTTGATGGTTGGTATCATACATTAGCCGTTGTATCTCATACAGAACCAGATTTAATATTACGTTGGGGTGCACTGTTACACGATGTAGCAAAGGGTATGCCGGCGGTACGAGCTGTTATTAACGGACGTTTGACGGATCGTGGCCATGATACATTAGGTGCTGAAATGACAGAAACCTTGCTTACTCGTTTAGGTTATCCTAAGGCTTTTGTGCGCCGTGTAGCTTGGATTGTAAAAAATCATATGCGCTTTCACTATTTTGTACAAAATGGGGAAGCTAATGAGAAAAAGTGGATCCGTAAAGAGGCTCGCAGCGGTGAGTTTCGAGATAGTCAAATTATGCGAATTGCATGGGAACAATTATCTAAGGTTTGTGCTGCCGATGTATTAGGCTGTGGGAAGCCTTATGCATCGACTGATGGCACCTTAGCCTTTGGTGAATGTATGGCAGATCTTAGCCTAGAGATGCCTATCCATACAAAGGATTTAAATTATGACGAACGAGTTATTAAGCTTGCAGGGAAAAAAGTGGGGGAAGGATTGCAGTATTTATTAGGTCAGGTACAAAATGGGGTGATTCCCAATGAACCAGATGCATTATATGATGCATTAGGCCATAAGTTACGCCGTCCAGTGGAGAAATGATGAAGTTATTAAATAAAGCGTTATTACGCATGAGTGATTGGAGTCGCACTACGTGGTGCCTTGCCATACTCATGACCGTTGCCTTCGTCCTTATCGGGCGTTTAGCACAGTTACAGGTCTTTGATACCTTTGACCTAGAGAAGAAAAACTTATTACAAGTTCAAGTAGATAGAAAATTACAATCGCCGCGCGGTACAATCTATGACCGTAATGGCAAGCCTTTGGCGATGAGTGTAGTTACAAAATCTTTATATGCGGATCCGAAGATGATTAAACAGTCTCCTCAAGAGATTGCGGATCTCATCTCACCGTACG
Organism: Veillonella sp.; assembly: GCA_018367495.1. The sequence goes on along the minus strand of JAGZGB010000064.1, from coordinate 5,320 downwards.
TAACGATGTCAAAAGAGAATATTGTGAAAGCTTTGCAAGAGGATACCGCCTTTGTCTGGTTGAATCGTATGATGGATGCAGACAAATCAAAAGGGGTACAACAAGTTATTAAGGATAATAATATTGCAGGCCTTAATTTCGTTGAAGAATCTAAGCGCTATTATCCAAATGGTGTCTTAGCGGCACAAGTATTAGGCTTTGTCGGTACTGATGATAAAGGTCTTGATGGTCTAGAAATGGTTCTTGATGACGAATTAAAGGGGGGCGTACAACAAGAAATTGTAGCTACTGATAATAAAGGGAATGCCATCTTTGGTTCCGTACTATCTAAATTTTTACCAGATAAGGGTAAAAGTGTAACCTTAACCATCGATGCAACAATTCAATTTATTGCAGAACGCGCTCTTGATAAGGCGATGGTTGATACAGGAGCTAAGCATGCCAGCGTTATCGTTATGGATCCAAAGAACGGTGAAATATTAGCGATGGCCAATCGTCCAAGTTACGATCCTAATAACTACAACCAAAGTGGTGAAGAGGCTTTCAAAAATATTGCGGTTACCAATTTATATGAACCAGGCTCTACATTCAAACCTATCATTGCATCTGCAGCTCTTGCAGCAGGCAAATGGAAGTTAGACACTGTGTATAACGATAAAGGGGCCTTCGCTGCCAATGGACATATCATTAGAAACTGGGATGGTGAGGGATATGGTCCTGTTCGTTTGCTAGATATTTTGAAGTACTCTCTTAATACTGGTATGGCTGAAATTGGTACATTAACAGGTGCAGATATTCTCTCGAAATATGTACGTGATTATGGCTTTGGCTCTGAAACAGGTATTGAATTACCTGGTGAAGGTGAAGGTATCTTATATAATCCGGATGATATGAGTAAGCTAGACGTTGCGACTATGTCTATTGGTCAAGGTATTGCGGTTACACCATTACAAATGGTTCGCGCTTTTGGTGCCCTTGCTAATGGCGGTGCTATGATGAAACCGCATATTATCAAGTCCTATAGTAATTCTCAAGGGGATGTGACAAGTACGACAGAAACATCTGTTGTAGGCCAACCAGTTCCTGCGGAAACTGTTAAAACCATCGTAGATATTCTAGAAAAAGAAGTATCTGAAGGTGGCGGTACAAAAGCGATGGTAGAAGGCTATCACTTTGCTGGTAAAACTGGTACGGCGCAAAAACTAGATACCAAACATGGCGGTTATCTCGACGGACAATACATTGCGTCCTTTATTGGCTTTGGCCCTGTAGAGGATCCAAAATTTGTAGTTCTTGTCGTTATTGATGACCCACAAAAGGGTTCTTATTATGGTAGTCAAATTGTAGCCCCTGTATTTAAGGACATCGTATCTCAACTTGTACGGTATTACCAAATGAGTCCGTATGTTAAAGAAAGTACACCAGTAGCTGTTAAAGCTGCTAATACATTACCTGAACCAAAACCGGGAAGTGATGGTTCTGTTACATTGCCTAACTTTACTGGTTTTACCTATGGTGAAGTGCGTGATTGGTTACATAAGGCGGGACTTGCCTTTAAACCGGATGGAACTGGTACGGCTACATCTCAAGATGAAAGTAGCGGTACAACTGTTCAGGCTGGTACAGCAATTACTGTTCATTTCCGTAGATAAAACGAATTCGGTCATAATTAGAAATTATAGACAGTTCGTTATATAATAGAATAAGAGACTTAGGTGCCTCTCCGGAGGCGCCTTATTTTATAGATAGTTTAAATGAATGGAGATACTTATGATCGAATTACGCGGTAAAGCAGTAGCAGATGCTCACAAGGCGATTTTACAAGAAAAAGTTGCAGCAGTAGGCGACTCTGTAATTACTATGGCAGTATTACTCGTTGGTGAGGACCATGGGGCTCATATGTATGCTACATTTATGGAAAAGACAGCCAAGAACTTTGGCTATGGCTTTGTATTAAAGCAATTACCTGAAACGGCTACACAGGATGAAGTGGTGGCAGCATTGCAAGAATTAAATAATGATGCGGCTGTTCATGGAATTTTACCGTTAATGCCGATGCCTAAACACATTGATACAGAGGCTCTTATCGATATGCTAGATCCTAAAAAAGATATCGATGGTTTAACTACGTATAATATTGGCCTTGTAACTGCTGGCAAAGGGGGCTTTGCCCCTTGTACTGCTAAGGCGTGCATGGCAATTTTAAATCACTACGATATTCCTGTAGAGGGGAAACATGTGGTAGTAATCGGTCGTAGCCAAGTGATTGGCAAACCAGTAGCTCTTATGACTCTCGGTGCACATGGTACGGTTACAATGTGCCATTCTAGAACTCCTGATTTGGCAGAGCAAGTAAAACGAGGCGATATCGTTATTGCTGCAGCGGGTCGTGCTCATATGATTACAGCAGATATGATTAAGCCAGGTGCTGTTGTTATCGATGTAGGCATTAATGAACTAGAAGGTAAGACGGTAGGCGATGTTGATTATGAAGCGGTAAAAGATATTGCGTCTGCAATTACTCCAGTGCCTGGTGGTGTAGGCTCTGTAACGACTACTATGATGCTTGAAGCTGTATATGAGGCATACCATGCATGAGATGTCTATAGCAGAAGGTATACTTGATGTAGCCCTCGATACGTTACGACAACACGATGCATCTGTGATTCATTCCGTTCAACTCGATTTGGGCCTTATGAGTGGAGTAGAGCCAGATTCTCTCCTATTTTGCTGGGAAGCCGTTACAAAAGGGACTGCCGCAGAAGGTTCTCGTATAGAAATTAACACGATTCCTATTGAAGGAAAGTGCTTGGATTGTGATAAAACATTTCCTGTAGAAAATTATAAGTTTATCTGTCCCTATTGTGACAGTCATTTCGTACAAACCATTGGTGGCCGCGAACTACAAGTGACCTCCATGGATATCGATTGATAGAAAGGTTAGGACATGCAAGTTCAAGTTAAAACTAATGTATTGGCAAAAAATGATGCCATTGCAGAGTCCTTACAACAGTTGTTTAAGGAAAAAAATATTTTTGTATTCAATCTATTAGGTTCTCCAGGGGCTGGTAAAACATCTCTTTTAGAGGCTACCTTACAAGATTTAAAAAAGGATTATCGTTTGGCTGTTATTGAAGGTGATTTGTTTACCGCTAAGGATGCAGAACGAATTCATGCCTTAGGCGTGCCTGTTATCCAAATCAATACAGTGGGAGGTTGCCATCTTGATGCACAAATGATTCAAGATGCACTAGGTGATTTAAATCTTGATGAACTGGATATGATCATTATCGAGAATGTAGGTAACCTTGTATGCCCTGCAGAATTTGAGATTGGTGAAAGCATGAAGGTAACTGTATTATCTGTTACTGAAGGTGAGGATAAGCCTCTTAAATACCCATTAATCTTTAAAGAGTCAAAGGCTATCCTCATTAATAAGATAGATTTATTGCCTTATGTACCTTTCAAAAAAGATAAGGCCATACAAGATATACGTAATTTGAATCCAACAGGAGAGATTTTTGAAGTAAGTTGCACGGCCCATAATGGACTTGAGCCATGGTTGACATGGTTGCGTGCACAATTGGAGAGTAATCGATGAATCATTCTATTAAGAGCCGTATCGTAGCGGCACTTTTAGTAGGCTTATCTGCTACATCGGTAGGGTATGCAGCAGAGCCGGCTATTTCGACTGTGAAACAAACTGCGGTGGAATCTACAGAGAATGCAAATGATGTTGCACATACGGATGATAAGACAACTGTAGAAGCAGCGGGAACTGATGCGGCTGAGTCTGTTGCGTATATAGATAATGCACCGATTAAAGCTGTTAAAATCGATACAAAGACAAAAAAGGAAAGCACTAAAACAGGATGGCTAGCTGAACAAATGGCGGTTACCGAGTTTGGTGATTCCATACAGTTTTGGCAAGCAGCTAGCGAAAATGAAGGTCCATTGCCTAGCGTAACGCAAAATAACTTGGCTGATATTGGTAAGTCTTATACGGCTAATAATTTGCCAGATTTAGGGTCTGAAGATGATTATGCTATTGATGGGTATCGCTTAGGAGATCAGTTTGTAGCGCCTAAAGAGGTAGAAAAAACAGTGATTCGTGATAACTTTACGACGTACTATATGAAAGACTTGGAGGTGACCGTTTATACGGGACCTGCTCAAGAGCGTTTAGTAAATAATCAATTACGCGGTCAAGGTGCTACTTATTTCTTTGAACCGAATACTATTACTAATATTCATAGTACGAAAAAAGGCATCCACACTGTACGCGATATTGGTGTTGGTAGCACGCGCATGGAATTGGTATTTGCCTATGGTAGCCCTATTGCGATGTGGCGTGATTTGAAAAATGAAAGTTATATTTTCCTATATGAAGGTCATTCCGAAAATTCATGGTCTCGAAAAAAGGAATTTAATAGCTCGATAGAGAATACAAATAATAATAGCCAACAACAATCTATGCTAGGACAACAGAAAGAATATATTGCTTTCACCATCAAACAAAGCAATGTAGAGGCTGTTGATATGATTAGTGGGCAAGTATGGCCAAGATTTGGATTGCCTAAAGCTCCAGTATATGATTTTCAAGCAGGTAAATTGACTGCTGATGATTTTGTGTTGCGTGGCTATAAATTAAATGATTATTTTGTTAATGATCCCAATAATGATTGGAAACATCAAGGTATGTTGTTTGGGTCCACATTTATTGGCTATAACGAATATGGCGTGAGTGTTGATAAAAAAAATCTCATCAATCGTGTTCTATTAAATATTTACACACCTACTCGTCGCGGCATTGCGATGGGGGATACTAAATACTTATTGCTCTTTGTATATGGTATGCCTACTCGTATTGTTGAATCTACAACAAATGCGGGCACATCTACTGTATATGAATATAAAAATCCAGCGGCAAGCGACTCATATTTGCAGTTTGCCCTAGATGATAAAAACCAATATATCAAATCCGTTATGTTATCTGACCGTCCAGTTAAGTAGGAACGGTTACAGCGAGGAGGCAAGGGATATGGTTACAGTTCAAGATGTAAGAGAACGTTGGGAACAAATTCAAGGTGATGATGAACGCATATTGTTTATCGTTGGTGGTCCTGGTTCTGGTAAAAGTTTGTTAATTCGTGAATTATCTGAACAAAAAGGTTGGAAGTACTTAGAGGCAAAACAACTTATTGAAGAAGAGTTTTTATTAGTACCTCGTGATGAAAGACCACAACTTGCAGAAGAAGTAATTCGTCGTGCATTAAGTCGCAGTGATACAGAAGTTGTTCTTATCGATGGTATTAATGTA
>JAGZGB010000063.1 GCA_018367495.1 Veillonella sp. | reverse complement strand
TTGAAACCAGACTATGTGATACTTTCACCAGGCCCTGGCAGACCAGCTGATGCGGGCGTATACGAAGACCTATTGCGCGAATGCAAAGGCGAATTCCCAATCCTCGGCGTATGTCTTGGTCACCAAGCCATCGGCGAAGTATTCGGGGGTACCGTTTCCTATGCAAAACAAGTTATGCATGGCAAACAAAGCGTAGCCAAACAAGTACACCCATCCAAAATCCTAAAAGGCGTACCTGAACAATTCGAAGTAGCACGCTACCACTCCTTGGCAATTATTGACGAAACCATGCCAAGCGAACTCATCGTTACATCCATTACCGACGACGGCGAAGTAATGAGCGTAGAACACAAAGACTACCCAATCTACGGAGTCCAATTCCATCCGGAATCCATCATGACACCAAACGGAGAACAAATGATTCGCAATTTCTTAGAAAAATAACTACTGTCTAATTTAGGTATTCGAGGGACTATTATTAGGCTCTAGAACGGATAGAGCAGAAATAAGGTCTCTCGGAACTCCGAGTGGCCACTTGGAGGCTGAGGGCATGACCCAATCGGTACCGACTAGGTAGATATGGTGTCAATTTAATAGACATCCTCAAAAGGAGATATAAAATGATTAAAGACGCATTATATGCAGTAACGCATGGTCAAGATTTATCCTTCGACCTTGCTAAAGATACAATGAACAAGATTATGAGCGGCGAGGTAGCTGAGGTTCCTATGGCTGGTTTCTTGTGCGCTTTGGCGGCAAAAGGCCCTACTGTAGATGAGGTTACAGCTTTTGCTGAGGTTATGCGCGAGAAGGCTGGTTCTGTGCCTCATGAAGGTACTGTTGTGGAAATTGTAGGTACTGGCGGCGACGAAGCGAATACGTTCAACATTTCTACTACATCTGGTTTTATTATTTCTGCAGCAGGTATTCCAGTAGCAAAACATGGTAACCGCAGTGTATCCAGTAAATGTGGTGCTGCTGATTTAATCGAAGCATTAGGCGCTAAATTAGAGCTTAATGGTGAACAAAATGAGGCAGTCCTCAACAAAGCAAATATGTGCTTCATGTTTGCTCCTGTATACCACCAAGCTATGAAATATGCAGGCCCTGTACGTAAAGCGTTAGGCGTTCGTACTGTATTCAACATTCTTGGACCATTGGCGAACCCAGCAGGTGCTACTGTGGAGTTGATGGGCGTGTACGATAAATCTTTGGTAGAACCATTGGCTCGTGTATTGGCTAACCTTGGCGTTAAACGCGGTGCTGTGGTACACGGCTTCGATGGCCTTGATGAAATTACAGCTACCAACAAAACGTACGTATGCGAAATTAATAATGGTACTTTCACAAGCTACGAATTCGATCCTAAGGACTACGGTTTCGAATACGCTGATAAAACTGAGCTTGAAGGTGGCGATGCTACGGTAAATGCTGAGATTACACGCCGCGTTCTTGGTGGTGAACAAGGCGGTAAACGCACGGCGGTTCTCCTCAATGCTGGCATGGCGATTTACCTCGCTAAAGAGGGGCTTACATTGGCAGAGGGCATTGAAGAGGCGAAAAACATGATCGACTCTGGCAAGGCTCTTGCTACAATGGAACAGTTTGTGAAAGCAACCCAAGAGGTATAACCATTGATTTTAGATAAGATTGTAGAGGCTACTAAAATTCGAGTGGCCAAAGAAAAAGAGGTGGAAACGCCTAAGGCTGTGAAAGCAGCGGCCTTAGCGTTACCATCGGATACAGGATTTCCTTTTGAAGCAGCCCTTCGTCAGCAAGACTTTAACTTCATTTGCGAAGTGAAGAAAGCATCTCCATCTAAGGGCATTATTGCTGAACATTTCCCGTATTTAGACATCGCTAAAGAATATGAGGTTGCTGGTGCAGCAGCCATCTCTGTATTAACAGAGCCAGACTTCTTTAAAGGTGATAAAAAATATCTCCAAGAAATTGCAAGCACTGTCAAAATTCCTGTACTTCGTAAGGACTTCATCATCGATGAATACCAAATCTACCAAGCAAAGGTGTGGGGCGCTAGTGCCATCCTATTAATCTGTGCATGCCTCGATGTACCAACATTGACCAAGTTCCGTGAGTTAGCGGACTCTCTTGACTTATCCTCCTTAGTAGAGGCCCATGACGAAAAAGAAGTACAAATGGCCATTGATTGCGGTGCCCGTATTATTGGCGTTAACAACCGCAATTTAAAAGACTTCACAGTAGACGTACAAAACAGTGTGCGTCTGCGCAATCTCGTTCAAGATGATGTGATCTTTGTATCTGAAAGCGGTCTAGAAACGCCAGAAGATATCCAAGTATTGCGCGATAACAACATCGGTGTAGCCTTGATGGGGGAAACCTTTATGCGCTCTCCTAATAAGGTTGAAAAGTTGGCATATCTCTATGGCCCCACATACTACACACCAAAGGTTAAGATGTGTGGCATCTCTAAGGTAGAAACCATCCCTGCTGTAGTAGAGGCTAAGCCAGACTATATGGGTTTTGTATTTGCACCAAGCAAACGACAAGTTACTGTAGATCAAGCTAAAACATTAGTGGAAGAACTACATAAGCAATATGCTATGAGATATGGTACAAATACGGTGCCAATGAATGCTGATAGAACACAAGATACTAATGGATTTGGCGAAGAAAATACCAATTCTGAAGCGATTAAAACGGTAGGCGTCTTCGTCAATGAAACGTTAGATAACCTCGTTATAATCGCTAAAGAAGCCAATCTTGATGCGGTGCAATTGCACGGCGATGAAGATGAAGCTTTCATCCAAGTTCTCAAAGAGAAAACAGATGTAGAGGTTTGGAAGGCTGTTCAAATCCGCAGCGCTGTAGATGCAGAGGCGTGGATCGATAGCAGTGCGGATATGCTATTATTTGATGCGTACCATAAGGATGAACGAGGCGGTACAGGCGAAGTGTTCGACTGGTCTTGCTTAGATGAGTTTGAACGTCCATTTATGCTTGCCGGAGGTCTTGACAGTACTAATGTGGCGCGTGCCATTCGTACGGTCCGACCTTATGGCATAGATATCAGTAGCGGTATTGAAACAAATGGCGTGAAAGACGATGAGAAAATTAAAACTTTCACAAACATCGTGAGAATCATAGCTCACTAAATGTTGAGAGAATAAGGCCTATTATAGGCGAGTAATCATAGAAAATACATAAATCTAAGATATAATAATATTTTAGACACATCCGATGGAATTCATCGATTGTTGAGATAGATGCCAATAGTAACGCTGTACAGGCGTGTTAGTAGGAATGGCATATGGAAAGGTAAGTTATATGAGTGAACAAAGACATGGTTATTTTGGCTCCTTCGGTGGCCAATTTATGCCAGAAACATTGATGAATGCAGTCATCGAATTGGAAGAGGCATACAACAAGTACAAAGATGATCCTGATTTCGTACGCGAACTCGAGGATTTACATAAAAAATATACAGGTCGTCCATCCCTTTTATACTATGCAGAGCGCATGACAAAGGACCTTGGGGGCGCTAAAATCTACTTAAAACGAGAAGATTTGAACCATACGGGTTCTCACAAATTGAATAACGTAATCGGTCAAATGTTATTGGCAAAACGGATGGGTAAAACTCGTGTTATTGCTGAAACAGGTGCTGGTCAACACGGTGTAGCAACAGCTACTATCGCTGCGTTGATGGGCATGGACTGTGAAGTATACATGGGTGCAGAGGACTGTGAACGTCAAGCACTTAACGTATATCGCATGGAATTATTGGGCGCTAAGGTGCATCCCGTAACAACTGGTACAAGTACATTAAAAGATGCTGTATCTGAAGCGATGCGCGAATGGACAAACCGGATGTCCGATACGCACTATGTATTGGGCTCTGTTATGGGCGCTCATCCATTCCCGATGATCGTTCGTGATTTCCAATCCATCATCAGCCGCGAAGCACGTGAGCAAATCCTTGAAGCAGAAGGTAAATTGCCAACAGCTGTTATGGCTTGCGTAGGCGGTGGCTCCAATGCGATGGGCATGTTCTATCACTTCATTCCTGATGAAGGGGTTCGCCTCATCGGTTGTGAAGCGGCTGGTCGTGGTGTTGATACAGAGGAACATGCAGCAACAATCGCAAAAGGCTCTGTGGGTATCTTCCATGGCATGAAATCTTACTTTTGCCAAGACGAAGACGGCCAAATTGCTCCAGTATATTCTATCTCTGCAGGCCTTGATTACCCTGGCATCGGACCTGAACATGCGTACTTGCACGATAGTGGTCGTGCTGAATACGTGCCTGTAACGGATGATGAAGCAGTAGATGCATTCGAATACTTGTCTCGTTTAGAAGGTATTATTCCAGCTATTGAAAGTGCTCATGCAGTGGCACATGCTCGTAAAATTGCTCCAACTATGAGCAAGGATGATATCATTATTATTTGTTTATCTGGTCGCGGTGACAAAGACGTAGCGGCTATGGCGAAATATAGAGGGGTGGATCTTCATGAGTAAAATTAAAGACGCTTTCACAAAGGGTAAGGCATTCATCCCATTCATCAGCGCTGGTGATCATGGCATCGAGAATACAGAACGTTATATTCGCGTCATGGTGAAAGCTGGCGCCGACATGGTAGAAATTGGTATTCCTTTCTCCGACCCAACAGCGGAAGGTCCAGTTATCCAGGAAGCGAGCACACGCGCATTATCTACAGGCGTAAAAATTCACGATATCTTTGATATGGTGCGTCGTTTACGTAGTGGCGAAGATGCAGTGACTATTCCACTCGTGTTCATGACCTATTTGAATCCTATCTATGTATTCGGCCGTGATAAATTCTTTACCCTCTGCGAAGAGGTTGGTATTTCTGGTGTTATCGTGCCAGATATGCCATTTGAAGAAAAAGGGGAACTCGGGAGTGTAGCTAATAAACATGGCGTTGAAGTGGTATCCTTAATTGCCCCAACATCTGAAAACCGCATCGAAATGATCGCAAAGGACGCGGAAGGCTTTGTGTACTGCGTATCTTCCCTCGGTGTTACAGGCATGCGTAGCGAAATCAAGACAGATATTAAATCCATCGTTGAGACGATTCGCAAATATACAGATATTCCTGTAGCCGTTGGTTTCGGTATTTCTAAGCCAGAACAAGCGGAAGCGATGGCTCGCGTATCTGACGGTGCTATCGTAGGCTCTGCTATCGTTAAAATCGTTGCAGAACACGGTGAACATGCAGACCAAGCATTATTTGACTACGTACAATCTATGAAACAAGCTGTGCTAAAAGCTGACGCATAATAAGAGCTAACGCATAATAAATAGATAATACAATCATACTAAAAAGGACGTTATACATGTGTATAACGTCCTTTTTAGGTTAGTTAGTTTAGTTATGTGTTATATGACTGGATAACCAGTTATGAAAGGGGAATGATTAGCCATTTGTAGATTCGGAACGTTGATGTTGTTCACTGCGTTTTGCAGTGGCATTTTTGTCATGTTTTTCGCGTTCGGAAATTCTATGTTTTCTATGTTTCTTTTGATCTGGTTTGAACCATGGATGAGCACTGCTGTCTACTGTACCATCATCATTCTTTTCCATGCGATGGTTTTCACCGATTTTGAAGTGGTAATCTTTAGCTTGCGCTACATTAGCACCAATGCCTACTGTTAAGAATGCTGCCAAGCTGGCCATAGCTACTACTTTAGTCAATTTAGCGTTCATAAGTATTATCTCCTATACAAACTTAATTGCACGAATTTTAGTTGTAAAAAATATATTATTAGTATAGGTAAAATTAATGAAGAAAAAATGAAATGTAAGCCTTGGTAAAGCATAGTATAATAGTAATAGCTAAGTTTGTATAATATCTAAATATAGTAGGAGTTTTATGAAACAGAGAGTATATGAAATCCTCTATCGCGAGCTAGTAGAAAACTATGCAAATGGTAAAGGACGAACAACGACAGCCGACTTTTGGCTCACCATAAGTGCTATGACCTTTGTATATGGTCTAGTTACTTTTATAACAGGTCTTGCCACATTCATACCCTATGGATTTTTATATGCCATATCCTTAGGGGGTGGCGTATTGATGGCATTAACAGTAGTGTTAGTATTGCCCACCATTATGATGGTAGCGAGACGGTTACGTGATTCTAATAATGATCCAACCTTGATGATTCTCATCTTTGTTCCTATTTTAGGATGGATTGCGTTGCTCTATTTATTATGTAAAAGATCGGCTCCAACACAAGAAGCAAGCATAACTAATGAACAGATATCTGTAGAACCAAGTATACATGAAAAGCGATCTGTTTCAGGTGCCTTCATCGTGGCTATCCTTGTTTTAGGCTGGGTTGCAAACAGTATAGGTACATCTATGATGGGCCATAACTATATGATAGAAGAAACTGCCTTTGGGAACTTGGGGCAGGGGGCTTTCACTAAAAAAGCAAATCGTTTATTACATAGTGATTCTGCCACAACAGAAGGCTATCTAGTGGTGAAAGAGTATTACCAAGAACTGGCTAATGGCGATTATCATAGTGCGTATCGCAATTTGAGTGGTCGTGAAATGGAACGATACGGCACCTTTGATCTGTGGCAGCAAGCTAAGGTAAAGGAACAACATTCTGCTGTAGAAACTATACGATTGGATTATGTATCTCAAGATGTTGATGATGATGTAATTGTGGATTATATCGGATATAGGGTAGACTTTGTAGATAAAAGCCCATCCATGTTAGTCCGTTTATATAATGTAGGTAACGGCTGGAAAATCGTTGGTTTTGAAGAGTTTGAGGAGGACTAGGTCATGGCATCAGTAAATGTATATGATTTGAACTATACCGATGCCTTTGTGCTAGGCATCAAAAACTACGCCAATTTTAAAGGTCGTGCCAGCCGTAGTGAATACTGGCGATTCATGGCCGGAATGATGATGGTTCAAGGAACACTAGGGGTAGCAGCTATACTCTGTAAAGGTGTTGGGCTCTATAATTTTGAGTCTATTATTGATACGATCACGTTATTAGTAACACTATTTTTCGTGCTTCCCAATATCGCCATCACAACGCGACGCATGCATGATATTGGCCGCAGCGGTTGGACTCAACTGATCTCCTTTATTCCCATTATAGGCTTCTTTATATTCTTGAACTATGAATTGAAACGAGGCGATGAAGGAGAGAATGGTTACGGTGAAAGAACTGCTTATATACCTATTACTAGGAATATAAGTGAATCTACAGGGCTTGAAGCAACTCCATCTCGAAAACAAGACTGGGTTATGGGCATTACCATCTTTGTTCTTCAATCCATCGTCTTTGGTGATACTATTGGTGATATATTATGGTATGGCATTAATGCCAATGGCTACATATAGTATTAACCTACATCAAATAGCATACTTATTATTTTATTTTATAAAAGTTTAACAACTCCTTTATAGACAATATAACACTTTGTAGTAAAATGAAATCAAGATGAATTTAAAAATATAGATATGGTTATGTTACAACATATCTAAGTTACTATATGTGTTAAGAACAACAGGACTTTATGAGCTTCACTGTTTCCTGCTGTGAATGGAAGGAGTTTAGTATGAGACCTTGTCCCTATTGTGGACACGAGGTGTTAAAAAGTGAACGATACTGTCCAAACTGTGGACGTATTCGTAAAGCACCCATTTCGTTAGATAAATATAGTCTAGGCATGATTGAAAACTTTAAACAATGTTTTGTTTATAAATACGCTGACTTTGAAGGGCGTGCTAGCCGTAGCGAATATTGGAATTTCTTTTTGGTGTATCAATTGCTATTTGTAGCGATTCTATTCACCTGTGCATTCTTGAGCTATATTAGTCCGCTCTCTAGTGTAGTTGGCGTTGGCTTCGGGCTAGTCATTCTTGTACTTATGTCCGTCGTTATGGTCATCCCTAGCGTGGCTGTTGCAGTACGACGCTTGCACGATCAAGGCCGTTCTGGCGGACTTGTCTTTGTTGGACTCGTTCCTGTCATTGGTACAATTATATTGTTAGTGTTAATGGCTCTTCCTGGTGAAAGCCATACAAACCGTTTTGGCTCACCAACAGGGCACGTTATCCTCACAAAACAAATGGCTCATGAAATTGGTTTGATTGATGCTACACCTACTACAGGCCTTACAGCAGGATTACTATGTGCAATCTTTGTGCTGTGGTTCCTGGTAGATCGATTACTAACAACAAGTGTGATGTAAAAATGACAACTCTCCTTATAGCTTCACTATAGGGAGAGTTTCTTTTTTAGTTAATTTAGATGTCTATTTATTGTCGCATATTGTTTTGGTGCTACTATTTTAATACAATAGTTTTACTAGAGGTTAAACGTATATAGGAGAGCGTGTATGAATGGTATAAATTGGTGGCGTCGCTTAGGGATAGTCTGCTGCGTGATGGTAACATTAGGTTGTATTAGTGGTTGTCAGTGGAATTTAGATAATCTAAAGCAATATAGTCAAGATTCATCAGCAAGAGACAGTAAAAAGGATGAAACGAAGAGGGTGTTTCGCTTCTATTTGGCTGCTACAAATGAGTTTAACTACAATGAGGTTAAATACGGTAGCCAATATGATCTAATCTGGCAACAGGCAAGTTCAAATGAACCACTAACGGATTTTAAGGTACAGGATTATGAGCGTCTTGAACAGGAACTAGTAGCTGCTAAAGAGGCAGGTCGTTCATACGAGGATCTTGAAAGCACAACAGATGCTCTATTGCCTATCTTGCATGACATCGTAAGCGATGTAAAGGCTTTAGATTCGTATTATAAAGCAAAGCAGTATGAAAAAGATAATAATGCATTTAGTCAAGCTACACTAGCTAAGCTTTCAGCGTTATTAGAAGTATTTGAACCAAAATATGAAGCGTTAAATGAGGCAGTTGCGGCTGCTCATAAAAAAGAACGTAATAAAGATATTGAGTTGATGCGCTCGAATGGTCAAGTGAATGGTGCTCATATGATAGAGATGATGGGGTACTATAGTGATATTGTTAGCCATATAATTGAGCGAGGGCCTAATAGTGATGTGCAATGGGTGAAAGCTCAAAAGGACGCAGCCAATGCAATTGTACCTAAGTTTACGTCTGTGGAGGTACAAAATCGGATTGAACAAGCTAAGAATCTTGATGCGGCTATTGATGCATTTGTAGCAGAACAAAGTGCTGAGACACATCATGAGGTAATTTCACAATATAATGAGCTAGCTCGGACACCGATGAATTTTAAATTACTAGATAAAGTACAAGATGCTTATATACCTGAAGGTATATAGTTTACTTGTTGACAATTTCCCCGTTTGAGTCCTATAATTATCTATTATATGAAGATTGCGTTGAAAAAGACGGCACGTCTCAGACGGATTTAGTAGAGACCAAACTCATGGGCTGAAAGGTTTGGAAATCTAGAGATTTGCGGATCACTTTGGAGCAAGCAGGAACCCTGCCGGTGAACACCGTTATATGTCTAAGTGGCTTTCACAAAATGAAGCCTAGTTATTTCGTATGCTCGGAATATGCTAGCTTTCACAGAAGGTCAGTAGGGTGGTACCACGGATATTACGTCCGTCCCTTCGGGGGCGGGCGATTTTTTATGTAAAAGGAGCACATCATGGATTACGGTAAGACGTTACATTTGCCTGAAACAGAATTCCCAATGCGCGGCAATTTGCCTAAGCGCGAACCA
>JAGZGB010000270.1 GCA_018367495.1 Veillonella sp. | reverse complement strand
ACCACCCATTTGTCCAGGGAGTTTTTTACCTTTGTATACCTTACCGCCGCCACCGGAGATCATAGGACCGATGGAACCAGGTTCACGGTGAGATTTGGAGCCATGAGTTTCAGGACCACGAGAGAAATTATGGCGTTTAATTGTGCCAGCAAAACCCTTACCTTTACCTGTACCTACTACGTCCACCAATTCACCTTCTGCGAAGATATCAGCTGCCAGAGTTTGGCCTACTGTGTAGTCAGCTGCACTGTCAACGCGAACTTCGCGAAGATATTTAACTGGAGCTACGCCAGCTTTGTCGAACTGACCTTTTACAGGTTTTGTTAAATGTTTTTCTTTAATGGAACCGTAACCAATTTGTACTGCTTCATAACCGTCTGTTTCAACAGTCTTAACGCGCACTACAACGCTTGGGGTAGTTTCCACTACTGTTACAGGAACTAATTGGCCTTCAGCTGTGAAGACTTGTGTCATTCCTAATTTTTTACCCAAAATAGCTTTAGACATTATCGCACCTCCTTATAGTTTTATTTCAATAGATACACCAGCTGGTAAATCTAAACGAGTGATAGCATCTACTGTTTTCGAATTTGGTTCAAGAATATCGATCAAGCGTTTATGTGTACGCATTTCGAATTGTTCACGGGAATCTTTGTTAACGTGTACGGAACGAAGAATCGTGAAGATATTCTTTTCTGTTGGCAATGGAATCGGACCAGATACCATAGCGCCATTTCTTTTTGCAGTGTCTACGATCTTAGCAGCGCTTTGATCGATTGATCGAGAGCTTTGTGGTCGTATGCCTTAAGGCGAATACGGATTTTTTGCTGTTTAGCCATTATTAATAATTCCTCCTGTCGTCCATTTCGTGAATGAACTGCTCCATAGAAATTCTCCTCCGCAGAGGCAACCTTCTACTTCATAGTTTGAAAACACAACACGAGAGCGGCAGAACATGCCGCTCTTACATGTCGTGGATATTGTGCCCAACGCATCACTACGATGAGCATAAAAGGTTAAATTAACCTTCGATTTCAGTTACAACGCCAGCGCCTACTGTATGGCCACCTTCGCGGATCGCGAAACGAAGACCTTCTTCGATAGCGATTGGAGTAATCAATTCGATATTCATTGTTACGTTATCGCCAGGCATACACATTTCTACACCTTCAGGAAGGTTTACAACACCTGTTACGTCTGTTGTACGG
>JAGZGB010000062.1 GCA_018367495.1 Veillonella sp. | reverse complement strand
ACAGTTTAGAAAACCACATAGACATGATGGTTCTAATATGCATATGGACCAACATATGATGGATGGAAATAATCAAATGATGCCTCAAGATGGTATGGGGCCAAATAATGGTCAACATATGTACCAAAATTGTCAAATGTCTCCACAAGACCAACCATCTCAAGGTTATCAACCTAATGGTAATGCTTCAGAACAAGCACCTAATGGTGAGACACAAGCTCAATAAAATATATAAAACTATTAATATAGATTGAGCCGTATATTTTAAGATATTAATAGATATAGAGTTAGATCTATCTGAGGATATCGTTGTTTTAATCGTATTTGAATATTAGGTAAAGGTGAAAATATGAAAAAACTTTTAATTGCTACAGTATTAACCGCAGCATTTGGGATTGGTGGTGTAACATTTGCTTCTACTAATGACGTACAAAATAATAATGAGCCAATCAAGATGAACTTGTTAGTAGAACGAAATCATGATGATGCAAACAATTTCCAAGATAAAAAATGTGATATGCTACTAGAAAATCAAAATAACCAAATGCATGGACAAGATCGAATGGAGCATATGCCAATGAATCATCAAGTTGATAATATGCATCGAAAAGATAACGATCAATCTATGAGACCAGAAGGTGAAAACCATCAAATGAGACAACAATGTAATAATCATCAAATGCCACCACAAGATCAGCCTTCTCATGGTGATCGACATAATGATAATGCATCACAACAACAAACTGGTCAAGGTGCACCACAAACTACACAAAACTAACCATATTTTATGAGTTTACTTCTCTTATGAGATACTAGAGAACGTGGTCGTGAAAGTGCATTCATGGCCACCGTAGAGCCATACACTCTACGTGATACATTCGTATCAGAATCTCTCTCTTACACACAATAACTACACACAAACAAAAAGAGCTCCTCAGTGAAGGAGCTCTTTTTGTATCTGTTTATAATTTTATTTGATATGTTTAGAACCACGTTCTGTCATAGCTACGCCATCTTTACAAAGAGGGCATTCTTCAGGTTTGTATGTAGGAACTTCAAGGTTAAGCAATGATTGTACTTTTTCATGAGGTACGCCGAATTCTGCTTTACCACCAGAGCGGTTAACAAGAAGGCCTACACCTACGATTTCACCACCGGATTGGTTTACAACATTTACTACTTCTTGTACAGAACCACCAGTTGTTACGATGTCTTCAACGATAAGTACGCGTGTGCCTGGCTCAATTTTAAAGCCACGGCGCAATGTCATAACACCTTTTTCGCGTTCTGTGAAAATCGCACGTGTGCCAAGTGCTTTACCCACTTCGTGAGCTAGTAAGATGCCACCAGTCATAGGGCCAATAACAAGCTCAACGTTTTGATCACGGAAGCGTTCAGCTAATTCTTTACAAAGTGCTTCTGTATATTTTGGATGTTGCAATACATTGAATTTTTCAACGTACATTGGGCTGTGGAGTCCAGATGTCAAAAGGAAGTGACCTTCTAAAATAGCTTGAGTGTCGATCAATAATTGTTTTACTTCTTGTTCTGTCATCATTTGGATACATTCTCCATTTCTTCAATAATTAAACGAACTGCTTCACGAGGATTTTCAGCCTGAGTAATAGGGCGGCCAATAACGAGGCGAGATGCGCCATCTTGTAATGCGCTAGCAGGTGTAGCAACGCGTTTTTGGTCGTCTGTTGTTGCAAAGGAAGGACGAATACCAGGTGTTACGATGAGGAAATCATCGCCACATGCTTCGCGAATCATTTTAGCTTCTAAGGCGGAGCACACAACACCATCCATACCGCATTCTTTAGCAAGCTTTGCTAAACGAATAACTTGGTCAGAAATAGGTAGTTGCCCACCAGTTGCAGTCCAAGCTTCATCATCAAAGCTAGTTAACACAGTAATTGCCAATAATTTAGTTCTTTCAACACCTAATTGTTCAGCTGTTTCGCGAGCTGCCTGTACAGCTGCTTTCATCATAACTGGACCACCTTGACCATGCATAGTGATCAAGTTAGCCCCTAAACGTGTTAGGGAAGATACGCCATGCGCTACCGTATTAGGAATATCATGCAATTTCAAATCAAGAAATACTTGCTTGTTTTGCTCTTGTAAATAGCGAACTGTTTGCTCTCCTTCGGCGTAGAATAGCTCCATGCCGACCTTGTAAAAGCTAACCGCATCACCAAGGGATGTTACGATTTCTTTCATCGCATCCATAGTGGATACATCAAGGGCAACGATTAATCTGTCATCTGCCATCTTGCAACCTCCATACTACATATATATCTAAATAATTTTCACATACAGAGGGCCCATCTGTCAATTAAATTTGATGTGAAAGAGGTGACTATTAGTCACCCTTGAATAGTAGATTATAGACTGTTTCATGCTATAATAAATGGAGAAAATGAATACAATTCTTATATATAAATTAAAAAACATATAGATTTGAAAGGAGTCCTATGTTAGATTTTGTTGCATTAGACTTTGAAACAGCTAATAAATTTAAAAATAGTGCGTGCTCCTTGGCGGTTATTACCGTAAAGGATGGACAGATTACCAAAAAGGCGTACAGTCTTATAAAACCACCGTTTATGAGTTTTGATGATGAATGTATTGAAATTCATGGTATTCAACCAAAGGATGTTATCCATGAGAAAACCTTTGATCAATTGTGGAATGCTATCTACGAAAATCATTTAAAAGGCAATATCATGGTAGCTCACAACGCAAAATTCGATATGAATGTATTGCGTGCTACACTGGATTACTATAAAATTCCTTGGCCAGATCTAGATTATGCATGTACGGTAAAACTTTCACGTGCCGTATGGCCAGATTTAGTAAACCATAAGCTAAATACAATGGCTGCATACATCGGGGTTGAGTTCAAACATCACTACGCATTGGATGATGCAGAAACATGTGCTAAGGTTGTGCTAGAGGCGGCTAAGGCTAAGGGTGTTAATAGCTTGCCAGATTTATTGAAGGCTACAGGTGTACCACTAGAACCATTTATTGATGACAAAAATCGCGCTGCTCAAGAGGCTTTACACAAAGAACCTGAGCCAGAGCAAATGTCGTTCTTTTAGTAAGGAGAGACACTATGTTAGGTAAAGAATTATTATCTTATGTGGATCATACACTATTGCGTCCTACAGCTACATGGGATGATATTAAAGAAATTTGTGAAGCCGGCGTAGCCTATAAGACGGCATCGGTTTGTATTCCCCCAGATTTTGTGGCCTCTGCCCATGAAGCGTATCCAGATCTTAATGTTTGCACTGTTATTGGTTTTCCTTTAGGCTATGAAACGACAGAGGTGAAGGTAGCTGAAACAAAACAAGCCCTTGCAGAAGGGGCCTCTGAAATTGATATGGTCATCAACCTAGGCAATGTAAAACAAGGGGACTTTGATGCGGTTACTGCTGAAATTAAAGCGCTTAAAGCAGCTTGTGGAGATAAAATCTTAAAGGTTATTATTGAAACTTGTTACCTTACTGATTCTGAAAAGATAGCACTTTGTAAGTGCATTACGGATGGTGGTGCTGACTATATCAAAACATCTACAGGTTTTGGCAGCAGTGGTGCTAGTATTGAAGATATTCAACTCTTTAAGAAACACATCGGCCCTAATGTAAAAATTAAGGCTGCCGGTGGTATTCGTTCTATCTCTGATATGAAAGCCTATATTGCAGAAGGTTGCAGCCGTATTGGCGCCAGTGCAGCAGTAGAACTACTTAAAGATCATTTAGACGAAGAAGTGTAATAGAAAACCACCTAGGCAGTGCTTAGGTGGTTTCTTAGAATGGCGGTATAACCATGCGCATGTATGATATTATTCTAAAAAAACGATCTAACTTACCATTAACAGATGAGGAAATTCGCTTTGTCATCTCTGGCTATGTGAATGGCGAAATCCCCGACTATCAAGTGAGTGCTTTGTTGATGACCATTGTATTTAATGGGATGAATGCTCGTGAACTAGGGACATTGACATTAGCGATGGCACAATCGGGGCATATGGTAGATTTATCCGATATTGATGGGATAACAGTAGATAAGCATAGTACCGGTGGTGTAGGGGACAAGACAACTCTTATTATAGGACCTTTGGTAGCTGCTTGTGGAGGCAAGGTGGCGAAAATGTCAGGCCGAGGCCTTGGTCATACAGGTGGCACTATCGATAAGATGGAGTCCATACCAAATCTAAAGGTGTCATTGGACCAAGAGGCATTTATTAATCAGGTCAATACAATAGGTCTTGCCGTTATTGGACAATCTGAAGGGCTGGCACCTGCAGACAAGAAGCTATATGCTTTGCGTGATGTAACAGGCACCGTAGATAGTATCCCTCTAATTGCATCCTCTGTAATGAGTAAAAAATTAGCCTCTGGGGCACAAGCCATTTTGCTGGATGTAAAGGTTGGTAGTGGCGCCTTTATGAAAACCATAGACGATGCTCGCGCATTGGCGAAAGCTATGGTAGATATTGGAACGGAAAATGGCCGCTCTGTTAAGGCTGTTTTAACCGATATGGATAGACCATTGGGTCATGCCATTGGTAATGCTTTGGAAATCCGTGAGGTTATTGATACGTTGAAAGGTCATGGCCCAGAGGATTTAACCCATGAATGTCTTATCATGGCAGCTCATATGCTCGTATTAAGCCAAATTTGTGATTATGAAACGGCTCTCAGTCGCGTACAAGAGGCCCTTAATTCGGGAGCAGCTCTTGAACGATTGCGTATGATGATCGATGCTCAAGATGGAGATAGCCGTGTTCTTGATGATGAAAGTTTACTAGCCATCGGGAAATTCACTTATGATGTTATGGCGCCTCAAGATGGTTATATTACACACATGAATACAGAACAATGTGGTATTGCATCTGTTATGCTCGGGGCTGGTCGCACCGTTAAGGATGGTCCTATTGATTATAGTGCAGGCATAGTAATGCACAAGAAAACAGGTGATGTTGTTAGGGCTGGTGAAAGCATAGCTACCTTATATGCTTCTCGTGAAAGTTTGCTCGTAAATGCGGCTAAAACATATTTAGAGGCAATTACTTTTGGTAAAACAGCACCAGTGGTGGTAGATACGATTCTTGATATGGTGGAATAAGGAGATCCATATGACGGAACAAGAAATTAAAAATCTTATTGACCATGCTATAGTAGCGCGTGAGAAAACCTATAGCCCGTATTCTCATTTTGGAGTGGGTGCAGCCCTTCTGTGTGAGGATGGGGCAATCTATGAAGGTTGCAATATAGAAAATGCATCTTATGGTTTAACTAACTGTGCAGAACGAACTGCTATATTTAAAGCCGTATCAGAAGGGCATACAAAATTTAAGGCCCTTGCCGTAGTTGCTGATACGGAAGGGCCTTGTGCACCATGCGGTGCTTGTCGTCAAGTTATGGGAGAGTTTAATATCCCTATTATTATCATGGGGAACCTGAAAGGTGATATAGAAGTTGTCTCTACTGAGGCGTTGTTGCCGTTTAGCTTTTCTTCTACCGATGTAATTGATAAATAGTTCCTTCAGTGTTGGAATATACCATAGACCAATTATTGGAATCTAATGTGTCTGGAAAATTATCATCATTATATATGAGGAGATATACATTTTTATCTAGCGGTAAATTGTTCACAGATATAAATGGCATGACTTCTTTAGCATTCCAAGAAATGGCGGTTGGATCAGGAGCAACCTGATTTGGTCCAAGTAGTTGATAAACCTCATGATTACTATAGTAAGTAGGTGAAACACGATATCTCCCACTGCCCTGTAGAATAATGGCATCATCGCTGATAGATTGATTAATGTATTGACTAATATGCGGTGTGGATGCCTTATTCATTTGTGGTATGGCGACAATAAAGGTAAGAACTATATAGGTAATCCCGATTACTAGTGCTGTTTTACAGATTAACGCTATTCGTTTATGACACATGATGGCCATTAGAATAGCTAATGGTGTTAGTGCTGGAAATGTGTAGGTGGAGTATTTGGTGGCCATACAGGAGAAAAAGATTATGACTGTACCAGCCCATACTGCTAAGAAGCTATTAAATGGAATATTTATAAACCAATTATTTCGATTGTTATATATCAGTTTAGGTAATAAGATAGACCAAGGGAACAGTGTGATAATCGTTATAGGGATATAATAGTACCATACATTGAATTTGGGATGCTCTGATACGGTGGCACGTAGCCAATTATGGACACCGAGAAAGACATTGATAAAGTCGTTTCCATGGGTGATATACATATAGTAATACCAACTACCACCAAGACTTAGGAGTATTAAGAGACCAGGTAAGATTTGTAAACTTAATAACTCTTTGAGGTCTCGTCTGATTCCTAGGTATATTAATATGATGAGACCTGGCAATAAGAAACCAATGGGCCCTTTAGTTAATACGGCAAGGGCAGATGCTAAATAGGCTAAAAGATAATATTGTTTATATCCTTTTAATTCAGATTTATGACGTATGTATGCTATGTAAAAGCTCATTAAGATTGCATTAAAATATAGTCCTAGTGTCATATCTGTTATAACAGACTTTGCAATAATCCAATATTCAGCGGAAACAGATACGATGATAGCGCTTGTAATGGCAATTATATGATTGGTTTGTGATTTTACAAATCGATAGATTAGATAGAGGTTACAGAGCGCTAATAGACTGGAAAAAAATCGAGCTCCAAAGTCTGAAATACCAAATAGTTTGAAAGCAACAATGAGTTCCCAATAGTAAAATATGGGTTTATCATACCAATAATGACCAAAAATTTGTGGTGATAAATAATTATGGTTTAGTAGCATTTCTTTTGCTGTTAGCGCATAATTAGATTCTACAGGATCTGAAATACTAAGATACATATTTCCCATAAAATAAATGATGGCGGAGAAAATAAGAACTATCAAAATATGATAGTTCTTATTTTTTATAACATATTTCATAGCCTTATCCCTTCATGCTAAATTGTTTACTCAATGGTTGGTTTGCTTTTTTTATAAAATATAGGCTTTGTTTTGTATTTATGAGTAATCGGAAAATATTATATTTAGGATGATTTAATAGCGTATCAATCTTGGAAGATAAATAGTTTTGATAGACTTTAAATAACAAGTATGTGATGAGGATACCCATGATTACGTCTAGAGGATAATGATGACCAACAAAGACTTTCGCAAAGCCTGTTAAAATGGTTCCACTTAGTAGAATAGAACCTAGTCTTTTGTAAACTGCTAAAATTGGTAATGAAATAGCAGTCATTGCCATAGCATGGGTGCTAGGAAAACTAGGATCAGCAACATGAGGAATAAGTAGATTTACCGTGTGTGTCACGAATGGTCTTGGTTCTTGCACTATGAAACCAATGATACTATGAACTATCATGGTAATACCAAGAAATGTGATAGTATGTATGCAGGTTTTTATAAGTCTTTTATCTTTAAAATAGAGGCCTAATCCAGATAAGAGTATCAGTAATAAGGCAAAGACTATTGAAAGATATTTAACAATATATATCATACTTGTATCTAGCCACGTATATGTACCTGCTAGGTTGTTGATAAGTTGAAAGATTTCGTAATTCATATATATCTCCTTTTTAGTGATGACTTTCTTGTATGAATACATCTTAAAGGAGAGATATTACGAAAATATAACGACTAAATTAAGTCTTGAAAAAGAATGTTGCCTATACACTGACAGATGGAAAATGACTTTGTATAATAGTTAAAAAGGAGGTTTCTATGCTTTTTAACTGGTTTAATCGCCTAGGCGTACAGCGAAAGATGATAATTAGTAACTTACTGATTATTGTTATACCTTTTATAGTGTTATTTATAGCCTTATCGTTAGTATGGGGTGTTATTCGATATACAAATCCAGTAGAGCACCGTCAATGGATGATGCTTGCTCCTAGTAGCATTCAGGCACAGGTATTCCAATTAGGATTGGAACAAATTAATAAGAAGCTTTCAAAAGAAGCTACAACAGTTAGAGATGTTTTAGATAGCAGTGCTAT
This sequence comes from Veillonella sp., assembly GCA_018367495.1. The sequence goes on along the minus strand of JAGZGB010000062.1, from coordinate 2,116 downwards.
TTTAGAAGCGCAAGGCTTAGATATAGTTATTCTAAAAGACAATGAAATAGTATATGCTACGCCAAATATAGAGCCTAATATATTTTTGTCGAATGTTAGACATGTGATGAAAGGTTTGGAGTCTAATCATTATTTAAACTGGGAAGGTAACCAATTTACCTATGTGAACTCTTATAATACGGGGCTGAGCGTATATGGATCAGGTAGGATTCCTTTCATGACTAAAAGTATGGGGCCAGAATCAACAGATAAAAAGTTGGTAGAAGGTGCTTTTGGTGTTGGGATTTTGCTATTGTTAGCTATTATTATCGGTATAGGTATATATATATCCAATCGTTTAGGTGAGTATATTTTGAGACCTGTAACGGATTTGAAACAAGCTGCTGATGATCTTAAAAACGGGATAGTACCAAAAAATATAGCAGTGAGAAATCATGATGAATTGGGGGCTACTTGTGAGGCATTTAATAATATGCAGGATGCATTGATGAAAGCCCATGAAGAGCAATCTCGCTATGAAGTGCGTAGGCGTGAAATGATAGCAGGAATTTGTCATGATATTTCAACACCACTCACATCGGTAAAGGGGTATGCTAGTGGTATTCTTGAAGGCGTAGCTAATACAGAAGAGAAACAAGCTCGTTATGTGCAACGGATTTTCGATATGGCAGGGCGTATTGAACATTTAGTTACTATGTTATCGGATTTTTCTCAACTGGAATTAAAACAAATTCATTACGATCGAGATACATATGCATTAGATGATTTAATTTACGGGTATATTAGAGAGCGAAATTTGAATGATCATGAACATATCGTTTTACATGAAGATTATGATGCTAAAGATAGTTTAATAGTAATAGATAGGATTCAATTTTATCGGGTTTTGGATAATCTTGTATCGAATAGCATAAAGTATAGATATGATGACTTTATACATATTGATATAACTACAGCAAAGATTGAAAATGCTTGTAAACTAGTATTTTCAGATAATGGGAAAGGCGTGCCTACAGAGATGTTAAATCGTTTGTTTGATATCTTTTTTCGTACTGATGAAGCGCGCACAGAGGTGGCTAATGGGAATGGTATTGGATTAGCTATTGTAAAACAAATAGTTGTAGATATGAATGGCATTATTTATGCGGAACATAATAAAAATGGTCGTGGATTATCCATTGTAATGGAGTTTCCTTGTGTTAAGGAGTAAAAGTATGAAAAAAGTTTTAATTATTGAAGATGACATGGGTATCTATGAACTTGAACGCGACTATTTAGAGATTGAAGGCTATGAAGTAGATATTCAAACCAATGGTGTTGATGGATTGGCTGCAGCTCTTGAACATGAATATGACTTAATAATTCTTGATATTATGATTCCTAAAAAAGATGGGTTTTCTGTGTGTCGAGATATTCGCAAGAAAAAAGAAATACCTATCATTATGGTTAGTGCTAAACGAGAGGATATTGATAAAATTCGAGGATTGGGACTTGGTGCTGATGATTATATGATTAAACCTTTTAGTCCTGCTGAGTTGGTAGCTCGTGTTAAATCACATATTCAGCGTTATAATCGAATTCGTAATAGTTTAGGTACTACTGTTGAGATAGAGTCAAAAATTGCTGCTGGTAGTTTAGAGATATTACTTGATTCGCATCAAGTTTTTCTAGGCGGTACTGAGGTAAGTTTAACACCACGTGAATATGACATTTTAATTCTTCTTGCATCTAGTCCAAATCGTGTATTTACAAAAGAAGAAGTATTTGAAAGTATATGGGGAATAGACTCATTAGGTGAGACATCAACTATTATGGTTCATATTAATCGGTTAAGGGCCAAGATTGATAAGCAATTCCAAGGTGAAGAATATATTGATACCGTTTGGGGGGTAGGGTACCGATTTCATAAATGGGATAACTATATAAAACAATAGTATAAAATATTGAATAGAAAAGGCGTCTCAATGGAGACGCCTTTAAATATAACTTTGATTAGCATATAAAAAAGCTAGCCGTTATGATATGTACCCATTTTCCTGGACACATATTATTTACTAGCCTAAACACATGGATGCTTCCCTGTATTTCACAGGGGGCATCCATTTTGTTTTTGCTT
>JAGZGB010000061.1 GCA_018367495.1 Veillonella sp. | reverse complement strand
AATTATGGTTGGTTTTGACTTTGTCAAAACCCGCACTCTGGCATATGTTCAATCATATGATTGATTACCTATCATTGTTCAGTTTTCAAAGATCTGTTACGTTAGGTTGTTGCCCTAACGACTTGTATAAGTATATCAGCGAAGTCTTAAATCGTCAACCTCTTTTTCAAAGATTTTTTCAATTTATTTTCAACTGATTTTATACATACAATCATAACCAAATTCTCTAGAAATAGAGATAGAAAACTCACAAACCGAAGTTTGTGAGTTTTAATTTGGTGACTCACCCGCGACTCGAACGCGGGACACCCTGATTAAAAGTCAGGTGCTCTGCCAACTGAGCTAGTGAGTCATGTTGGCAGGGGTGGCTGGGATCGAACCAGCGCATAACGGAGTCAAAGTCCGTTGCCTTACCACTTGGCGACACCCCTACAGTGATTATGATGTGTAGGTTATGGGGTGAGTAGTGGGGATCGAACCCACGCATAACGGAGCCACAATCCGCCGTGTTAACCGCTTCACCATACCCACCACCTTGTAGGTATCGAAGACATTGTCTTCGTAACAAAGAGAATTATATCTGTTCTAGAGATTTGTGTCAACACCTTTTTCTCAACTTCATTTAACTTTTACAATTAAAATATAAGAAATGTATTATCCCTAATATAAACTCTTTAGCCTTATATACATAAGGAAGCACTTCGGAAGCAAAGGCCTCACGAATGGTGCTTCCCTATTATACATATAAATTACTTAGTTGGCAAATAGTTTTTTACAAAATTTGGCAAAGCAAAAGCAGCCTTTTGAATTTCAGCATTATAGTACTTAGTTTCAAAGTTTTGTTCACGGTTTGGAGTCCATGTTAATGGATCAAATGTTTTGGAGCCCAACGTGAAGCAATGCATGCCTGCTGGATAAATTGGAATAAATGCAGTATATAAACGTGCAATTGGGAAGTGATTATTTACATACCCAAATACTTTCTCTACGAGCGGTTGATGTAACATAGGAGATTCTGTTTGTTGTACAAACAAGCCGTCTTTTTTTAGAGCTTTCAAGGTATTCTTATAGAACTCTTCAGTGAATAGACCTTCACCTGGACCAATTGGATCAGAGCAGTCTACTATAATTACATCATAATAATCTTCTGCTTCTGCCATAAAGCCAATACCATCGCCGATTTTTACAGTTAATTTTGGATGGTTTTCAATCATAGCTTTAGCAATAGTTGGTAAATATTGTTTTGCCAACTCTACTACCTTGCCATCGATTTCAACCATTGTTACTTCTTTTACACAGTCGTGACGTACACATTCTCTAGCTACGCCACCATCACCGCCACCGATAATCAATACGCGTTCAGGATTTGGATGTAAGAATAATGGAACATGGCTCATCATTTCATGGTAGATGAACTCTTCACGTTCAGATGTTTGGAATACACCATCTAATGCAAGCATTGTACCATACTCTTCAGATTTAAATACTTCAATTTTTTGGAACTCAGATTCACCTGAGTATAATATTTCTTCTGCTTCAGCGCTGAGACGTAAATGAGGAGTTTGTTCCTCTGTAATCCATTGACTCATGTAGTACCTCCTACTTTTATACTACAATACGCACCGCAGGTTATTGCGATGCGTATGTATATTACTTTAATTGCTCTATTACTTAACCTTTACGGCTAATATAACAGAAACCGCCACCTAAAATGGTATCTTTCATCCAATTCGCTAATGAAAAATCACGGATTTCACCTTCATCAAAGATGCCACAGCGAATATCATCGCCATCCCTAAAAATCTTGTGAATCGGAACCCAATGCCATGTATAAAGAGCCTTTTCCTTGCCCTTATGACGATTCAAAAACGCCACAGGCACATCTTGTGCCAATGCATCATGAATAAACTGAGCTGCTGCCTCCACCTCTACACGAGAAGCACAGAAAGGAGACACATTTAACATATGTACATCATACAACAAGCCTTCATCTTCTAATAAACGAATAAGGCCTCGTTCCATCCATTGCGTTTTATAAACACCACCACCAAAGCGTGGCTTTACATATTTCCAAACTAAGTTCATCCGTTCTAAAGCAAGCGTTTGATCGGATGTGGTTTCTAGATCTAATAAGCCATCCCTAAATAGCGAATAGCCCAAAACTTGTGATGCCGATGTAGGACCACAACCAGACAGGCGTTGCCACTCATCTGTGAACCACTCTTGGTCATACCCATATGATGTTTTTCCGTCTACATCAATATATAGCCATTCCGGATGTTTAATAGATACATCATTCATGAGATTAACCTTCGATTACTTCAACAGTTTCCATGATAGCACCTTGATGGATACCATCAACTACGTCCATACCTTCAATTACTTTACCAAATACAGTATGTACACCATCCAAATGAGGTTGTGGTTCGTATACGATAAAGAATTGGCTACCACCAGTATTAGGACCACGGTGAGCCATAGACAATGCACCACGTTCGTGTTTGTGTGGATTACCAATTAATTCATCTTTAATTGTGTAGCCAGGACCACCTGTACCATTGCCATTAGGACAACCACCTTGAGCTACGAAACCAGGAATTACACGGTGAAAACGAAGACCATTGTAGAAACCTTTATTGATCAAATCAATGAAGTTTTGTACTGTGCCAGGAGCTTCTTTATCAAATAATTCAATTACAATATCGCCGCCGTCAGCCATATGGATTTTTGCTTTTTTCATTGTTCAGGTACCTCCAAAATTGTACGCAACACATGTGCTGCTAATATAAAACCTGCCACTGGTGGCACAAAACTACACGTACCAGGGCTTGTTGCTTCCCCACGGAACTGTGGCTTTGTTGGTTTTTCTGTAGAAAATAAAACTAATTGTTTTTTGATGCCTCGTTTTTTTAACTCCCGACGCATAACGCGCGCAAGAGGACATGTATGAGACTTATTGATATCAGCAATCATAAGTTTTTCCGGGTAAAAGCGATTACCGCCGCCCATACAAGAAATAACGGGGATACTTTCACGTTGACAAACCTCAATAATATTCAGTTTTGCCGTTACCATATCAATAGCATCGATAACATAATCAACGTGCAAGCTTTGAATGAATCCAGGGTAACTTTCCTCAGTATACATAATATCATGAGTTTCTATCACCACATCCGGATTAATTGAAAGAGCCCTTGATTTAGCCACTTCTACCTTACGCTCACCAATCGTGTCGTGAGTTGTAATCATTTGGCGGTTCAAATTACTAGGTGCTATAGAGTCTCCATCGATAAGAACGATCCGCCCAACCCCTGCACGTACTAGAGCCTCAAGAGCACCACCGCCTACACCACCGACACCAAAGAGAGCCACAGATGTATTCTTTAAGGTTTGGATTTTATCTGGTCCAACTAACCATTCTAAACGAGTTAACATATATTCCATTAATATTTACCCGCCGGAATGATTTCTGTCCAATAACCGTCTGGATCGGCAATGAAGTAAATCCCCATATCAGCATTTTCGTAGGCTACAACGTCCATCTCTTTGTGTTTTTTAAGAGCTGCTTCATAGTCATCTACATAAAATGCCAAGTGGAATTCATTGTCTCCCAAATTATAAGGGCGATCCCAGTCACGCAACCAAGTAAGTTCTAGCTCATGCGCTGTATATGGACTTTTTAAATATACAAGGATGAAAGCCCCACTTGGATCTTCCAAGCGGCGAGATTCCTCAAGTAATAAAGCCTCTTTATAGAAAGCTAAACTTTTATCAAGATCCTTAACATTTATATTATTATGAGCAAATGAAAACTTCATAGGACCTCCTTTTTTAAATACAGTATGTTTTTGTAGGAATTATCCTCTTTTAATAGTATCACATTTTATAATTCTATAGCTAGTTAATCACAAATTTTGCTGTACTGCCATCATCACCACGTGTGACCTCTAGGTGGGCAGGTATCCGGGTCTTTAATTCAGGTACATGAGAAATCATGCCGATAAGGCGTCCAGAAGATTGTAATTGTACCAATGTTTCCATGGCAAGTTCTAATGTATCTGGATCTAAAGTACCAAAGCCTTCGTCGATGAACATCGTATCCATATGAATACCACCTGCATAACTTTGAATGACATCCGCAAGACCTAAGGCAAGAGCCATAGACGCCAAAAAGGTTTCACCACCAGACAAGGTGTTCGCTGGTCTTGACTGACCTGTGAAAGCATCCATAACGGCCAAATCAAGGCCTTGTTTGCCACGACCACCACCGGTATAGTCAGACCGCTCCAAGGAATATCGACTACGACTCATCTTTTGAAGACGTAAATTGGCGGCATATACAACTTCATCTAAAATAGCACCTAGCACATATCGTTCAAAGGTTACATTTTTAAAACCTTGTTCACCGCCATTGGCTAAGTCGTTAAGACGGCTTAAGAAAGTGATTTCCTCACGAGCTTCGCCCATAGCCTTTTCCAGTTCTTCTAATGATGCTAATGTGGTTTCAATATGTTTTGTTTCTTTATCCCAAGCCGCAAGAGAACCTACTAAATTATCACGTTTCTCTACGGCCGTATCATATACTTCGTCAGAAACCGTATCACTTGGTTCTATTACAGACTGGGCATGTTTCAAAGCCGCATCATATACAGCTTGAGCTGTACTAAAAGCCTCCTCCAATGCATGTAGCTCGGTTCTAAACGCATCTAAGGCCTTATAATCGCCTAACGCATCTATAAAGTCATTTTCAGTCAAGGAAATCGATTCTAATAATTTTGCATATTCTTGGTAGAGGCCGTCAAGATGTTTTCTTTCTTCCTGCCCTTGTGCAAATAAAGTTTCTAAACGCCCCCGTTTAGCATTGAGCTGTTCTTTAGCCGCATCTAGATTTAATTTACAAACCTTCACCTGCTCATCGTATGTGTTAATTTCAGTCTCTAATGATTCGATCTGTTTATGCCATGCATCAAGATCTGTAGTTGGCAATATCTTAGATAACCCATCTATCTTAGCCTGTACAGAGCTAATCTGAACCGCTACGTCATGCAAATTATTAAGCAATTCATTATGACCGATTTCCAATTTCGCTAATTTATCTTTACCCTCAATCAAGTCATGCTCATTTTTAGTTATCATTTTGGTCAACTGTTCAGTGTCACTACGCAAAGCTGTAAGCTGCTCCATTTGAGACGACAAGTCTTGTTGAATTGAATCAAATGTATCTTCTGAGAAATCAGCAATAGATGATTTGAGTTTAGAAACTTGGTCTTTAACTTGCTCATCTAACTCATGTAGACGAACCGATAACGTTTCTTTCTGACCAATTTCGCTAGCCCGCTTCTGTAATGCCCCATCACGCACTGCGCGTGCCTCTTCTACTTCCTCTTTTGTAGGGTATAACTCTGGCTTGGATGCTAACTGTGGATGCTCTGTAGAGCCACATACAGGACATGGCTCATTATCTACTACTAAATGGACGAGTTCAAAAGCTCGTCCCTCTGCCATCAAATGTTCTAAACGTTCAAGCTGTATCTTTGAGTTATTTACTGTTTTATCTAGAGTTGCTAACGACCTCTCTTTAGCATCAATATCGTTTTGAACCTTATCTTTCTCTACCAACAATTCAGAATATCGTTGCAACTGGCTCAACTGCTCTTGGATGTGAGGAATAGACTCTAATGCTTTACTATTAGCTTGAAACTGTTTTCTCACTTCAACTAACTCAGCCTCTAAATCAACGACTAACTTGTGCTGAGCTTGCAACTTAGCTTCACTTTTCTCACGGTCTTGTGTTTCTAACCGGCTATTTAATGTACTCAATTCCTTATTTAGCACTACTAACTCATTAAACTGTTCGGCCTGCTGTTGTAATTGAGCCAACATAGTCCGCTTAGCTTGCATAGTTTCAGCTTGAGATTCTAACATTTCATAAGCCTCTGTACATTTAGACTCATGTTGAGTTGCAGCCTCTACACTTTTTTTTGCATCTGAAAGTGTCGTTTTCAAGGTTTTTAATATAGCCTGTTTATCACCAAGTTGTTTATACAATTCATAGCTTGGTGTTAACCCGGTGAGGAACTGAACCTTTTCATTTAAACTAGACCGCTCCTTTTCTCTTTCTTTTACCAAGTCTAATTTGTTCGTAGCCTCAATAAGAGATTGTTGTACCTGATTATATAAGGCCCACTCATTGCGCAATGCATTGAACTGGTCCACTACATCTACAGCTTTATTACGTTCAACAACAAGCGTATCACGATGAGGTTCTCTATCTTTCAAAAGCTCTCGTACATGCTCAATAGTTAATACAGGGATTTCTTCATCATGCGGAATGGATTGCAGTAATGCAGATTGTTTTGTTACATTTTCTTCAATACCGGATCTTGCATCATCATAAGCAGATTTTAGGGCATCCTGTAATCTTCGATATAACTCAGTTCTAAAGAGTGTATGTAATAACTCCTCTCGTTCACTGGTGGAGGCTACTAATAATTTTCTAAACTCCCCTTGCGGCAAAAGTACTACTTGTAAGAATTGATCTTTACGAAAACCTATAATTCGTTGAATCGTATCACGAATAGCAGAGGCAGAAGTGGCGATGACTGTCCACTCGCCATCTTTCATTTCGTATACAGTAGCACTAGCATTCTGCTCACGCATACCTGTACCACGTTTTTTAGCTACCAATTGTTTTGGCAATCTTTCAACACGATACTGAGACTCACCAATAGCAAAAGAAAAGTCAACACGGGTCATACGTTCAGGTTCTGCAAAATCACTGCGGATAGCATCTGTTTTTCGCACTTCCCCACTAGGTTCGCCATATAAGGCATACACCATCGCATCTAGTATGGATGTTTTTCCCGCCCCTGTAGGACCAGAGATGAGGAACATGGAATGGTTTTGGAGCTCATTAAAGTCCAAAGTAACCGAATCACGGTACGGACCAAAGGCTTCTATAGTTAAAGATATAGGCTTCATTTAGTCCTCCTTTAGAATTCGATCCCATACAGAGTTAATGTATTGTTGTTCACGCTCTGTTAATGGTTCTTTCCATACAGTTTCAGCAAACTGATTAAATAATTCGCGCTCGTTTAACTCTTTAAAAACGGCTTCATCCATATCTGCCATAGGAGTTGCCACGCGACCTACTAGATCAATTGTCATGCATCGATGATACACTTGGCGCAGCTTAGCCATCCCATCCATTATAGGCATCGTATCAAGCAATCGAGCCTGCACATAATCGTCTTTGTGCCTAGCCTGTAATTCCTTATTATTTAGGAGGTCTTCAAAGTAACCTTCTAAAATAACTACATCTCGCTTCGCTTCTACAGGAATGGTACTAATATCTACGTTACCTTTTACATCCATATCAATGATAGTAAAAGACTTCTTCTGTGTATGCTCATCAAAGGAATATTTTAAAGGCGATCCGCTATAGCGAATATAGTCTGCCCCCATTCGTTGAGGCCCATGCAAATGGCCAAGGGCTGTATAGTGAAAGTCTTTAAAGACTTGTGGACTTACTTGTTCACTACCACCGATAGACAATGTACGTTCAGAGCCACCTACATCACCGCCCATTACAAAGGCATGACTAATGGCAATGCTGCGCATCCCCTTTGGCACTTGTTTGTATAAGTAGTCACTCCAGGCCTGATACATTTGATCGTAATTATGTAAATTAAGTGAGGCTGGTTCTTGCTCATCAGTCTCCACATAGGAGAACAGGGAGTCCTCGCTCATATCTATATCAATAGGTTTTGATACAGTTGCACCCAGGCCTAAAGCATCCCCAATGCGACGAGGCTCGCTAAAGGGCATAGGGTAAATAGCGATTTTACCATCAGAGCCTTCAAATTCAAAGGGTTGTAATGCATGATGAGGGGATCCCCAAATATGGATGCCAGAACGACTCAACATAGAGCGCCCCACTTCAAGGCGTTCAGCCCCATCGTGATTACCACTTACCACGAAGAGTGGTACCTTATAATCCATAGCGAGACGGGTAATGATGGAATCCCATAACTTAATAGCTTCAATAGGAGGTACCGCTCTATCAAATACGTCCCCAGCTAACAATATGCCATCGATTTTTTCATCTTTCAAAATAGAAAAGAACTGATTCTCCAACACATGAGCTTGGTCATCTGTTAAATACTGACCATAAAAAATACGTCCTAAATGCCAATCAGCAGTATGTAAAAAACGCATTTTATCCCCCTTTCCAGCTCTCCCTACACCTTATCTAAATGTAGTTATATAAATAATTATATAACTAAGACTGCGTTTTAGCTTAATTATTGATTCTCTACAATAGAACGCAACATAGCAATTTCTTTTGCATAACCATCTAATTCATTTGGCGTTTCTAAATAGAACGGCAAGTTCGTCAATTTAGGATGTGTCACAATACGAGCAATGGCATCGATACCGATGTGACCTTCACCAATTTTTTCGTGCCGATCTTTATGAGCGCCCATAGGATTTTTAGAGTCATTCAAGTGAATAGCTTTCAAACGGTCTAGACCTACAATGCGGTCAAATTCATCGATAACGCCATCAAGATTATTGACGATATCATAACCACCTTCGTGAATATGGCATGTATCAACACATACGCCCATGTACTCTTTTAATTTGACGCCGTCGATGATACGAGCAATTTCTTCAAAGCGGGAACCAATTTCTGTTCCTTTACCAGCCATGACTTCTAATAGAACTGTTGTTTTCATGCCAGGGAATAAGATTTCATTCAAACATTCTACGATATATTCGATACCTTGATCTACACCTTGCTTTACATGGCTACCAGGGTGAAAGTTATACATTTGGCCTGGTAAATATTCCATACGCTCTAGGTCTTCTGTCATAGCTTGTTTTGCAAAAGCGCGCAAATCTTCTTTTGCTGCACAAGGATTATACGTGTAAGGTGCATGAGCTAATAAGGTGCCAAAGTTATGTTCTTTCATATACGCACTCAAGCTATTCATATCCTCTACATCGAGGGTACGCATACTACCACCACGAGGATTACGCGTGAAGTATTGGAATGTATTACCCCCAATTTTGGTAGCTTCCTTCCCCATGTTTAAATAACCTTTGCTAATTGATAAGTGACTGCCGATGACAAACATAATACTCCTTTATAAAACTCTATAATTTTATAACTCTATAACTAATATAACCCCTACCGTGAAGGAGCCCTTCGCGACAGGGGTTATGTATTAATGGCTTTCTTTTTTAGCACACTCAGGGCATATACCTTCAAAGGTAATATGTTGACCTGTGATTTGATACTCGCTACCTTGATCAGCAATTGTTTTGATAGCTTGTAAATCAATGCCCATCATATCCTCTACCTTATTGCAACGGATGCAACGGATATGGGAATGAGCTTGTGTGTCCCAATCGTAATGAGCGCGCTCATCACCAACTTCTAAAATTTTTACAAGACCGATTTTTTCAAAAATCTCCATTGTCTTATACACAGTTGCCAAGCTCATGCTTGGATGTTCTGGACGCAACGTATGATACAACATTTCTGCTGTTGGATGATCATGATGACCACGCAATGCATCATAAATCGCAATACGTTGTGGGGTTACTTTAAACCCTTGGCTACGTAGAATTTGTGCGATATCCATAATACTCTACTCTACCTTTCTCCACTTGGAAATCTATAAGGCATCGACCATTATCGGCCATTCACAAGAAATAATTATTATCTATTATATCAGAATTCTCAACACTTATCAAGATAGATAGTATTAACTATTAAGTAATAAAAAATGTGGATTGCTCATAAGCAATCCACATTCTATTAGTCTTTAAAGTAAGGTTTGAAACCTTCACCTTGATGACGAGGTTTTCTATCACCACGTGGACGATCAGATCTACGATCATCTCTGCGGCGGTCATCACGACGTTCACCTCTGCGATCATCGCGGCTGCGACGAGGACGATCATCACGACGACGATCCCCATCACGACGGCGATCACCATCTCTACGACGGTCACCACGGCGTCGGTCACTACGGCCACCTTCACGGCGACGGCGTACGCGCAATGGTTTTTCTTCTGTAATATTTACAGGAGTTGTATCTGGTTCTTTTGTTAACAATTTAAGAGCTGCTGCCAAAAGTGTTACGGAATCTGTATCATTCAACAATTCCTCTGCACTAGATTTGAATGGCGCTAATGCTTCTAAATTATCTGTCATTTCAACGAGGCTTTCAATTGCCAAACGTTGTTGACCTTCAAGAACTTCACCTAAGGAAGGTGCACGGCGGCGTGCAATTTTACGTTTTGTTAAACGCTCGATAGCATGTAAATGCTCCATTTCACGAGGGATAACGAACGTGAAAGCTTGACCAGCTTTACCAGCACGGCCTGTACGACCTACGCGGTGTGTGTAGCTTTCAGGATCTTGAGGCATATCGTAGTTATATACGTGAGATACGCCAGAAATATCAAGACCACGAGCTGCCACATCAGTAGCCACGAGAATATCGATGGTACCTTCGCGGAATTGACGAATTACGCTGTCCCGTTTTTGTTGAGACAAATCGCCATGGATGCCTTCCGCCATGTAACCACGTTTCTTAAGACCTTCAGTTACTTCATCAACACGACGTTTTGTACGTGTGAAGATAATAGCAAGTTCAGGTGTTTGAATATCGAACAAGCGGCAAAGAACATCGAATTTTTGACGGTCTTGCACTTCGATATAATATTGTTCAATTAAGTCCATCGTAACTTGAGTCGGTTTCATACGAATCAATGTTGGCTCTGTCAAATATGTTTCAGCTAATTGTTGGATAGCTTTAGGCATAGTTGCGGAGAACAACAATGTTTGATGGTCTTCTGGGATAGCACCCAAGATTTTATTGATATCATCAACAAAGCCCAT
>JAGZGB010000060.1 GCA_018367495.1 Veillonella sp. | reverse complement strand
TGGTTGGTTTTGACTTTGTCAAAACCCGCACTCTGGCATATGTTCAATCATATGATTGATTACCTATCATTGTTCAGTTTTCAAAGATCTGTACCAGTTTCCACTACCTTCTTTCGAAGTGTTTCATCAACTGGCGACTTGATTATTCTATCAAGTTCAGCTCATTACGTCAAGCACTTTTTAAAACTTTTTTCATAAGTTTTTTGTACTCATCGTTTGTGCTGTGTCCTAACGACTTGTATAAGTATAGCACAAATAAAATAATCGTCAACATATAAAAGCCTTATTTTTGCAACTTCATTTTAATTTCACCACATTTCATCATAACTACGCCTTAATTCCTTATTAATTCAGACTTTTAATTGTATAACATCTTTTTTCAATTACTTTAGTTCATTTTATTTTTAACTAACTTTCGCTAATTACTACTAAAGCTAAAAAATCCTTATAGGATACTTTCAAAAGTATCCTATAAGGATTTATGGTTTTATCTAAATCTACGAAGGGAAATTTTTACCAATAAAATTCCTATATAACTATATTTCTAATGGAGTATATCTTTTAATCCATACATGATAAATACATAATGAGTCATATATAATATGCCACTGCTAATACCGTAATTAATAAAAGCCGGGCTCCATAACCGATTTGAGCCCATCTATCTAGCCCCCATTGATTTTGTGTTACTTCGCTATTGCACGCCTTAATTCTATAGAATTCAAGAAAATGAGCCCATTATTTCATATTATAAGTACAACTATCCCAAAAACTCTATTCTTTTATTTTTCTCTTTTCTCCTTTCAACATATTCCACCAGATAAAAAGAACCTCTCTGGACTGTATGCAAGAGAGGTTCAGTACTTTCACCATTATTATAGTAAAAGTAGTTCATATATTATTGTTGATTGCGGATATCGTTTTTGTTGCGACTCTTCCACATAACCCATAAGGATGTAGCTACACAGATAGAGGAGTACGCACCACTAGCAAAACCGATAATCATACAAAGGGCAAAATTCTTTGTAGTGTCCCCACCGAACAGATAAAGAGATACACAGGCGAACATAACTGTAGCCAATGTATAGAAACTACGATGAATACTTTGTGTAATAGATGCATTCGCAAGATCTGCAAATGTATCAGAACGTTTATGTGTATGTGTATTTTCACGAACACGGTCAAAGATAACTACTGATTCATTCATGGAGTAACCTACAACCGTAAGAATAGCAGCCAAGAAAGACGCATCAATTTCCAATTGGAAATAAGAAAATACGCCAAGCACCATGATTAAATCGTGGAAAATAGCAACAAGAGCAGAAATAGCAACTTTATATTCAAAACGATAAGAAATATACAATGCTAATGCTGCGAAGGCTATAACAAGATTTAACAACGCATGTTCTGTAACTTCAGAACCAATTACAGCACCTACAGTTTCAATACGTTTAACTGTATTGTTTCCAATAGATTTAGTCAAAGACTCTACAACAGCGGCACTTTCACTAGACTCGAGATTACGTGTACGAATCATTACGTCTTCGCCCGCTGTTTCACCAGTAGTATCACCAGAAAGCTGAATTTGTGCATTTTCAAGATTATATTCTTTCAAAACGTCACGAACTTGACTAACCTCTACAGGTTGATCAAATACAACTTCTACAATGGTACCACCAGTATAGTCAATACCAAAGTTAAAACCTTTAGTAAAGATAGAAATCAAACTGATAATAACAAGCGTGGAGGAAATAGCAAACCACCAACGATGATGTTTAATTACGTCTAATGTCATTTGCGTTTACCTCCTTTCAAAGATTTTGGTGCAAATGCGTCAGCACTTGTGCTTGGAGAGATATTCGCACCAAACCAGAATGGATGGTTCGTAAAGTTACAGTCAATAAGTAAGCGTAACAAGAAATGACTCACTGTAATCGCTGTAAACATACTTACAACAACACCTACGCCTAAGCTGATAGCGAAGCCTTTTACTGGACCAGAACCTAAGATTGTCAAGATACCAGCCGTAATAATAACGGATACGTTCGCATCAGTAATTGTTGCTAATGCACGGCTAAAACCAGCTTCCATGGCTACACGCATAGATTTACCAGAGAACACCTCTTCTTTAAAACGTTCAAAGATAAGAATATTCGCATCTACTGCCACACCCATGGACAAGATAATACCAGCAATACCTGGCAATGTCATTGTAGCATTAAATCCTTTGCCCAATACAAGCAATAAAAGCATAACATATACAAGTAATGCAATATTAGCTACGATACCAGAAAAACGATATAAGATAACCAAGAAAACCATGATCATTGCAATACCAGCACTGAAGGCTACAACAGATTTATCTTTGGAGTCTTGCCCCAAAGAAGGACCTACAGTACGAACTTCCAATACATTAATTTTAACAGGCAATGCACCAGAACGTAACAAAATAGCCAAGTCTTTAGCTTCTTCTAAGCTTTGACTACCAGAAATTGTTGCTTTACCACCTGTAATTGCTTGTTGCACTACAGGATTAGTCAATTCTTTACCATCCAATGTAATGGCAATGCGACGGCCAATATTTTTAGATGTTAAATCCGCAAATTTCTTAGCCCCTTCATCGCTTAATTCAATAGCAACGAGTGGTTGTTTATTTTGGCCTAACTCTTCTTTCGCATCTTTTAAATCATCACCAGTCATAACAGTTTGACCTTGATCATTTTTAAATTCCAAGACCGCTGTTTTACCGATACGTTTAATCGCTTCATCAGGATCTTTTACACCTGGCAATTCGATAATAATACGGCGAGCACCTTCACGTTGTACCAATGGTTCAGACAAACCCATTTCATTAATACGACGTTCTAAGATTTGCTTCGCCCGTTCCACTGCATCATTGTCAGCTTGACCAGTTGCAGAATCCTCTGCTTCCAATACGATATGCGTACCACCTTGTAAGTCTAGGCCTTGTTTCAAAGAACCTGCTAAAGGTTGAATGAAATACGCAAATAATCCAATGATGGCAGCAATGACTACTAAAAACTTGATAATAGCTTTACCGTTCAAAATAGTTGCTCCCTTCTACTACTATACGCAATGTATAACGCCTTGCTC
This sequence comes from Veillonella sp., assembly GCA_018367495.1. The sequence goes on along the minus strand of JAGZGB010000060.1, from coordinate 7,871 downwards.
CGTTACAATCTTATCCATCCGTTGGTCCAATCCATCCATAGGGATTGGTTCATCCCAAATTTGGACACTCCAACATACGCCCATATATGTACTTGGTGAAAGTTCCTTGAGAAATCGATCATAATACCCATTCCCCATCCCCATGCGACCACCTTGACGGTCAAAGCCAGCACCAGGCACTAAAATCAAATCCAGGTCATGTGGATTAATAACCTCGTATGGCTCAGAGGGAATGCGTATATTTAACACACCCCGAGTGATAGATTCTAGAGACTTAAGACGAACTGCAATCATGGTCGTCTTATCTGTACATACTGGAACATATACGGATTTACCATGTTCTAAAGCATGACGTATAACATCGTCTAAATCGGCCTCCTTGGGCATCGCCAAATAGGCCATAATGCTATTGGCTGATTTATATTCAGGAGTATTGACGATTTGCTCCGTCAACATTGATGTCCATGTATTACAATCAGCAACGGATAAAGCAGCGCGCTGGGACTTGCACGCCCGGCGCACTGCTTCCTTTGTATTCATTATTTTTCTTCCTTATTTTTCTTGGAAAGTACGTTAGCAATGGCAGTACGAGCAAATGTTAACTCTACTTTTTCAGATACTTGTACTTTTACTTTTTCGTCATCAAGTTCAACAATTTCACCATAAATGCCGCCAATTGTAACAATTTTTTGGCCTTTCTTTAAGCTACCTAACAAGTTAGCCCGTTCTTTTTGCTGTTTCTTTTGTGGACGCCACAATAAGAAGTAAAAGATTACGACCATTAATAGAATTGGCCAGCTCGTTTGCAACACTTGTAAAATATCTTCCATGTTATCCTCCTATACAAAAAATGTATTCTTTTCTAGTATATCTACCTAATATAAATTTGACTAGACTTAATTACTACTTTTTAAAACTATCCCAGAATTGCATTCTAAATTGAGGGAATCGATCCTCTAAAATAGCTTGTCTCATTTGACGCATAAACTCTAACAAGAAATAAAGATTATGATACGTTACGAGACGCAATGATAAGATTTCTTCCGCCTTATATAAATGACGAATATAAGCGCGAGAGTAATTTTTACATGTATAACATTGACACCCTTCTTCTAAAGGGCCCCAGTCGTGAGCAAATTGCGCGTTTCGAATGTTAAGGCGACCTTTCCAAGTCATAGCCATACCATTTCGAGCCACCCGTGTCGGATATACACAGTCAAACATATCAATACCACGTGCTACACCTTCTACAAGACAATCCGCCGTACCGACGCCCATTAAATAACGAGCCTTGTTAGTTGGTAATAATGGCGTAGTATATTCTAAAATCTCATTCATCAAATCATGAGGCTCTCCGACGGATAACCCACCAATACTATAACCTTCAAAGTCCATAGCTACAAGTTCTTCCGCACTTTGCTTGCGCAAGTCTTTATACATGCCACCTTGAATAATACCAAACATACCTTGACGATCATGCGCTTTACGAGCCTCTTGGCAACGATGAGCCCAACGTGTGGTACGTGCTGTTGAGCGCTTCGCATAATCATGATCCGCTGGATACGGAATACATTCATCAAAGACCATCGCAATATCAGAGCCTAATTGCTCTTGTACCTTTGTGGCAACCTCAGGAGATAAGAACTGTTTAGAACCATCAATATGAGATCTAAAGGTTACACCTTCCTCAGTAATTTTACGCATGTCGCCTAAGCTAAATACTTGGAACCCACCGCTATCAGTCAGAATAGCTTGATCCCAATTCATAAACTTATGCAACCCACCTGCTTCTTCCACAAGCTCAGGACCAGGACGAAGGAATAAATGGTATGTATTACTCAAGATGACTTGAGAACCCATTGCCTTTAACTCTTCAGGTGTCATAGTTTTAACTGTCGCTTGTGTACCTACAGGCATAAACATAGGCGTTTGGAAGGTACCATGTGGCGTATGCAATAAACCTGCACGTGCCCCCGTATGAGGACATGTCTTTTGTAATTCATAAGTAATACTTGGCATAGTCCCTCCTAACGTATAAACATAGCATCGCCAAAGCTAAAGAAACGATAACGTTCACGAACAGCTTCTTCGTAGGCCGCTAAACAATGTTCACGACCAGCTAATGCACTGATCAACATTAACAATGTAGATTGAGGCAAATGGAAGTTTGTTACCAATGCATCAATCATCTTAAATTTATAACCAGGATAGATAAAGATTTGAGTCCATCCACTAATACCTTGTAATATACCGTCATCATTTGTAGCAGACTCGAGTGTACGTACAGATGTAGTACCTACCGCAATAATACGGCGTCCGTTTTTCTTAGCTGCATTAATACGGTCAGCGGTTTCTTGAGATACAACGAAGAACTCACTATGCATCTCATGATCTTCAATCGTCTCCGCCGATACAGGTCTAAACGTACCAAGACCAACATGCAAGGTAACAAACTCGAGATCAACACCTTTAGCTTTTATCTTTTCTAATAGTTCAGGCGTAAAGTGAAGCCCCGCCGTTGGTGCTGCAGCGGAACCTTTTTCCTTTGCATATACAGTTTGATAACGGTCTTTATCTTCTAACTTTTCATGAATATATGGAGGTAATGGCATTTCACCAATGTCTTGTATAACATCATCAAATACACCATTGCAAGTGAACTCAATGATACGGCCTCCAAATTCAGTCTTATCTATAACGGTCCCATTTAATCGGTCGTCAAACTCTATGACTTGACCAACAGGACATTTTTTACCAGGTTTAACAAGGCATTCCCACCGGTTTTCACCGCATGGAGTGAGGAGCAATACCTCTACCTTACCACCAGAACCTTGCCGTTGACCATATAATCTTGCAGGAATAACCTTTGTATTATTAAATACAAGTACATCCCCTTCATGGAGTTCATCTAGCAAATCGTAAAAATGCTCTTTATGCGCAACCTCACCGGTAACCTTATCCAAGGTTAACAGTCTTGCAGTATCGCGAGGTTCTACAGGATGTTGAGCAATTAGTTCCTCTGGCAATTCATAATCAAAATCTGTAACTTTCATCGTAATCCTTATTAGTACATTTTCTTTAATGTAATGCCACTATAGTAGTGACGCAAAATAGTTTGGTAATAATTTGTATCCCCTGGAGTAGCACGTTTCGCCATCTCTGCGGCCCCCCATTGAGACATACCGAGACCATGCCCCCAACCGTGGCCTTTAATGTAGACAGTATCATTACTACCAGTAAAATTATGGTATGCCTTACCCACACTGTTTGCAGGATTATGATTTACATAGAAATCAAAAAGTGTGGATTTTAAGCCTAAAATACTGCGTAAAGAATCTCCATCAATTGTTGTTTTCCCTGAGGTACCTATAAAAGTAGCACTCTTGATACGACCAGACACACCACGGTCAGATGTTTGTTGACCTGGCTTACCAAGTGGTGTCAATTGAATACTCTTCAATTTGCCAACCCCTTTACTTGCTGCATTAAGCTTACTTTCAAGAGCTTGACGGGAAGTGGTAACTGTCCAGTTCGATGTAGATGTACCAGTGCTAAAATCCTTTACCCCCTTCAAATATGGTACATCACTGCCCCATACATTAACACTATCCTCTGTATAGCCACCGCCATCGGAATGGAATAAAGCATTAATAGGGCGTTGATTATATAGCATAACCATCCCCTTTGTTTTATTAACCGCATTCGTAGTAGCTTGCGTTTCACCACTAACACCTTTATATACTTGATGATCTGTAGACGTGCTCACATCATACAATTTCCCTTTATTTTCTTCCATTGTATGAAGCGCATAAGTGCGAGCTGCTACAGCTTGTGCTTCTAATGCTGCTGCAGGCCAAGACGGAACGACTTCCTGTGGAACTACGCCATAAAGATAGTCTTCAAGTGGTACAGAGTTAATGACCATCATTTTACCGTTGTTAGCACGTAATGTAAGTCCACCGCGATAACCTTTACCTTCAAACAAAAATGGTGCATCACTATTAGCTGGTTTTAAGGTAACCACACTATCAATGGCCTTGCCATTAACAGCAATTTTACCACCTCGAACGCCAACAGAGGTTCCACGATTTGCACTAATAGTACTAGATTGACCATTAGAGCTATTTAAAACAACCATATTAGCTGTAGACGTAACAGTAGCATCAGAGCTACGGCTGCCTAATAGAACACGCACATTCGGTACATTCTCTACTCGCGTTGTAGCTGGTGTCACTACGGAGCCTACCTTATTACGTGTAATAGTAGCTGTATTAGCTTGAATACTATTGGCACCAGATGTTTTACTAACCTTAGATGTAGTAGGCTTTATCGTTGTACTCTTAGCACTAGTAACTGTAGATTTTGCTACAGGCTTTTGAACAGATGTTTTTTTTACTGTTGTTACAGTCCTAGAAGCATTTGACTTCGATGTCACTTTTGCCACAGGCTTTGGAGCCGGTTTAGTTACAAGGGGTCTAAAAGTTGACTTCTTCGTCATATTTACTTTTGATACATTGGTTGTAGATACTGTTGATTTTGGAATTGGCTTTTTAGTCACAACTGCACTCTTATGTTGCAATGTGGCTCCTTCTGCCACAGAAGCACCGCCAATATTTACACCTAAAAACAAAGTAGCCATGATCATCAATTGTAATCGTTTTGTTTTCATTTTTATTTCCCTGTCTGTGAAATACCTAAATGCTCATAGGCTAATTTAGTGGCCACCCTCCCACGTGGTGTGCGTCCTAAAAATCCTAATTGCATTAAATATGGTTCATACACATCTTCGATGGTATCTCTCTCTTCGCTAATAGCTGCCGCAATAGTATCGATACCTACTGGACCACCATCATATTTTTCAATAATACACTCCAACACACGTCGATCGATTCGATCGAGTCCTTCTTTATCTATATATAAACGTTGTAACGCATCATCTGCAATGTCTTGAGTGATAACCCCATCACCAATAACTTGTGCAAAATCACGCACCCGTTTAAGTAGACGATTTGCGATACGTGGCGTTCCCCTAGAACGACGCGCAATTTCGCTAGCCCCAGTTGGCTCAATACCTATATTGAGTATTTCTGCAGCTCGAGTCACAATAAACTCTAATTCTGGTTGTTTATAATATTCCAACCGGTTAATAATACCAAAACGGTCCCTTAAAGGTGCCGCCAAAGCCCCGGCCCGTGTAGTGGCACCTACCAAAGTAAACTTTGGCAAATCAATGCGCACCGTTCGAGCACTTGGGCCCTTACCGATGATGATATCGATAGCATAGTCCTCCATTGCAGAGTACAATACTTCCTCTACACTACGAGACAAACGATGAATTTCATCAATAAATAGTACATCGTGATCATCTAAATTTGTTAAGATTGCAGCCAAGTCACCAGACTTTTCAATGGCAGGACCAGAGGTTATGCGAAAATTAACACCCAATTCATTCGCAATAATCCCTGCCAAAGTAGTCTTCCCAAGGCCTGGTGGACCATAGAGCAATACGTGATCTAAGGCTTCACCACGTTGCTTAGCCGCCTGAATATATACATTTAGATTACCTTTAGCCTCTTCTTGACCTACATACTCATTAAAAAACTTTGGTCGTAGGCTATATTGCCACATATCTTCTTCGTGCTCGCCATTTCCGACAAGGCGTACTTCTTCGTTCATCCTTATCGTCCTTTCCCAAGCTCAATCAAGCTGACTTTAATCAACTCAGGTATATCGCGTTTACCATCATCTAAAGACTCTACAATATCAGCTACATCTCGTTCTGAATAACCTAGCGATACGAGAGCTTCAATAGCCTCACCGGCAGCACCACTAGCGGCAACACCAATCGGCTGTATGGCTGCTGGAGATTCTGCAGATATATGCGTCATTTTCGCTAACTTATCCTTTAACTCCAGAACAAGTCGCTCTGCAGATTTCTTACCAATGCCAGGCAATTTGGTTAATTGCTGTACTTGGCCATTAATAACAGCTAATTTGAAAGCCTCCGGCGTCATACCAGACAAAATGCCAAGCCCCACCTTAGGTCCTATACCGGAAACAGAAATGAGTAAAATGAACAACTCATACTCCTCTTCCGTCCAAAAGCCATAGAGTTGCATTGCATCTTCCCGCACATTCAAATACGTAAATAGCGTTGCCTCATGACCTTCAATCAATTGTTGACGCGTAGTGGTCGGCACATAAACGCGATACCCTACGCCATGTACATCTACGTAACAAGACTCTTTAAAGAGATGTGTTACGATGCCCCGTACATACCCTATCATTACACTAACCTCTTCAATCTATCATTGTGAGAACTATGGGCCGTACAGATGGCAACAGCTAATGCGTCCGCCGTATCATCGGGCTTAATTTTCTCACGAATCCCCAAAATATTCATCGTCATATAAATAACCTGATTCTTATCAGCCTTACCGTAACCTGTGACAGCTTGCTTGATTTGTAGCGGTGTATATTCATAGATAGGAATTCGTTGCTGCTCAGCCGCTAATAATATAACGCCTCGAGCTTGACCAACCTTAATAGCGGTCGTTACATTACGATTGAAGAACAATTCCTCTACGCCGAACTTATCCGGCTTAAATTCCTCTAGAATATCACTTAGGTCATTAAATAAAATTTCCAACCGCTGTGAATCGGTTAATTCCTTAGGAGTTGTAATAGCCCCATAGGCTACAGGTGTTAATTTACTACCCTTCACGTCAATAATGCCATATCCACATATAGCCGTGCCTGGGTCAATACCTATAATTCGCACCTTAACCCCCTTAGTTTAAAAATGAGATAAGCTATCGCCTACCTCCATTACATAATCTATTTTATTATAGCACAATACCACATCGAAGTTCATGAATTTCAATATAAAATTTATAAGAAATCTATTAGTATTCTTAACATTTACAAAAACTCTAAATTCCATGAATCAACAAAAAGGGAGCACCCATCAGAGTGCTCCTTAATATTATTATTCTTCGTCGTCTGGCAAAATACCATTGTGATATACGTTTTGTACATCATCAAGATCATCCAATACGTCGAGCATTTTTTGCATTTTTACAGCATCATCGCCAGTCAATTCAATTGTAGTATCTGGAATCATTGTGATTTTCGCTACTTCTGTTTCAATGCCCGCATCAGCAAGAGCTGCTTCTACCGCATCATAATCTTCAGGAGTAGTATAAATTTCAAATACATCGTCTTCGGACTTAAGGTCTTCTGCGCCCGCTTCGAGAGCTAACATGGTCAATTCATCTTCGTCATGACCTTCTTTATCGATAACGAATACGCCTTTAGATTTAAACATCCAACCTACACAACCGCTCTCACCAAGGTTACCACCTTGTTTAGAGAATGCATGTCGCACATCTGCTGCTGCACGGTTACGATTATCCGTCATAACCTCTACAGTAACAGCCACACCAGCTGGACCATAACCTTCATATACGATTTCTTCGTATGCATTCATATCCGTAGCACCAATGCCTTTATCGATGGCACGTTGAATATTATCCTTAGGAATATTGTTTTCACGAGCTTTTTGCAAAGCCAATTTTAAACGCATATTACCTGTTGGATCAGCACCACCCATGCGTGCTGCCACGGTAATTTCGCGACCGATTTTCGTAGCTAATTTAGCCTTCAACGCATCAGTTTTGCCTTTTTTATGTTTAATATTTGCCCATTTTGAATGTCCTGACATAGACTCCTCCTATTTATTCCACCATGCCTCGCCACGCAATCGATCTAAAATGATTGAAACGGCACTACGCACAGATAAATGATTGTATTCACCATGGCCATATATAGGTTCTAAAATATAGTCAAAGCTTTCCATCGTTTCTTTTGTC
>JAGZGB010000001.1 GCA_018367495.1 Veillonella sp. | reverse complement strand
ATGGTGATACAGCAGAATAGGTATTGATAAAAATGATGATTACCGACCAGAGAATTCCTGCCCATGCATTAAAGCCAATGTCATGAATACGACGGCCAAATAAAATACAGGATAATGGGAATAAAACAGCCAATAGAATCCATATAATCACTCTCGTAAACCAATATGCCGGTAATGATACAACAAAATTTAAGAATATATCATCGATGTAGTGAACGATGTGGAATAAAATCATTAAAATAATGAAGCATATGATAAATTGTAGTCGATTTAACCGTCCCGTTAGATTAAAAATCGATACCCCCATACGTCGACCTTGGAATGCGATGAGCAAACCGACGGTACATATAAGTAGTGTTCGTAATACAACATAGAGTAAATCCATAAGTTCCCCTTTATTTGTAGCTTATATTTGAGTTAATTCTGGCAAGACTAGCTCAAATGCTACACCTTGTTTCATAGATTTTACAGTATCAACTGTAGCTTGAATTGCTTTAGTAGTAAAATTCATTGCCAGCTCTGCCGCATCATAAGGTGAATATCCCCTCATTACTGCACCGGATAATACAGCAGTAAAGATATCTCCCGTTCCTGTCGCTTTCACAGGGATAAGAGGAATATCATATGTTTTTAAATAATCAGTTGGTCCATCATAGACGGCGATGACTGCACGGGTTTCCGATGGCACACTGGTCATGATAACCATATCGGGTCCCATTTGGTGTAATTTCTTGCATTGAAGGCGCAATTCATCATTGCTAATAGGATCTGTAGAGTATGGAATGTCTAATAAGAAGCAAGCTTCTGTGTAATTAGGCTTTACAATGTGAGCCTTTGAAACGAGTTGTCGCATAGCTACTACCATATCAGGTGTATAGATAGAGTAAAGGCGACCGTCATCAGCCATGGCGGGATCGACGATAATCATTTGACCATTACAGCCAAATCGATCGATAGCTTCTTCAACGAGATGAATTTGTTCTGGCGATGCTAAAAAACCACTAACAATAGCTTGGAAGTCGATTTCATTTTTATCCCAGCAATCCATAAAATCTCGCATGTGTGCAGATAAATCTACGAACTCATAGTGTGGATATTCTAAATGATTACTCAATACAGCTGTTGCCAATGGAACCGCTTGACAACGCATAGCGCTGATGATTGGAATCATAACGGTTAAGGCACAACGGCCGATGGAGCTCATATCTTGAATTGTTAAAACTCTAGGTACTGCTATCATAGACACCTCCCAAATAGTATATAATTTATTGTACGTTATATAGTGCTTTCTGTAAATGTAATGATGTTATTCATGAAATTAACTTCATAATGTAGTATAATAAGACAGATAGACTTTTTATGGAGGAAAGTGACAATGACAAGGTATGTATTTCGACGCCTAGGTGGCGCAATCATAATCTTATGGGTCATCATTACCGTAACATTTGCATTAATGCATGCAATACCGGGAGGACCTTTTACAACTGAAAAGAAATTACCACCTCAGGTGAAAGCAAGTATTGAAGCAAAGTATCATCTTGATGATCCTGTATGGAAACAGTATGGTGATTATTTAGGTGGGGTTATAACTGGTGATTTGGGACCATCATATAAGTATGAAGGTCGTAGTGTGAACGATATTATCAGCGATGCATTCCCAATTTCTGCACAACTCGGTTTGTTATCATTAATAGTAGCTGTAGTTGGTGGTATTGCGGCTGGTGCTATAAGTGCTATGCGCCCTAATGGTATCGTTGATTATGCAGTAACCGTATTATCTACAATTGGCATATCCGTGCCTACCTTTATTATTGGTGCCGTTCTTGTGTATGTGGTTGGTTTTGAACTGGGATGGTTCCCGGTGGCGTTATGGCGTGGTCCATCTTATATGGTGTTACCAGTGTTAACGTTAGCAGCACAACCGATGGCATTCATTGCACGTTTAACTCGCAGTGGCTTGCTTGATGTGTATCAACAAGAATATATCCGCACAGCTCGTGCGAAAGGGTTAGGCTCTTGGACTATTTTAACACGTCATGCACTAGGGAATGCTATTTTGCCAGTTATTACTTATTTGGGCCCATTGGCTGCCAGCCTTTTGACCGGTAGCTTTATCGTAGAAACAATCTTTGCTATTCCAGGCCTTGGACAGTATTTCGTAACATCTATTTACAACCGTGATTATACTGTTATTCTTGGCATTACGATTTTCTATAGTGCTCTTGTAGTATTTCTTAATATCTTGGTGGATATGATTTATCCGTTAATTGATCCACGTGTTACGACAGAGGAGGGGACAGATGAATAAGGAAGATTTTTTACCTATTGAACGAACTCCTCAAGAAGAAATTACAAGCTTTATAAAACGTCCTAGTAAATGGGCGAGATTTAAGGTGAATCGCTTGGCCGTAGTAGGGGCAACTATTATATTAGTAATGATTGTGCTAGCCATTTTAGGACCGATTATTTCTCCATATACCTATGCGGATCAATCTTTGATTGATGCGAACCAAAGTCCAAGCTTTAGTCATTGGTTTGGTACAGATACATTGGGCCGCGATATTTATACGCGCGTAATGTATGGTGCTCGTATTTCCCTAACTATTGGTTTTGTAGCGGCTTTCATCAATCTTGTTATCGGTGTTACCTATGGAGGCATTGCAGGTTATCTTGGTGGCAAGGTTGACCGTATTATGATGGGGCTAGTAGATGTTTTGTACGGCATTCCACTCTTACTTTATGTAATTTTGTTGATGGTTGTACTTGGCCCTGGCTTAACATCTATTTTCGTAGCATTAGGCATCGCTTATTGGCTTAACATGGCTCGTATCGTACGTAGTCAAATTTTGAAAGTTAAAAACGAAGAATACATCATTGCTGCTGAAGCGATGGGGATTCCAAAGTATCGCATTTTATTGCGTCATATTTTGCCCAACTGTGTGGGTCCAATTATCATTACTTTGACATTGGCCATTCCAGAGGCTATTTTTACAGAAGCATTCCTTAGCTTTATCGGTTTAGGTGTTAATGCACCTATGGCGAGCTGGGGCGTATTAGCTTCTGAAGGGATTAGTAGCATGCGCTCCTATCCATTCCAACTGATTTTCCCTGCTGTTGCCATTAGCGTTACCATGCTTGGTTTTGCATTCCTTGGCGATGGCTTACGTAATGTGTTAGACCCTAAGGAAGGAGATAGATAATGAATAACGCAATTGTTGATGTGCGCAATGTGTCCATTACCATCGATACCTTCCAAGGTCCTTTACGAGTTATTCGTAATCAAGATATCTCCTTACAACCAGGTGAGATTTTAGGTATTGTTGGTGAATCCGGCTGTGGTAAATCTGTGCTAGTTAATTCCTTAATGGGATTACTACCATATGGTAAAACAAAAATTAAAGCCGATACATTTATGATTGATGGCAATGATTGCCTTGAATTCACTGAAGATGATTGGAATGAATTGCGTGGTACTACTGTTGCCATGGTATTCCAAGATCCGATGACCTCTTTGAATCCAATCATGACGATTGGTGAGCAAATGTATGAGGTTATCCATCGCACCAATGCATATGGTGAGGATTATGACGAACGAGCAATCGCTATCGACTTATTAAAGAAGATGGGTCTTTCTACGCCGGAAAGACGATTATCTCAATATCCTCATGAATTGAGCGGTGGTATGCGCCAACGTGTTTGTATCGCCATGGCTGTAGCAGGTCGTCCAAAGATTTTGATTTGCGATGAACCGACAACAGCTCTAGATATTACAACAGAGGCTCAAATTTTGCGCCTTATGCAAACATTAGCTGTAGAGGCTGGTATTGGGATTATCTTTATTTCTCATAACTTACGTGTTATCGCTCAAATTTGCGATCGCGTTATGGTTATGTATGCTGGTAAATGTGTTGAATCTGCTACAGTGGAGGGCATCTTTAATGAACCTCGCCATCCGTACACATTAGGGTTATTGCTTGCTCTGCCACAAGGTAAATGGCATGGTGAGTTAAAAGCCGTAGAGGGGCAACCGCCAGATCTATTTGATTTACCGCGAGGATGTGCATTTAATCCGCGATGCAAGTGGGCTATGCGCATTTGTGGTAATCGGATTCCTATGGTTACAAATGTTGGTGAAAATCATCAATTTACATGTTGGTTAGCTAAGTTGGAGGGACTTTAATGAGTTACGTATGGGAAACTGACAATCTCGTTAAAGAGTTCACTCTGTCAGGAGGCTTATTTAAGCCAAAACACACGGTACACGCTGTACAAGGCGTGAGCCTATATCAATCGCCAGGGGAAACTCTTGGTATCGTAGGTGAGTCTGGATGCGGTAAATCCACATTTGGCTACACTTTGATGGGCTTACATCAAGCTACATCAGGTTCTATTTATATGAATGGTCGACAGATTGATCCGTATGTGGAGCGCAAAGCCGTTCATCCAGTGATGCAAATGGTATTCCAAAACCCTTATGCATCTCTTAATCCACGTCTTACAGTTAATGCGATTCTAGAGGAACCATTGGAGCTAGATCCCAAATATACACCTCGCGATCGTGTTATTCGAGTAAAAGAAGTGCTTGATCAAGTAGGCTTAAACATGTCCTTTGGTGAGCGCTATGCTCATGAATTATCTGGTGGTCAACGTCAACGTATTGGTATTGCACGGGCTCTGATCATGCAGCCACAGTGTATTATTTGTGATGAACCGATTTCAGCACTAGATGTATCAATTCAAGTACAAATTATGACATTGCTTGAACGATTACAAGAACAACATGGTATTTCGTACCTCTTTATTTCTCATGATTTAAATATGGTGCGCTATATTAGTCATCGAATGGTAGTTATGTACTTAGGAGCTGTTATGGAAGAAGGTCCTGCATTGGATTTATACGAATTCCCACAACATCCTTACACCCGTGCTTTGACTGCCTTGAATGGCCCTGTTATACCACATGCTCCAATTGGAGCACCACTTAAAGGGGACCCACCAAATCCACTAGATCCGCCTAAAGGTTGTTTGTTTAGTGGTCGATGTCCAGAAGCTGAGGGGCGCTGTTTTGCAGAACGACCGCCTCTTCGCGATTGGGCAGACCGCCGCATCGCATGCTGGCACATATAATGGGAGAATAGTATGGAAAAGTTACTTGTTGGTAAGTCCTTGGAAGATCAACTCGATACAGTTATCAAAGAATTAGCACCTAAAGGAAATATATCTTATATAGTACTTCAATTTGACGATGAAGAGGAATCGACTATCATTGCTTCTAAAGGGGAAAACACGATACACTCTAGTGCAAGTTTGATTAAGGTACTCATTATGGAATATGTGTTCCATTTAGCTCGTACTGATCAATTAGACCTTAACGATACAGTTCCCCTATCTAGAACACCTCGTGTTGAAGGCGGTGGTGCTTTACAAGAGCTAGTAGCAAAGCATAGCTTTACATATCTTGAGTTATGTCGGCTTATGATGGTTCTTAGTGATAATATTGCGACAAATTTGCTCATTACAGTTCTAGGCATGGAGAATATAAATGCTCGTGCAGAACAGCTTGGTGTAGAGGAAATTGAGTTGAATCGTATGATGATGGATTTTGAAGCTCTTGCCGAAGGCCGTGATAATCGTATGACGGCTATGGCTCTAGCTCGTCTTTATAAACATATTTTTGAATGTCGAGATAGAGATGCTTTTGGTCGGGAGATGTGGAATATTTTAGGTCGCCAACAATTCCGTGATATTTTGCCATTTTATTGGGGCGAAGATACACGCTTTCACCATAAAACAGGATCCCTTGATCGCGTAGAGCACGATGGGGGAATATTAGAAACATTTAGAGGTCATTTTTGCTTTATCCTTTTGATGAGCGATACTGATAATGACCGCGGTAAAGAGTTAGGCGCTCGAGTAGGGCGTATCATGAAAGAATTTGTAGAGGAAGCATTGCCATGATGGATAAACGAAATTTGTTAAAACTCATGGTCCTTGCTCTTGGGGTGAGTGTGCTCTTGTTTGTATTTGGTTATCCTCGTGGGGAGCAACCGATTGATGAGCATACCATTCGATATGTTATTGAGCAGGAACCATCCACATTGGATCCAGCAAAGTCTACTACCTCACCAGAGGCTACGGTTCAACTTCAATTGTTTGATGGTTTAATTCGTTTAAATGATGAAAGTGAACCAGAGGCAGCACTTGCTAAAAGCTGGGATATTTCCAATGATGGTCGTGAGTATACCTTCCATTTACGACCTGATTTGAAATGGTCTAATGGAGAGCCTTTGACGGCTCATGACTTTGAATACGCTTGGAAACGCGTATTAGACCCTGAAGTCCATGCGGACAATGCATATATGTTATATGTATTAAAAAATGGCGAAGCCTTTAATAATGGTGACGCTGCAGCTGAAGATGTTGGTGTTAAGGCTATTGATGATGATACTTTAGTAGTTACCTTAGAGAATCCAACAGCGTATTTCTTAAAATTACTAGCTTCTCATAGCTATTATCCAGTGAGCCAAAAAGCTGTAGAGGCTCAAGAAAACTGGGCTGCCAATGCAGATACATTTGTATCTAATGGTCCATACCGCTTACTATCCTGGAAGCATAATGGAGAAATGGATTTCATCAAGAATCCTAACTATTGGGATGCAGATTCTGTGAAAACAGAGAAAATGAATTGGCCTATTAGTGAATCCCAAAGCACACGCCTTACATTGGTTGAAGGTGGCGAAGCAGATATGACGGTTGAGCCTCCTGTAGCAGATCAAAAACGCTTAGAAGAGGCGGGACTATTACATATTGGACCTATGCTTGGTAACTATTATTACGTATTCAATGTGAAAGCAGAACCTTTCACAGACCCTGAGGTGCGTAAAGCTTTCTCCATGGTTATCAATCGTGCTAACATCGTTGACAATATTGTTCGCGGTGGTAAAGAGGCAGCCTATGCCTTTGTTCCTTACGGAATGCTTGAAAGTAATGGACGTGAAGATTTCCGTGAAGCTGGTAGTTATCTTGTTTATGAAGATGTGGAACAAGCTAAAGAAATCTTGAAGAAAGCTGGCTATGATAAGAACCATCCATTGCCTCCAATTACGATTTTGTATAATACAAGTGAATTACATAAAGCGATTGCTGAAGCTGTACAAGATGCTTGGGTCAATGCATTTGGTGCAGATGTACGCTTACAAAATCAAGAGACAAAGGTATTTTTAGCCGACCGAGAAGCTGGTAAATATCAAGTTGCTCGTGCTTCTTGGGTTGCGGATTACGGTGATCCACAAAACTTCTTAGAAGTATTCTCTGCTGAAGACAATGATAGTCAGTACCATAGTGATGATTATAACGAGTTAATCGCTCGTATTCGTACGACACCAAATGGGGCTGAACGGGATACGTTGATGCATAAAGCAGAACAGATGATTTTTGATGAATCTCTAGTAATGCCATTGTATTTCACAACACAACCATATGTAACAAATGGAAGCATTCAAAATTATTTCTGGACTACATTGGGCCTTGTTGACTTTAAAAAAGCATACAAATAAGATACACTTAAGACGTACACATTGTGTACGTCTTTTGTTGTATTTTATGAGGACATATGAACTGGATTGAACCAAAGCGCTTAGCACCGGGCATGATTATAGGTATCATGGCACCTGCCAGTGCGAGCGATGAAGATTTACATAGAATAGAAGAAATTTGTAACCTAAGGGGCTATAAAGTATTCTTTGGTGAAAGTGCACATCGCAAAGGCTTGTATGGTGGTACACCAGAGGAGCAAGCCCGAGAATTTCAATATATGATGACCACCGCACCTTGTGATGCGGTACTTGCTTTGCGCGGTGGTTATGGAACAATGCGTTATCTAGATTTATTAGATTATACAGAAATCCGTAAGCATCGAAAGGCTTTTATTGGATATAGTGATTGTACAGCACTTCACATGGCTATCAATCGATATAGCCGGATCATTACCTATCACGGGCCGATGGGCGTAGATTTTAAGCCTGAACGCAAAGCTGATATTGATGCTTTATTTAATACATTAGAAGGTAAATTACAAGTCATAGAACCCTTACCTGAACCGCCTCGTGGTGCTATTGGTACTGAGCTAGGAGAAGGTATTTTACGGGGCGGCAATATGACGATGTTATCTATGTTGTCAGGAACACCGTATTTTTTAGAGGATACATCTTGGGAGGATACATTACTATTCATTGAAGATGTAGGAGAGGCCCCTTATAAGCTAGATCGTATGTTGCAACAATTTCGTCTTAGTGGTTTATTGAGTCGTATTAAAGGTTTAGTGATTGGTACTTTTACAGATTGTGAAGGCGACGATGATGAGCGTGATTATGATTTAGGCTATGAAGCGTTACGCTACATGGAGGAAAATAGAGACCCTGAATTATTGGAGCCTTTTGTATGTTATGTCCCAACAGGTCATGGAACACCGCATCAAACATTACCATTAGGAGCGATGATTAACTTTAGGTATATTTCAAATACCATAATTGTTCAGCCCTATACGAAATAGATATATTCTTCTTGGATAGAATAAATAATAAACAGTATAAATTATAAGTTAAAAAGGGAAGTTATGACATTACAAGAACGAGAGGCTCGTGCCTGTGCTATCATAGATAGTATGGCAGAGGAATTGCGCGATATCTCCTTATATTTACATGATAATCCAGAATTAGGCTTAGACGAGCATAAAGCAGTTAAGATGATTCACCAATTCTTAGAAAATCAGAATTTTATATCTCAAGTAGGATTAACAGATTATCCTGAATTACAAACGGCAATACGTGGTGATTATAACCGTGAGGCGAAACATAAAATAGCATTCTTAGGAGAGTATGATGCGTTACCTGAACTCGGTCATGGTTGCGGCCATAATCTCATCGCCATGATGAGTTTAGGCGCTGCTGTTGCTTTCAGTCAAAGTGCACCACAGGATTGGGGCACGACCTTCTTTGGCTGTCCGGCAGAGGAAACTATTGGTGGTAAGGTATATATGGCTGAGGCCGGCTTGTTTAAGGGCTATGAAGCAGCTCTCATCATTCACCCTGGTGGTGAAAATGAGGTGGGTGGCACATCCTTAGCCACACATCCACTAGAGGTGACTTATCATGGACGGTCTTGTCATATAGCATCATTAACTGACTCTGGTATTAATGCCTTAGACTGTGCTGTGGATTTATATCAAAAAATAAAAGAGTTAAAGAAAACATTCCCTAAAGGAGCTATTGTAGGGGCCATCTTCACCGAAGCTGGTACAGCGCCAAACGTAGTAACTCCTAAGGCTACGATTCGCATGACTGTTCGTGGTAGTACGGTGGACGATTTAGAAGGAATTATTTTGCCTGCTATCAAAGAGTCTGCTCAAGAGATTGCAGCATCTTATGACGCCCGTGTTGAGATGCATCATTATGAGCCTCTCTTTAAGGATATGCGTCAAGATAAACAACTATTAGATCTCTTTAAAACTGTGATGACTGAATTTGGTGAAAAGCCTCGTATATTGCCTGATGATGAGGCTGATGGTAGTACAGATGTAGGAAATGTATCTTACGAAATACCAACAGCACAGCCTACTTTGCAGATTGGATTAGGTTTAGAGGCTCATACACCAGAGTTCACTTGTGCTGCAGGTTCTGCTTATGGTTTAGCGCAAGCTATTAAAGGAGCCAAGATGATGACTATTGTAGCCTTGCGTTATGCGATGTGTAAGTGATGTTCAATTTTTGACATATAGAGGTCAAAAAGGTACAATATATATAATATTTAAGTAAGTATGAAACAAGCCGTCTTCAACAAGACGGCTTTTATTCCAGTGGAGATAGATATGAGTGTTTTAACCGTTTCAAATGTAACTCATGGTTTTGGAGCGCGACAAATTTTAGATGATGCATCATTTCGCTTATTAAAAGGAGAACATGTAGGTCTTATTGGTGCTAATGGCGAAGGCAAATCTACATTCCTAAATATCATTACAGGTAAAATACCACCTGATGAAGGCAAAATTGAATGGTCGAATCAAGTTACTGTGGGGTACTTGGATCAACATGCGGTTCTTGAAAAAGGAATGACCATTCGCGACGTATTGCAACGGGCCTTTGATGATTTATTTGTCATGGAGCAAAACATTAACGATGCCTATAATCGTATGGGTGATGTATCCGAAGATGAGATGAATAAGCTCCTCGAACAAGTTGGGGAATGGCAAGAAATTCTAGAGCAACGTGGCTTCTATGAAATTGATGCGGTTATTGAACGTGCGGCGGCGGGTTTAGGCCTCATGGATATTGGCTTAGATCGTGATGTTACGGAGCTTAGTGGTGGTCAACGTACAAAGGTATTGTTAACAAAACTGTTATTAGAAAAGCCTACAATATTGCTCTTGGACGAACCGACAAATTATCTTGATGTAGAGCATATCCAATGGTTGCAAAATTATTTGCAAAACTATGAAAATGCCTTTATCTTAATCTCTCATGATATGGAGTTTTTAAATTCTGTAGTTAATGTGATTTATCATATCGAACAGGCCGTGCTTACACGTTATACTGGTGATTATCATCAGTTCCAAGCTGCCTATGAAGTTAAAAAAGCACAAGCAGCTAAGGCTTATGAACGTCAGCAACAAGAGATTGAGCGCATGGAAGATTTCATTCAGCGTAATAAAGCTCGTGTAGCAACGCGTGGTATGGCGAATTCTCGAGCTAAACGTTTAGAGAAAATGGAGATCTTGGAAAAACCTAAAGAATACATTAAGCCAAGTTTTGGTTTTAAAGAGGGGCGTACACCAAGTCGTTTTATCGTAGAAGCTTTTGGCTTGGAATTAGGTTATGATGAACCGTTAACTAGACCAGTAGACTTCCAAATCGAAAGAAATAAAAAAATCGCTATTCGTGGCGTTAATGGCTTAGGTAAAACGACATTGTTGAAAACAATTTTAGGTTTGTTAAAGCCGGTAAGTGGGGAATTGGTAAAAGGTGACTTCTTACAAATTGGCTATTTTGCCCAAGAAGATACTCCATCTAATTCTGAAACGGCATTAGATTATATTTGGAATGAATATCCGGCAATGACCAATGCAGAGGTGCGCGCAGCTCTTGCTCGTTGTGGTCTTACTAACGAGCATATTACATCTCAAATGCGCGTGTTATCTGGTGGTGAAAATGCAAAGGTTCGCTTGTGTAAGTTGATGCAGAATAAGTACAATGTACTTGTATTAGATGAACCGACTAATCACTTAGATATCTATGCCAAAGAAGAGTTGAGTCGTGCTTTACGTGAGTTCAAAGGAACTATCGTTCTGGTAAGTCATGAACCTGAATTTTATAAAGATTGGGTTACAGATATTTGGAATATTGAGGATTGGACGACAAAGATCGTTTAGGAGGACCGATGAATCAACGTGCAAAGGAAGGGATAAAGCAATTTTTAGAGGCTTTATCTGTTGATACAGAGGCACCAGAGTTAGAGAAAACACCAAGTCGTGTAACAGAGTTATATAGTGAATTATTCAGTGGTGTAGGATTGGAAACGAACTCTGCATGGGGTGAAATGTTTTGTACCGATTACAAGGGGCTTGTAGCGGTCACTGGAATTCCGTTTTATTCTATGTGTGAGCATCACTTGTTGCCATTCTTTGGAACGGTAGATATTGTATACCAGCCCAAGGATGGCTTTGTGGCAGGGCTTAGCAAGTTTCAAGATATTGTTAATATTCTTAGCCGGAGGCCGCAACTACAAGAGCGGTTAGCATCAGAATTAGCAGATGCAATTATGAATGATTTATCTGCCCATGGTGTTTTTGTGCGTATAACAGCAACACAGTTGTGTATGCTCATCAAAGGAACTATGCAGCAAGATTCAAAGGTTATTACATTAGAAAGCCGTGGCGTGCTTGCAGAGACTGGCACGTTACGTGATGAAGCGCTAGCAATGTTAGGTGGAGGACAGGCAAATGTTTAAACGTAGAAATTATACATGGAATGATGGCAAAAGTTTATCTTTGTGCGATCGCACCCTTATTATGGGGATACTTAATGGTACGCCTGACTCTTTCTCTGATGGTGGTAAATTCAATACCCCAGAAGCTGCGTCAGCACATGTAACGCAAATGATTGAAGATGGTGCTGATATTATCGATTTAGGGGTAGAATCTACACGTCCTGGTTGTACTCCGTTGACTGCAGATGAAGAAATTGAACGCTTGTCTTTATTGATAGAGCCTGTATTAAATGTAGCTACAATACCTGTATCTATCGATACCTATCATGCTAAGACTGCTGAGTATGCTTTTTCTAAAGGTGCACATATTTTGAATGATGTGTGGGGATTACATTATGATCCTGATATGGCCGCGGTAGCAGCAAAATATAAGGTACCTGTAATCATTATGCATAATAATAACGATACAAATTATGGCGATATCATTGAAGATATGAAGGCATATTTTTTCAGTGCTGTAGATAAAGCCATGAAGGAGGGGGTTACTCCACAACAAATTTGGCTTGATCCAGGCATTGGATTTGGTAAAACAGAAGAACAGAATATTGAAGTTATGCAACGGTTAGGTGAGTTAACAGCTTATGAATTTCCAATTCTACTTGCACCTAGTCGCAAGCGTTTTATTGGATCCATGTTAGGTGGTTTACCACCTGAAGAACGTGATGAAGGTACCGTTGCTGCTTGTATTACGGGCGTATTCCAAGGCGTTGATATGGTGCGTGTTCATAATGTGAAAATGCACAAACGTGCCTTGGCCGTAGCAGATGGCCTATTACGAGGTGAATAATGGATAAAATCGTTTTAAAAAATATGGCGTTTTATGGATTTCATGGAAATTTGGCATCTGAACAAGAGCAAGGGCAACGATTTTTTGTGGATGTTGAAATTACTACAGATCTTACAAAGGCCGGTCAAAGTGACCAATTAGAAGATTCTATCAATTACGTAGAGGTATATGAGATTGTAGAATCTGTTATGACTGGAGAAAAACATAATTTATTAGAACGTTTAGGTGCACTTATCGCCGATTCTTTGTACCAACATTATCAAGGGATTGTTGGCTTATCTGTAACGGTGCGTAAACCATCTGTACCTATTGCTGGTATCCTAGATTATGTTGAGGTTATAACTACAAGAGGTCAAATTTGATGTATACCTATTACATCAGTGTAGGTTCAAATATAGGTGATAAAAGAGGCTACATTAATTCCGCTTTTGAGTCATTACAAGAGTACGAGACTGTTTCGGAGGTTATTAGTTCTTCTTTGATAGAAACGGAACCTTGGGGCTATACAGATCAGGCTTCATTTATTAATGGCATATGGTCTTGTAAAAGTACTTTAGCTCCTCTTCAAATGTTGGGGTTGCTACAGTCTTTAGAACAGCGGGCTGGACGGGAAAGACTCATTCATTGGGGGCCACGTACATTGGACTTAGATATTATTTTGGCTTTCGATGAGGACAAAACCATTATTTCTGTTTGCAATAAAAGGCTTACCATACCACATCCTTACTTTTGGGATCGTATCTTTGTCTTAGAACCTTTATCTGAGTTGTTACCCACTTTTACATATAAGGGGACAACAATTGGCGAGAGATTAGCTCACTTAAGCTTGCTATAGTAATTCACAAATACTAAACATAAAGACTACAGTTATACCAAAATAGGGATTATATTAAGGAAGCTGCTGTAGATGCAATGTGTGATTACGTTTTATGCTGGGGGATTTATAGGGAGTATAAATGAATATAAAACGTATCGGATTGTTCGTACTAGCATTGATTGTAATGGGACTATCCTATTGGATTGCGGTAGGCGGAAATTATGATAGTAAAACAGTACGTATTGATCCAGAAGAGCATACATTAGTAAATTCTAGTGATGCCATTATTTCAAAACGAATATTAGCAATGAAATCTATTGATTCACAAGTTTATTTTTTAGGTTATGAAGGTTACGGTATTTATAATCTATCTGACAATACGCTGCGGTTGATGCCTATTACCTTTCACGGTCAACATATAGAGCCTTCTAAAACAGAGAATTACCAACGTGGTTTACGCGAGATTACTACGGTAAAAATTCTTTCTGATTTTAGTAGTCAAGAACAATCCGTACTTAAGGATTTGTTGGAATCTACAGATAGAGGTGCTCATTATTATGGTGACTTTTACCATTCAGGTTATGAGTCATCTCTCATTGACATGAAGGACCAGTATTTTATAACGAATACGGTACGAGCTTTAAAGCGTGTAAATCATACATTGTATGTTTATGATGCGTCAGGATTTATTATCATTGATTTAGATAGTCGTCGTATTCAAGGGTTCTTTAATAATCGTCTTGGTGGAGAAGGGCCAAAAGGAGTACCTGATAGTTTGCGTGGCCATTATGGTTCAGATTTCACGATGATATATGCATTGTCCAAGTTAGATCCAAAGGATTTAGAGATTTTATGGTCAATGCGAAAACAATATTTAGAAAAGTCGCCACAAGTGATGGAGAATAAGGATTTATTCCCTCTTAATCTTGATGAGATGACTTTATAGGAGGTAAATTATGCTTTGGTCAATTATTGTAGGCGGATTCATTGGTTTTGTAGCTGGTCGTATTACTAAAAAGGCGCAAAGTATGGGGATTATTCTTCGTGTTATTGCTGGTTTGGTAGGTGCTTCTGTAGGTCAAGCGTTACTTGGTACATGGGGTCCAAGCCTTGCAGGCATGGCATTAATTCCGTCCATCGTTGGTGCAGTTATAGTTATTGCTGTAGTAAGCTTTTTTACTGGACGAGACTAACTATATAAGGAAAAGACTATTATAGGATTTCCTATAATAGTCTTTTTTTATCGCTATAAATCTATTTTTCTATATACCTATGAGAAAATAGGTATATAATAGTTTATGTATTTTATAAGCAATATATTTTTATATAACTTAAAAATGACGATTCACATGTTTGTAAACGTTGGTTTAAGTGGAATGGTATTAGAGATAACTATCTTTTAATACTAACAGTAGGAGGCCCTTATGAAGTTACGTAAAGTAGGTATTATTGGCAATGGACATGTAGGTTCTCATGTAGCATTTTCTCTTGCTCTACAAGGTGAAGTAGATGAACTTTATATGATGGATGTTGACGAGAAAAAGGCTAAAGCACAAGCAATGGATATAAATGATGCTGTTAGTTATATTCCTCATAAAGTAACAGCTACTGCTGGTCCAATTGAAGAATGTGGGGATTGTGATATTTTGGTATTTTGTGCTGGTCCTTTACCAAATTTATATCAAGACCGTTTAGAAAGTCTTGGCGATACAGTTGAGGTTCTAAAGGATGTCATTCCTCGCATTAAAAAGTCTAGCTTTGATGGTTTTATTATCTCTATCTCTAATCCTGCTGATGTTGTAGCAACATATTTATGCAAACATTTAAATTGGAATCCTAAACGTATTATTTCTAGCGGTACAGCTTTAGATTCTGCACGGTTACAAAAAGAATTAGCTCGTATTTTTAATATTAGTAATCGTACAATTACAGCTTATTGCTTAGGTGAACATGGCGGTAGTGCTATGGTGCCATGGTCTCATGTATATGTACAAGGAAAACCTCTCGTAGAATTGCAACAAGAATTGCCGGATAGATTCCCTACACTAGATCATACACAAGTGCTAGATGATGTTAAAATTGGCGGTTACCATGTATTGGCGGGTAAAGGGTCGACAGAATTTGGTATTGCTAGTGCAACAACAGAATTAATTCGTGCTGTATTCCATGATGAAAAGAAAGTATTACCATGTTCTTGCTATTTAGATGGCCAATATGGTGAAGAAGGAATCTTTGCATCTACTCCAGCAGTTATTGGTAAAGATGGAATTGAAGATGTATTTGAATTAAAGCTTACTAAAGATGAATTAGATTTGTTTAAAAAATCTTGTGCAGTTATTCGTGAATATGCTCATAAAGCAGAGTCCTTGTAAGGTATTGCTAAGTTTATTACTGATAAACTTATATATCTATGTATAGAGAGAGAATATATATTTAAAGGAAAACTATAGATAATTTTATTTAGTCCCTAATGAGGTTCTGTGATATAATTAAAAAATGACAGTATACAGATGATGAATATTTTTGGGGGACATTATGACTCAAGACACTATGGAAGTACAGCGTCCAAAAAGGTTGCGCAAACGGGTTCGCCCTAATCGCAAAGTGCAGGATCAACGTATTATCCTCATGTGGATCAAGCGAATTGGTATAGGGATTATGGTGCTGCTATTGTTAGGACAAGCCTATCGCTTGGTGGCTGTATATCAAGAAAAACAACATATTGAGCAACAATTGCAAGAATTAAAACAGCGAAATGAAGAATTAGAACAGGAAAAGGCTAAATTACAAGATCCAAAGACCATTGAGGGGGTGGCTCGAGAGGAACTAGGCCTTGTAAAACCTGGTGAAGTGCCTTATGTAAAATAGGTTAGTCTTTAGTAATTTAGATTCGCATTAGTGTGTAGTTTGAGGTTTCCGCATTAATTAGGAGGTTGCATGGCAATCGAAGTTGGTAACATTGTAAATGGTACCGTATCTGGTATTACAAAATTTGGCGTATTTGTTGATTTAGGAGAGAAACAAACAGGGTTAGTTCATATTTCTGAAGTAGCTCATGGGTATGTCGAAGATATTAATACCGTGTTAAAGGTTGAAGATTCAGTGAAGGTTAAGGTTTTATCTATTGACGGTAATAAAATCGGTCTTTCTATTCGTCAAACACAACCTAAAGAAGTAGTAAGTGAAGATAGACGCCCTCGTCGAGTTCAATCTAAACAAAGCGTAGAAGCTTTCGAAGCGAAGATGAAATCATTTTTGCGTGATAGTAATGAACGATTACATGATTTAAAACGCAATACAGAAGGTAAACGTGGAGGCCGAGGCGGTCGTCGAGATTAATAGTGAGAGATGGCATTGAGCCATCTCTTTACTTATGTATAGGCTCTAACGTTATAATGGTGTTAGATGAATACTAATTATGTAAGGAGCGATTATGAAGTTAGCTATCATTGATATTGGATCTAATTCAGTACGCTTATTATTGGCTACCTATGAAAATAATATATGGCACTATGAGCCAAAACAATTATGGACCACGCGATTGGGACAACGAAATGCAGATGGTACGTTGCGAGCTGAATCGATGGAGGCATCCTATCAAGCTTTCACGGATATAAAAAAACTTGCAGATCAATATGGTGTGGACTACTGTTTTGGCTTCGCGACGAGTGCCGTTCGAGAAGCACCAAATGGCATTGAATTTATGGGATGTATCAATACATATTGTCCTATGGAATGGCGCATTTTATCAGGTGATGAAGAGGCAATTTATGGATTTAATGGTGCATTAGGAGACCAGTTGAATGATGGTCGCCATTATACGACAATCGATATTGGTGGTGGTAGTACAGAACTGGCTTTAGGGAATAAAGATGGCGTGTATTGGAGCCGTTCTTATCCTGTAGGGGCGGTACGCTTACAATCTATGTCTGATGAAGGGCCTCAACGGGTATGGGAAGAAACACGATTCCTTTGGGACCCCATGATGATTCAAGGCGAATTTGGTGAATTTATTGGCATCGGTGGTACTTTAACAACGCTAGCGGCTATAGACTTAGGTCTTGAAAATTATAACGGTACGAAGGTGCAAGGTCATAAATTAAGTCGTGAAACAGTAGAGGGCATCATTCTAAAATTGCGTTATATGAGCCGTGATGAGCGATTACAGGTAAAAGGTTTGCCTGCTGGCCGTGCCGATATCATCGTTGCTGGTGCAGAAATTTTAACATCCTTTATGGATGCCTATGAGGTACCTCATGTATTTGTGAGCGATCAAGATGGTATGGAGGCAATGGCCCGTGAATGTGAAAGCACTCGTTCGAACCGTTAATCACACCTTAAAATCACATAATTTATTTCCTGAGAACAGCCGTATCTTAGTAGCGTGCTCTGGTGGCCCTGATTCAATGGCTCTATTGTATTTGTTGCAAGATATTGCCATACATCGACATACAATGTATGAACTAGGTGTGGCCATCGTAGATCACTGTATTCGTCCTGAAAGTAAGGAAGAAGTTTTGTGGCTCCAACATCAAGTGAAATTTTTAGGACTACCATTTTATTCTACTACATTTGATGTACCTCGTTTGAGCAAGGAACAAAAGCAGTCTGAAGAAACTATAGGACGACAAGTACGTTATCAATGGCTTACGGAGCTTGCACAGTCTGAAAACTATGATTATATTGCGGTGGCTCATCACAAAGATGATCAAGCAGAATCGATTCTAGCACATATTATTAGAGGTTCAGGGCTAAATGGTTTGGCCGGCATGTCAGTGGTAAGCTTTGAATACGATATTCCTGTAGTCAGGCCACTTTTAGACGTTACAAAAGAAAATGTATTGGCTTATTTAGCAGCGAAGCATATTCCATATTGTATAGATTCTACCAATGAGAATGTGCAATACCAGCGGAATAGGATTCGTCATCGTATTATACCTGAGTTAGAAGTTATTAACCCTAATGTAGTGGATGCTATTGTTAGATTGGGAAATTCCGTATATGAAGATTTATTAGTTATATCTGATTTAACGGAGCAAGCTTTTGAAAAACTTGTGACTATAGGTGCTGATGGGGTGAGCTTATCTCGTCGTGCCTTACGACAAGAATCATTGTCGATACAACGTCGGTTATGGCAGCGTTTAGTGAGTACTGTAGACTCAGATATAACACTTACATCAGCTCATCAAGAGCAATTACTCGATATTGTTAAATCTGGGGAAGAAAAAACTTTCACTATAAAAAGTATAAAAGTAACTGCTCAATGTGATACAATAAAGGTATATTGCAAACATTAATATGAATCGTGGAGGTCATATAGATGCATCAAGATGCAAAAGAGATTTTATATACATCGGAACAATTACAGGCTCGTGTAGCCGAGTTAGGTAAAGCAATTAGCGAAGACTACAAAAATGAATCTGTAGTACTCGTAGGGGTGTTAAAGGGAGCTGTTGTTTTCTTTACAGACTTGGCTCGCTCTATTGATGATAGCGTAGATGTAAGCTTTGATTTCATTTCTTGCTCTAGCTATGGTAGTGGCACAACTAGTACAGGGGTAGTACGAATTTTGAAAGATTTGGATCGATCTGTAGAGGGTAAGCATGTACTTGTTGTGGAAGATATCGTAGATACGGGTACAACATTGCATTACTTATTAGAAAATTTACATGCTCGTGGCGCCAAAAGCGTACGCCTTGCAGCATTATTAAATAAGCCTGAACGCCGTAAGATGGATGTAGAGGTAGATTATGTGGGTTTTGTTATCCCTGATTACTTCGTTATCGGTTATGGGTTAGACTTTGCAGAAAAATATCGCCATTTACCATATATCGGTATTTTAAAGGAAGAAATGTATCAAAATTAAAAATATGATATAATATATGGGTACATCTCTCAATGAGATGTACTCAATTCGTTTATACAACTAAATTACTATTGAAAGGGGTAATCTTTTGGGTCGATTTACAAAAAATATCGTCCTTTATTTACTTATCATTGCCGCTTTCGTTATCGCCATTGACGCTTTCTCTGGTCAAAGTGCGAATAAATCTGAGCTTAGTTACACAGGATTTATTCAACAAGTACAACAGAAAAAGGTTGAGTCCGTAACGATTACCAATGATCATGGTATTAAAGGTAAACTAAAAAATGGAACAGAGTTCAATTCTTATGCGCCAAGTGATGAAACATTAATTAAAACATTACAAGATAATGGCGTAGAAATTACAGCAGCTCCACCTGAGCAACCTGCTTGGTGGATGAGCCTGTTAGGTTCTGCTATTCCTATTATCATCTTGGTTGTGTTATTCTTTTTCATCATGCAACAAACACAAGGTGGCGGCGGCCGAGTAATGAACTTTGGTAAAAGCCGAGCTAAATTGATGGGAGAAGGTAATGTAAAAGTTAGCTTCAAAGATGTAGCTGGTGCTGAAGAAGCCAAACAAGAATTAGAAGAAGTAGTAGAATTCTTGAAGGATCCAGGTAAATTTACAGCTATTGGGGCTAAAATTCCGAAAGGTGTATTGTTAGCGGGACCTCCAGGTACAGGTAAAACATTACTTGCAAAAGCCGTTGCTGGTGAAGCAGGGGTACCATTCTTTACGATTTCTGGTTCTGACTTCGTAGAAATGTTCGTAGGTGTTGGTGCATCTCGTGTACGAGATCTTTTCACGCAAGCAAAAAAGAATGCGCCATGCATTATTTTTATCGATGAAATTGATGCAGTAGGTCGCCAACGTGGAGCAGGTCTTGGTGGTGGTCACGATGAACGTGAACAAACATTGAACCAATTGCTCGTTGAAATGGATGGTTTTGGTGCTAATGAAGGTATTATTACCATCGCTGCTACAAACCGCCCAGATATTCTTGATCCAGCGCTCTTGCGCCCAGGTCGTTTTGACCGTCAAGTTATTGTAGGGCGTCCAGATTTACGTGGTCGTGAAGCAATTCTTAAAGTTCATGCTCGTAATAAGCCGTTAGCTGACGATGTAGACTTAAAAACAATTGCCAAGAAGACTCCAGGTTTTACTGGTGCTGACTTAAATAACTTATTAAACGAAGCGGCTCTCTTAGCTGCTCGTTTTAACAAAAAAGTTATTACCATGGCTGAAGTTGAAGAAGCTAGTGAAAAGGTTAGCATGGGTCCTGAACGCCGCAGTCACATTGTGAGCGAAAAAGACCGTAAGTTAACAGCGTACCATGAATCTGGTCATGCTATCGTGGCACATTTGTTGCCTCATGCAGATCCTGTTCATAAGGTAACAATCATTCCTCGTGGTGCAGCAGGTGGTTACACTATGATGCTTCCTACAGAGGAACAAAACTACAAAACAAAATCTCAATTATTGGCAGATATTCGCGTAGCCCTTGGTGGTCGAATTGCAGAGGCCTTGATTTTAGATGAAATCAGTACAGGTGCTTCTGGTGACCTTCAAAGTGTAACGAATACGGCACGTGCTATGGTAACGCGTTGGGGCATGAGCGATGAGCTTGGTCCTATCGTGTTCGGTGAACAACAAGAACAAGTATTCTTGGGTAAAAACCTTGGACATGAACGCAATTACAGTGAAGAAATTGCTGCAAAAATCGATACTGAAATTCATCGTATTGTTGAAGAAGCTTATAAAGATGTAACAAAACTTCTTAGCGATAATGAGAAATTCTTACATGATATGGCAAATGCTCTATTAGAGGAAGAAACCATCGATGCAAAAGCGGTAGATAATCTTTACAAATATGGTACAACAAAAGCTCCTGAAATAGAGGAACCTAAAGCTACGTTAGAAGCGGCAGGTATTGTAGTACCAGAGGTGGTTGAAGCTAAAGAGAACACTGCTACAGTGGATGCTCCTAGTGAAACACCTTCTAATGAAATCAAATAATGAGATATCTAAATAAAAGAGCTGGCCTCGTTGAGGGCCAGCTCTTTTTATATATGCTCTTTTGATTATAATTACCTATTACTAGCTATAGGTAATTAGTATGCTATCTATATTGCGAAGCTAGTAATGTAGTTGGTGAGGCATATCTATTGACCATCATTAATATGACGTGTTGCCAAGTGCTGTTGAATTCTACGTTCTTTTAATGCTTTCAAATATTTTTGAGCTAGTACATTTGGAATCGCTACACCAACCGCAATACCTACAATAGTAAGGACGCCTGTTACACCGTTTTGGACCATATGAAGTAAGCCAGATTCTGATAGTGCGTTGATATGAAGCATATCAAAGAGGAATCTGTAATATAAAATACCAGGCATTAAAGCTATAGCAGATGGGACGATGATAATTGTGCTAGATGTTCTCAGCCAAGTAGAAACTTTTACATAGATCACGCTCATTACAGCAGCGCCTACAAAGGTAGCACCTGGAATGGAGAAGCCAAATTCAACAGCTAATAAATTGCGGATAAATACACATAATACACCACCAATACCAATGGATACTAGTAACCGTACAGGAGCGTTAAATAGTACTGCAAAGGATGCGGCTGCTGTAAAAGCCCCTATAATTTGCTCAATGGATAATACATGAGGCTTAATATCTACAAAGCTAAAGGCCGGCATAGGGCTAAAGTATAATGCCATGGCCATGCCTAAGGTCATGCTACCAACGATAAGGATCGTTCTAATGGCTCTTGTAATTCCCGATAAAATATGGTTGTTGATGGTATCGATAACGGAGTTTATAAGAGGTACACCAGGTATCATAAATAAGGTACAGCATACGAGAACATAAACTAACGAATCTTGTTCAATATGTGAATAGAAGCCGTAGGCAGAAACCATAGCGGCAAATCCACCTAATGCAATACCTACATATTCATTGCAACCTAAACGAACGGATAGTGTACGCGTAAAATAACCGATTAGAGAACAAATAATTGTTACTATAAAGGCAATTGCATCTCCACTATATAAAAAAGCAAGGCCTGCTGAACCAAGAGCACAGGCAATACCTTTTACCCAATCAGGATATACTGGAATAGTAGAATCTAATCTGGAAATCAGCTGTTCATAGGTAGTGAGAGAATAATGTCGTTCAAAGGCGCGCCATGTGAGTTTAGATACGGCATTGATCATGGCCATATTGGGTACATGGACAGGTGTTTTTCTAAATACGGTAATAGATCGTTCTTTATGCAGTAAATTGACCATAATCGTAGTATAGGAAATATGTATATTTAAATAATCATGAGGAATACCCATAAATGTGGCGGCTTTAAGCATTTCTTCGATGATTCGATTTGTATCGGCACCACATTCCATGAGTAGTTTGCCTATGTTTAATAGGACATCAAGTTTTCTATGAATATGGATAAAGGGATTCTCTAGAACCTCATTTTTTTCTTCTAATGTAAATTGTCGCATATATCTCCCTAGATAATGATAGACCATACTATTGTTATCTTTTGCATACGGTATAACTTAATACTACATATATTATACCATTAATTATTTTAAATAACCCTTGCATTTTATAGGGTACACTTGTACAATCGAATTGTAAACCTAGGTTGACAAAGAAAGGGGCTCTAAACTATGCGTGATGAAGTATTAGAATTCTTGAGACAAAACCAAGGTAGTTTCGTATCGGGACAAGATATGTCGGAAGCGTGTCATGTTTCACGTACAGCTATTTGGAAGCATATCAAGGCATTACGTCAAAAAGGCTACAAAATAGAATCTTATACCAAGAGGGGGTATCGATTATTGGAGGAACCTGATTTGTTGAGTCCATTAGCAATGAAGCAAATCTTAAAAACAGATGTATTTGGAAAGCGGTATGTCTATATGGATACTACCGAATCTACTAACCTAGAAGCTCGTCGTTTAGCACAACAAGGTGCAGAGGAAGGCACTGTAGTTGTGACAGAGGAACAGGCTGCTGGCCGTGGTCGTTTATCTCGTGGATGGTATTCTCCATTCGGTAAAGGTATATGGTTTAGTCTCATTTTGCGCCCTGATTTTGCACCTGTAGATGCACCTAAGTGTACGTTGATGGCTGCTGTTGCATTGACTAAAGCATTCCATAAAATGGGGCTTACTGATGCGGGCATCAAATGGCCTAATGATATTCTTGTAAACGGTCGTAAATTAGTGGGTATTTTAACTGAAATGTCTGGATCTATGGAAGAAATTTCCTATATTATTATGGGCATAGGTGTTAATATTAAACTAAAACAAGAAGAGTTGCCCGAAGAATTGAAGTTGATTGCTACGTCCTTAACAATGGAAGGTATTGAGATTGAACGGACAGAAGCTTTTAAAATTATATTAGAATCTTTAGAACAGCAATATTATGAAGTTCTTGATAGTGGCTTTGAGGAAACTCTCAATGAATGGCGCCAATTATCGGTAACTCTTGGTGAGGAAATTGAAGTGAGAGCGCCAGGAAATACTTATGAAGGAGTAGCTACAGATATTGATGAAGATGGTAATTTATTAGTAAAAATCCCTGATGGGATAGTTAAACGTGTTGTGGCAGGGGACGTGTCAATTCGTCCGCGCAAGTAGGAGGCATTCATGTTATTAGTAATTGATGTGGGGAACACCAATATTGTTCTCGGTGTATACGACAAGACAGAGCTTGTAGGTCACTGGCGTATTTCCACGGATCGCGTACGGACCACCGATGAATATGGCATGTTGATGATGAACTTATTTTTTCACGACCGTAAGGTGGATGTGAAAGATATTAAAGATATCATTATTTCCTCAGTTGTGCCACCATTGATGCCTACATTAGAACGCGTATGCTTGCGCTATTTCAATGTAAATCCTCTTATTGTTGGGCCTGGCACTAAGACTGGTATTGCGATTAAATATGACAATCCTCGTGAAGTAGGGGCTGACCGCATTGTAAACGCTGTTGCTGCACATGAACAATATAAAGGTGACTTAATTATTATCGACTTTGGTACGGCTACAACCTATTGTGCGGTACGAGATAATGGCGATTATATAGGTGGGGTAATTACACCAGGTGTTACAATTTCTGCAGAGGCTCTATTCCAAAGGGCTGCAAAATTACCACGTATTGATGTAAGAGACCCAGGTCAAGTTATTTGCCGTAACACTGTATCCTCTATGCAATCTGGTATGTTCTATGGGTATGTAGGTCAAGTAGAAGGTCTCGTATCTCGTATGAAAGCAGAGATGGGTGATCATGTAACTGTCGTAGCTACAGGTGGTTTGGCACAACTTATTAGCAGTGCCACAGATTGCATTGACCATGTAGAACCCATGCTTACATTAGAGGGGTTACGCCTTATTTACGAAAGAAATAAATAATGCTACTATAATATAGTTACATATATGTAATAAAGTAGTGTACATTCGGGTACAGCTTATGCTGTACCCTTTTTGTTAGGGAATATAGAATTATATGAATAATAAACAATGGCAAATAGGGTCCGTCCCAATAGATGGTCAGGCTATATTAGCGCCAATGGCAGGGGTTAGCGATATTGCCTATCGTCTACTAGCCAAAGAACATGGTGCTGCCTTAGTATGTACCGAAATGGTAAGTGCTATGGGTATTAAATATAAAAATGAGCGCACTCATGAATTGTTGCGCATTGAAGAAGTAGAACGCCCTGTTTCTATGCAGATCTTTGGATCTAATCCAGAAGCTATTGCAATCGGTGCAAAGGTTGTAGCCGATGCGGGAGCAGAGATTGTAGACATTAATATGGGCTGTCCTGTTAAAAAAGTTGTTTCCTCTGGTGATGGCTCTGCACTTATGAAGAATCCTGATTTAGCTGCACGCGTAGCAGAGGCTGCTGTTAAGGCTGTTGATGTGCCTGTAACGGTGAAAATGCGCATTGGTTGGGATAGTGAATCTATCAATGTAGTAGATTTTGCAAAACGCATAGAATCTATAGGGGTTGCAGCTATCGCCGTACATGGCCGTACAAAGGAACAAATGTACAGTGGTCATGCGGACTGGTCCTATATTAAGGCTGTAAAAGAGGCTGTGTCTATACCAGTTATTGGCAATGGTGATATAGTGGAACCAGAGGATGCGAAACGCATGCTCGATGAAACGGGTTGTGATGCGGTAATGGTTGGTCGTGGTGCACAGGGAAATCCGTGGATCTTTGATCGCATTCACCACTATTTAGCGACTGGTGAAGTGTTACCAGCTCCGACCGATATTGAACGTCTCGACATGTTGTTACAGCATTTTGATCTATTATGTCAATACAAAGGTGAGAGTATGGCTGTTAAGGAAATACGCACTCACGCAGGCTGGTATATGAAGGGACTCCCTGAATCTGCATATTGGCGCAATCGTGTGAATACAATTCATACCGTAACAAGCTTTCACAATGAGCTAGAATCATATCATAAAATACTGTCTGAAATGTAGTCAGATTGACAAATGTACAGTATTTTTATATAATGGTTAAGATAATTTAGAAATAAAAGATAAGGTGTCATCTTACTATGGCACTTTTTTCTTATTTAATTTATATGTAGAAAGAGTGGGGTACCCATGGCAGACGTAAAAGAAACATTACTTACCGCCGAAGGTTTAAAGAAATTAGAAGAAGAATTAACATATTATAAATCTGTACGTCGTATTGAAGTGTCTGAACGTATTAAGACTGCTATTGAATATGGCGATATTAGTGAAAACTCTGAATATGACGATGCAAAAAACGAACAAGCTTTCATCGAAGGTCATATTGTAGAGCTTGAGAATAAAATTAACACTGCGAAAATCATCGACGAATCTGTAAAAGGTGATGTTGTATCTGTAGGTAGCAAAGTAACTGTACTAGATACAATGTACAATGATGAATTAGAATATGTTATCGTTGGCTCCTCTGAAGCGGATCCATTCAACAATCGTATCTCTAACGAATCTCCTGTAGGCAAAGCTATTTTGGGTAAACGTACAGGTGATGAAGTAGAAGTATCCACACCAGATGGCCCTGTTACATTCAAAGTGTTAGCAATCCAATAATTTTCATTTACTGACGAAGAGGCGATAACATGAGTGAAGAAATTAAAAATGTACAAGAAGAGCTGAATGAGCAAATGCAAATTCGCCGCGACAAATTGGCTGAATACGAAGCAGATGGTATCTATCCATTTGGTCAACGTTTTGTTGTAAAAGATAATGCAAAAGAAATCAAAGATGACTTCTTCTTGAAATATGACGGTCAACCTGTAGTTATTGCAGGTCGATTGATGACAATTCGTTCCCATGGTAAAACGGCATTTGCGAATGTGCGTGATAAATCTGGTGATATTCAAGTATACTTCCGTAAAGATGTCTTGGGCGAAGATAACTATAAATACGTAAAAATGCTCGATATCGGTGATATCGTCGGTGTAGAAGGTCACGTATTTAAAACTCATACGGGGGAAGTTACAATTAAAGTTAATAAATTAACCTTGTTGTCTAAATCTTTACGTCCATTACCTGAAAAATGGCATGGTTTAAAAGATACAGAACTTCGTTACCGTCAACGTTATGTTGATTTGATTGTAAATCCTGAAGTGCGTGATACATTTGTTAAACGTTCCCAAATTGTTGCTAAAATTCGTGAATACATGATGCATGATGGTTTCATGGAAGTAGAAACACCAATGATGCATGCTATCCCTGGTGGTGCTGCTGCTCGTCCATTTATCACACACCATAATGCGCTTGATATCGATATTTACATGCGTATTGCACCAGAATTGTACCTCAAACGTTTGATCGTTGGTGGTATGGATCGCGTATTCGAAATGAACCGTTGTTTCCGTAACGAAGGTATCGACAACCGTCATAACCCAGAGTTCACTACTATTGAATCTTACCAAGCTTATGGCGATGTTGAGGATGCAATTCGCTTAACTGAAAATCTTGTGTCTTACTGTGCTCAAGAAGTTCTAGGTACACAAGAAATTACATATCAAGGTACAGAAATCAATTTGACTCCACCTTGGAATCGTATCACAATGGCTGAAGGTGTAAAAAAATAC
This sequence comes from Veillonella sp., assembly GCA_018367495.1. The sequence goes on along the minus strand of JAGZGB010000001.1, from coordinate 51,251 downwards.
ACTGGTGAAGACTTTGATGCAGTTACTACTGTAGAAGAAGCTCGTGCTATTGCCGATCGTTTAAATGTAGAATACACAGAAAATGATGGTGTTGGTAAAATCTTAAATCTTTGCTTCGAAGATTATGTAGAAGAAAACTTGATTCAACCAACTATCGTATATGGTCATCCGAAAGAAATTTCTCCACTTGCGAAAGCAAGTCGTGAAAATCCATTGGCTACAGAACGTTTTGAAGCATTCATTTATGGTCGTGAATTAGCAAATGGCTTCTCCGAGTTAAATGACCCAATCGACCAAAAACAACGTTTCTTGGATCAATTGAAAGAACGCGAAGCTGGCGATGATGAAGCTCACCGAATGGATGAAGACTTTGTTACAGCTCTCGAATACGGTTTACCGCCAACAGCGGGTTTAGGTGTTGGTATTGACCGTCTTGTTATGTTCTTGACAGACTCTGCATCCATCCGCGATGTATTGTTGTTCCCGTTGATGAAACCAGAAGCTCCTAAGCATATTGAAGCTGAAGAAGAAGCAGCTGAATAATCTAAAAGCAAAAGGCTCCCTATTCTTTGAGTAGGGGGCTTTTTTATTCATTATATGTTTTGAATACTGTGATTTATTCTATATGTATTCTGATAGTATATGTAGAGTGAAATCCAAAGCTATGAAAGGAGGATGCTGTGAAACATTTAAAGGTTGCTTTATCTGATTTCGTACAATCCAGAATTAAATCTATAGAGGGACGTACATGTGTTGGTATTTTTGAAACAGATTTTATAGATGTAGGTGCTGTTGTTATCGGCGATGGTGAGCTAGAGCTTGTGAATAATAATCAAATTAGCTCCTTTGGTATACCTCTTATTGTCCTAAGATTGGATACATCTGATGTATCTAAAGATATATCTCTTTATGAAAATCGTATCACGTCCATTATAGAGCTCTCATCTATGAGTATTGACGACTGTACATTAGAGATAGAGAAACTTGTGACAAATTATGAAGCATCTATTTTACCACCATTTTTTAGTGCTTTATCTGATTATGTGGGAGACCAAAATTTGCAGTTTGATTGCCCGGGACATCAAGGTGGCCAGTTCTTCTATAAACATCCTACAGGTCGTGCTTTTTACAATTTCTTTGGAGAAAACATATTTAGAGCAGACCTTTGTAATGCAGATGTCAAATTAGGGGATCTCTTAATTCATGAAGGCTATGCTTATGATGCGCAAGCTCATGCAGCCAAAGTTTATAATGCTGATAAAACCTATTTTGTGTTGAATGGTACATCTTCAGCTAATAAGGTAGTACTGAATGCTCTTTTAACTCCAGGGGATATTATTTTATATGATCGTAACAATCATAAATCTATCTGCCATGGTGGTTTAGTTATGTCTGGTGCTACACCTATATATCTTGAAACATCACGTAATCCCTTCGGCTCTATTGGGGGTATATTAGATCATTGCTTTGATGAAAGTTATATACGTCAATTAGTGGCTGAAAAATCACCTGAAAAAGCAAATTTAAAGCGCCCTATTCGATTAGCAGTCATTCAATTGGGAACCTATGATGGTACGATTTATAATGCTCGTCAAGTAGTAGATAAAATAGGTCATCTTTGTGATTATATTTTCTTTGACTCTGCTTGGGTTGGATATGAACAGTTTATCCCTATGATGAAAGATTGTAGTCCGTTGCTGTTAGAATTAGGTCCAAATGATCCTGGAATTTTAGTCACTCAATCAGTGCATAAGCAACAAGCTGGCTTTTCACAAACATCTCAAATTCATAAAAAGGATAGCCATATAAAAGGGCAAGATCGTTATGTCGATCATAAACGTTTTAATAACTCCTTTATGATGCATGCATCTACTTCTCCATTTTATCCACTGTTTGCATCTCTCGATGTAAATGCAAAAATCCATGAAGGTGAGTTGGGACAAAAACTATGGCGTGAATGTGTTGAAGTGGCTATTGATGCTCGTAAAGACGTATTGAAACAATGCAAATATCTCCGACCTTTAGTACCACCGATAGTGCATGACAAAAAATGGGAAGATGGAAATACGCACGATATGGCGGGGGATGTAAATTATTTTGCTTTTGAGCCAGCGGCTAAGTGGCACTCTTTTAAGGGCTATGGTGAAGGGCAGTATTTCATCGATCCTTGCAAATTCCAACTGATTACACCAGGAATCAATGTGGAATCTGGAGTATATGAAGAATTTGGTATTCCTGCGAATATTCTTGCTAATTATTTACGGGAAAATCGAATTATCCCTGAAAAATGTGATTTGAATACAATCTTATTTCTTATGACACCGGCAGAATCTAAGCGTAAAATGGATGCACTCGTGGCGGAACTCATTCGATTTGAAGAACTCATAGATCGCGATGCACCGATGGAAGAGGTATTGCCATCGATTTACTATAGTCATATAGATAAATATAAAGGCTACCACATTCGTCACTTATGCCAAGAAATGCATGACTTTTATAAGTCTAGAAATGTAAGCCTTCTGCAACAGCGATTATTCTCGCGTGAATACTTCCCTGACTATGTAATGAATCCACAAGAGGCAAATTTTGAGTTCCAACGAAATAAAGGAGACTTAATACCGCTAAGCGAAGCAGAAGGACGTATTGCCCTTGAAGGGGCTCTTCCGTATCCGCCAGGTGTAATATGTGTACAGCCAGGGGAGCGTTGGTCCAAGACAGCTTGCGACTATTTCTTAGCCTTAGAAGAAGGTATTAATCAACTGCCTGGTTTTGCACCAGAGATACAAGGTGTATACATTACAGAACAATCAGATGGCTATAAAAAAGCATATAGCTATGTATTAAAAAAAGAATATGATAAATCTATTTAATATAGTTAATCTCGCTAGATTGAAGAGTATGACCTTATATTGCACATCAATCTTCTTGGTGTATAATGAAACGATATATAAATTAAGAAAGTGGGGGACTTGATGGATATATTAGGCGCAAGGCGTTCTATAGAACAAAAGCTACTGATGCAATCCGTTGGTTTGATGGCTCTTGTAGCAGTAAGTGGTACTATAATGGGGATTGTTACGGGATCTAGTGCAGTCTTATTAGATGGTGTATTTTCCTTTGTCGATGTTGTTATTAAGATCATGATGTTAATGACAGCTAAGTTAATAGCACGTGAAACAAGTAAGCGCTTTCAGTTTGGATATTGGCAGTTTGAGCCCTTAGTATTGGCCGTAGAAGGATTTTTTATATTACTAATTGTAATCTATGCCTTATCTAGTGGTATTACAGATCTTATATCGGGTGGTCGTCATGTAGATTTTGGACCCGCTATTTATTATGCTATCTTCTTTACAGTGGCGGACACAATATATTACTTATATGTACGTCGCATTAATAAGAGTCTGCAGTCCAACTTAATCAAATTTGATAATGTAAGTTGGTATGTTGATGCTTTGTTAGAAGCAGCTATCTTAATCAGTTTCGTCGTAGCTATCATGTTAGAAGGAACTGAATATGCTGATTGGGCATCTTATATTGACCCCATTGTTCTCGTTGTATTAGCGGTGCAAATGATACCGTCTGCGTTCCGCATTATCATCCCATCTGTAAAACAAGTGTTGGGGTGGGCACCGACTTCGTTGCACAATGAAGTGCAGGAAATTATGGATCGTTATATGGAAAAGTACAATTTCAAAGATTATGTTTCCAGCGTACAAGTATATGGTAACACTAGAATTATTGAAATTGATATTTTAGTTCGTAAGAGCTTTCCGTATCAAACAATTGCAGAAATCGATGCTATTCGCAATGAAATTGATCAAGAAATCGGAGGAAACTCTTCGGAAAAATGGGTAACGATTTCCTTCACAGGAACCAGAAAATGGATGGCTAAAGATTATTTACTAGAAGAAGACGATGATGAATAGTATAAAATTAATTACAAAACTAGTAGACAACTTATAATTTAATGATAAATACACCAATATATGGTATACTTAAACGTATTAAATATATTGTTCGTAGCATAGTTGGAAGATGAGGTTTATAGTATGTTAGACTTGAAATTTGTCCGTGAAAATATTGATTTAGTGCAACAAAACCTAGACAATCGCCATACAAAAGGCGATTTGGAAACCTTTGTATCCGCTTATGATGAACGTCGTCAGTTAATTGGTAAGGTGGAAGAATTAAAAGCTCTTCGTAACTCTGTAACTGAAGAAATTAGCCAATTAAAACGAAATAAGGAAAATGCGGATGATAAAATCGCAGAAATGAAAAAAGTAGGCGATGATATTTCTGAGCTTGATAATCGTATTCGCGGTGTAGAAGCAAAATTACGTGATGCGGCGTTGATGTTGCCAAACATGTGCGATGCATCTGTTCCTGTTGGTGCTGATGAAGATGAAAATGTGGAACAACGTAAATGGGGCGAACCACGTCAATTTGACTTTGATATACAAGCACACTGGGATCTAGGTGAAAATCTTGATATATTAGATTTCAATCGTGCGGGTAAAATGAGTGGTGCTCGTTTTACTGTATATAAAGGGTTAGGTGCTCGTTTAGAACGTGCTCTTATTAATTTTATGGTTGATCTTCATGTAGACAAACAAGGCTACACTGAAATGATGACTCCATATATGGTAACTCGTGAGACATTGACAGGCACTGGCCAATTACCTAAGTTTGCTGAAGATATGTATCATGTAGAGGATACAGAATACTTCTTGATCCCTACTGCAGAGGTTACATTGACTAACTATCATAGCGGTGAAATCTTGAGCGAAGAGGAATTGCCGAAATACTATACTGCATTTACTGCGTGCTTCCGTGCTGAAGCAGGTTCTGCAGGCCGTGATACACGTGGTCTTATCCGTCAACATCAATTCAACAAGGTTGAAATGGTTAAATTAGCTAAACCTGAAGATTCTTACAAAGAATTAGAAACATTGACTGATAATGCAGAAGAAGTATTGCGCTTATTGGAGTTACCATTCCGTGTAATTACACTTTGTACAGGTGATATTGGCTTTGGTTCTGCTAAAACATATGATGTAGAGGTATGGATGCCAGCTCAAGGCAAGTATAGAGAGATTTCTTCTTGCTCTAATATGACTGATTTCCAAGCTCGTCGTGCAAATATTAAATTCCGTCGTGGACCTAAAGGTAAGCCAGAATTCCTTCATACATTAAATGGTTCTGGTCTTGCAGTAGGTCGTACAGTAGCAGCTATCTTGGAAAATTACCAACAAGCTGATGGTTCTGTTGTGATTCCTAAGGTCCTTGTGCCTTACATGGGTGGCGTAGAAGTAATCAAGGCAGCAAAATAAGAGGGGGCATTTGATGAAGTTCTTTATTGATACCGCAGAATTTGATGAGATTAAAGAAGCCTATGCTTTTGGTTTTATCGATGGCGTTACTACTAACCCATCTCTTATTGTGAAAGCTAAACGAGATTTAAAACAAGTTATTTCTGAAATCGCTAATTTTGTAGCGGGCCCTGTAAGTGCAGAGGTTATTGCTTCTGATGCAGAAGGTATGATTGCAGAAGCTCATGAGCTTGTAAAATTAGGCTCTAATGTAGTTATCAAAGTGCCTATGACTTCAGAAGGTCTTAAAGCTGTTGCAGTTTTAAGCAAAGAAGGTATTAAAACTAATGTAACATTAATCTTCTCTGCTAACCAAGCTTTGTTAGCTGCTCGTGCAGGTGCTACCTATGTGAGTCCATTTGTTGGACGCATTGATGATATCAGCATGGATGGTCTTACATTAATTCAAGACATTGCAGATATATTTGTTATTCATAGTATTGAAACTGAAATTATTGCAGCTAGTGTGAGAACACCATTGCATATCATTCAATGTGCTAAAGCGGGTGCTCATATTGCTACAGTGCCATTCAAAGTACTTATGCAAGCTATGAAACATCCATTGACGGATGCAGGACTTGAGAAGTTCATGGCAGATTGGAAACAAGCTAATCAATAAGTTAAGTATTCGGCTCGATGTAAGAGTCATATTACAATACACACAGGACTTATAAGGAGGCCTATTATGGATCGTACATTATCTTTGGAATTTGCTCGTGTCGTTGAAGCGGCAGCTTTGCGCAGTGGTCGTTTGCTCGGTCGTGGTCAAAAGGATGCAGCGGATGGTTTGGCTGTAGACGCAATGCGTCAAGCATTTGATTCTGTTCGTATTTCTGGTACAGTTGTTATTGGCGAAGGTGAAATCGATGAAGCACCTATGCTTTACATTGGTGAACATGTAGGTGCGGGTGGCCCAGAAGTAGACATCGCAGTTGATCCTATCGAAGGCACAAACTTGATTGCAAAAGGCCAAAATGGTGCGATTGCAGTTATGGCTATTGCTGAAAAAGGTGGTTTGTTACATGCGCCAGATATGTATATGGAAAAACTTTGTGTTGGTCCTCGTGGTGCAGGTGCTATTGATATTACTAAATCTTTAACAGAAAATATTAAAAATGTAGCTGCAAAAATGAATCGCAATGTTGATGAAATTACACTTGTAATGCTTGATCGTGAGCGTCATCATGGCTTGATGAAAGAAGCGCGTGATCTTGGTGCACGTATTATGTTAATTTCTGATGGCGATGTTAACCCAGCTATGGAATGTTGTATTGAAGGTTCTGGTGTGCACATGGTTGTTGGTACTGGTGGTGCACCAGAAGGCGTATTGGCTGCGGCAGCTTTAAAATGCGTAGGTGGCGATATGCAAGCACGCTTGAAACCAGAAACAGAAGAAGAAATTCGTCGTTGTCATGAAATGGGTATTACCGATGTAAATCAAGTACTTACATTGGATGATTTAGTTCGTACAGATGATGTTATCTTTGCTGCTACTGCTATTACTCGCGGTAACTTATTGAATGCTATTCAATACTTCCCAGGTGGTGCGCGTACACATACTATCGTAATGCGTTCCAAAACAGGTACTGTTCGTTTCTTAGATACAGTGCATATGGATGACAAGTTAAAATCCTTAAAAGCAAAATAAGAATTTGGCCCCTCAAAATGAGGGGCTTTTTTCTCAGTATTTTCTCACAGTCTCTTGATGAGATATATCGAAAAATAGTATAATAACATTTAGTATATGACGTTATAAATACAACGTCTTGTAGTTCATACAAGATGATCGATATAAAGTGTAGGAGGAATTCTGTTGGAAAAGCTAATCATTCAAGGTGGCAACCGGTTGGAAGGCCGTGTACGTGTTAGTAGTGCTAAAAATGCGGTACTCCCTATTATTGCCGGTACTTTGCTAGCATCAACACCTAGTAAATTACTTGAAATTCCGAATTTGGAAGATGTAGGTACAATTTGCCAAGTTATCGAGTCTTTGGGGGTTAAAATTACTCGTAATAAAGCAGATGATGAAATTATTTTCGATGCGTCTACATTGACTGCTACGGAAGCTCCTTATGAGCTTGTACGCAAAATGCGTGCATCTTTCCTTGTGATGGGGCCACTTTTGGCGCGCAAAGGTGAGGCTAAAATTTCCATGCCAGGTGGTTGTGCGATTGGTGCACGTCCTATCGATCTTCACCTAAAAGCGTTCGAAGCGCTAGGTGCTAAAATTGAAATTACTGAAGATTATGTATATGCTCATGCTCCAGAAGGTCTTAAAGGCACTCAAATCTACTTGGATTTCCCAAGTGTAGGGGCTACAGAAAACGTAATTATGGCAGCTTCCATGGCTGAAGGTAAAACTGTTATCGAAAATGCTGCGGAAGAACCTGAAATCGTTGATTTAGCAACATTCTTGAATGCAATGGGCGCTAATATTCGCGGTGCTGGTACAAATGTAATCCGTATTGAAGGTGTGCCTCAATTACATGGTGCAATTCATACGGTTATTCCTGACCGTATCGAAGCTGGTACATATTTGATTGCTGCTGCTATGGCTGGTGGCGACGTATTTGTAGAAAATGCATTGCCAGAACATTTGAAACCAGTAGTAGCTAAGTTAAAAGAAGCTGGCGTTACTGTAGAGGAAGAAATTGATGGCATTCGAGTTATCAGCACTGGCAAAGGCATTAAAGCTGTTGATATCAAAACATTGCCATACCCTGGATTCCCAACAGATATGCAAGCTCAATTTATGGCGCTTACTACAATCGCTGAAGGAACAAGTACTGTAACAGAAACTGTATTTGAAAATCGCTTCATGCACGTTGCAGAACTTCGCAAAATGGGTGCCCATATCGATATAGACAATCGTCAAGCGATTGTAGAAGGTATGCCACGTTTACATGGTGCTGTAGTTAATGCTACAGACTTGCGTGCAGGTGCGGCTCTTGTTTGTGCTGCGCTGACTGCAGAAGGTAGAACTGAAGTTGGTCGTCTACATCATATCGACCGTGGTTATGATGATTTCGTAGGTAAATTGCAAAGGTTAGGTGCTGATATTGTTCGGGTTGACGAATAAAAGTACAGAGCCAAAACAGAATAAAAAGAAACGAAGCCGGCGCTCAAAAGGGCCGGCTTTATACAACGAGCAACAAAACTTAGGCGCTGCAAAGGTTGAAAATGCTAAAACTAATTCTAATCGTAAACCATTACGGAGGACAAAACGAAAGTCTACGAAGCTTTCAGAGGGCGTAGCAAAGCAAGCTAGCCATTTAGCTTCCAATATGCGCGAAGCTATGGTTAAAGTCACCAAAATGCGCCGTGTTGAGCGTCGTAATCGTGAGACAGTAGCTATTGCTAAAACGACTCCTGCTATGACATTGAAGCGTCTAGTTCGTCCTGAACAAGTTGGCGATTTAATGGGACGATTAAATCGTTCATTAAACTTTGATTTAGGTATCGATTTAGGAACTGAGAATATTCTTATTTTCGCTAAAGGTAAGGGGTTAGTTTTAGATGAGCCTGCTTATATTGCAAGAGATGATAAAACAGGTGATATTCTAGCATTAGGCGAAGCTGCACGTACTATGATCGGACGTACGCCTAAAGGAATATCAGTTATTCGCCCTGTTCAAGCTGGTGCTATTGCGGACTATGATATGACGGAGTTTATGTTAAAATACTTTATTCGATCAGTTGTACCTGCTTCTAGATTGATGAAAACGCGTATTATCGTATGTGTGCCATCTGGAATAACACCTGTTGAAAAACGTGCTATTTTAGAGGCGTTACTTAGAACAGGCGCTAAAAAGACTGTTCTTATAGAGGAACCATTAGCGGCAGCTATGGGCACAGGTCTCAATGATGCTGATCAAGTTGGAGCTATGGTTGTCGATGTAGGTGGCGGTACTACTGATATTGCTGTTCTTTGCGATACCGGCGTAGTTGTGAGTGAGTCCCTTCGTATTGGGGGAGATTCCTTCAATGAATCTATTATCCGTTATATACGTCGTAAGAAGAGACTTGTTATTGGACCGTTAACAGCAGAAAAGATAAAGATTTCTGTTGGCACCGTAGATCGACGTGCTAAGGAACGAACTATAGAGGTTAAAGGGCGTGATGCAAGCTCTGGATTGCCTAAGTCGATTACAATTAATTCCCTGGAAATTCAACGTGCCTTAGAGGCGCAAGTGATGAATATTCTAGAAGGTATTAAATCGATTTTAGAAAAAACACCACCAGAACTAGTGGCTGCCATTAATGATCATGGAATCATTCTAACCGGTGGCGGTGCTCTCATCGATGGTTTAGATCGTGTTATTACACGTTCTGTCGGTGTTGCATCTTATTTGGTAGAGTCTCCGCGATATGCTGTTATCAAAGGGGTTGCAAAAGCTCTTGATGAAATGTCACAATTGCGTGATACATTGGATGAATTACAATAAAATATTTTATTGAAATAATGTAGAATTTGAGGAAGTTACTATCTATAGATAGGCCATTGAAAAATGGAATAACGGTAGATAGTAACTTCTTTTTTAGTACATCCTTTTTGTAATTTTCATCTTTATGATGTATACTATAGTAAAAGTATATTGTATAAAATTGATGTATAAGTATAAATCTATTAATATGGGTTAGCGCTATAGAGGAATTATAAATGAAACGATATTTATATATGACTATTGCTGTGTTAGGTTTCCTAGGCAGTACAATACCTTATGCTGAAGCTGGAAATTTAACTAGTGTACGTGTATCTAATCACGAAGGTACAAGTCGAATCGTATTAGATGTATCTGAAATGCCTGTATCTTGGACTAAATCTTATAATGAGTCCACACATGCTCTTACCCTTAACCTAGGTGGCACGACAAATGGATTGACTGGACCTGTAGCTCAAAATAACACGAAAACAGGTGTTTTAAAAGGTATTGGCTTGCAACCTGTTAATGGTGCTTTACAAGTAACATTGACGGCTAATAAGGATGTACAACACCATGAGTTTACATTGGAAAAGCCATCGCGTATTGTAGTGGATTTATTTTCTAGCTATGATCAACAAACAACAAAAGATGTAAATAAATCCGTTACATATAGCAAGATTAATAACACTGTAGCAGAAGGTAAGATTCAAGCCTTTGCGTTATCTGTTGATAATGATTCACCTATGGTAGTAGCCCATGTTCCAGAAGGAAAAGCCTTATCATCTGTGATTCAATCTCATACTGCTGTAATTGGAGCAAAGGTAAAGGGCGGAAGTTTTGATCGTCCTTATTCGGTAGCTAGTGATGGCACTATTGATTTAGAGCGTATCTCTAATCGTGGCACCTTGCGATATACACCAAATCGCGGTTATTTTATTGAGGAAAAAAGACCCTTATTACAAGCTAAAACGCAAAAAGATACCTTCCTAATTACCTCTGTTAATACAGGACGTAAAGAAAATGCCTTGACTCTATATACATCAGCATATGGACCATCTACAAAAACTAATGACTTTGGCTATGAAGTGACTGTAGCCAATGGTAAGGTCGTTAGTGGTCAAAAAGGAAATTCTAAAATTGGAGAAAACCAATATGTATTATCTGGGCATGGGGAATCAAGAGATGCATTGCGTAAATTAAAAGTGGGCACATCGATTACGATTCAAAATAGACCGGAGCTAGCACAAGTTACTACCACAGGTGGTGCAGCGCTACAAGCGGGCGCTATGGTATTGAAGAATGGCAATTATGTAGGCGCTGATGGGACTAATAATAAAGCTCGTAGTTTCATAGGAACCACAAAAGATCATAATTTAGTGATCCTTACTGTTGATAAAGTAGGTCTTCAATCCGTAGGGGTCACACAACAAGAGGGGGCCAAACTGTTATCTAAGCTAGGCGTTGTAGATGGTGCTGAATTATCAAATCAAGGTAGCGTTGATTTAGTGGTTAATGATGCGTACGTACATAAAGCTACTCCAAATCCTACGACCTATGAGGATATTGTAATTATAAAATGAATTCGTTGCATACAATTTTGTTTGAAATATTAGTAATAATTTAGTATACTATACATACATAACTAATTTTGTAAAAGGAGGGATCGTTATGAAAAGAGTAGTGTTGGCCTTAGCCGCTTTAGGGATTTTGGGTGTTAGCTCTGTAATGGCGGCCCCTGTATCATACCAAAGTGTATTAACAGGTAAAGTTGCTTCTACAGTTTCCGTTGGCTCTGCTGTAACAGAAGGTCAAACATTGGTAACTGTAGAGACATTGGCTGGCCCTATGGCTGCTGCTAAATCTACTGTAACTGGTACTGTAACGGCGGTTAATGTTACAGTGGGTTCAGACGTTTCTCGTGATCAAATCGTTGTCACAGTAGAAAGTAAATAAAGGAGAGAAGGAATGAAGTTTTCTCATTCTTGGCGTCGGTATAGAAAAGCGATACTGGCGCTTTTCTTCTGTACTTCACTTACAGCTGCACAGGCTGTTGATTTCATGCCTGTCAATGATGTAACTACAGGTATGGAAGGTATTGCAAAAACTGTAATTGTAGGAGATACCATTTCTACCTTTGATGTAAAGGTACTAGGTGTCATGAAGGATAAGGGGCCATCTGGTCATCTTATTTTGGCAAAGTTCTCTGGTCCTGTTATGGAAAAAACTGGAGGCATTGCTCATGGCATGAGTGGTAGTCCTGTATATATAAATGGTAAGCTCGTTGGTGCGGTTGCCTATGGTTGGGGCTTTGCTGATGGTACGATTGGGATGATTACTCCTATCGAAGATATGGTGAAATTATGGAACATTCCATATGAGAAGAACCTCTCTAAGCCATGGGATGATAAACAATTGATCCCTCTTGGAACTCCGCTTATGGCATATGGCTTTGATGCAGCGTCCATGGATTATTTCAAATCCAAGCTGCCACAATATAAATATGAAACATATGATACAGCCAGTGCCAGTGGTGATGAAATTGCAAAACCATTGGAGGCTGGTGGATCTGTAGCTGCATTATTAGTTGATGGTGACCTAAAGCTAGGGGCTATTGGTACTGTTACCTATGTAGATGGTGAGAAGATTGTTGCCTTTGGTCATCCATTCTTGAAACATGGTTCTTCAAACTACTTCATGCATAATGCAAGTATATTTACAGTCGTTAAAAGCTATGATGCCGCTTTCAAATTGGGTTCTATGGGCAAGGAAGTTGGTTCTGTAACTGAAGATAGAGGTGCCGGTATTGCTGGTGTATCTGGAGTGATATCTTCAGGCATTCCTATGCGATTCCATTTGAAAGACCTTGATATGGGGCGTGATAAAACTAGCTATGTTAAGGTCATTGAAGATAGTGAAATGACACCGACTTTAGCGGCTACATCTTTATATAATATGTTGAATAAAACATTAGATCGTAGTGGCGCTGGTACAGCTACAATTTCTTATACTATCACTCCAAGAGGTAAAGAACATAAACCGTTGACACGAACTAATATGTTCTATAGTTCTGATTCTATTTCAGAGAAAGCTGTTGATGAGTTCTACAATGTTATCGATGTTCTTATGAATAACCGATTCATTAATTATGAAATCTCTGATATCTCTGTAGAAACTGAGGTAACACAAGATAAGAAAACAGCAAAGCTTATTGATGCCTCTGCATCCTCCACCATTGTTTCTCCTGGTGATACAATCGTTGTAGATGTAACGTTGGAGCCATTCCGAGGAGAGAAGGTTGTTAAGCAAATCTTCTTTAAAGTTCCTGAGGATCAAGCTGTTGGTAAGTATACTTTAGAGGTACGTGGGGGCGGTGAAATTCCTTTACCTTATGTATTAGAAAAGCAAAAATACAATTTAACTGACGAAATCTTACGTCGATTAAAGGTTCATAAAGATTTTGATGATCTTTATGATGAAATTCAAAAGACTGATACAAATAATCAAATTGTTGTAGAGTTTTTAGAAGATGGCATTAGCCTTGTTGATGAAGATGGTTCCAAATCTGTTAAAAAAGCTAAACTTAAGGATGTGGAATCAAGACCTATGCCAGGGGATGTAAAGAAAAAAACTGGTCAAGAAGATTTAAGTTCTAATAAAGATGACGATAATCAAATTGAAAAGACTGCTGTTGATACAGAATACATCGTTCAAGGTGATGGTCAATTTACAATTCAAGTTATGAAGCCAGCTGATCGTGATAAAGCATTAGCTAAACGTGTAAAAGAAGTAAAAAATCAAATCAAGATGGAACATAAATTAGAATTGGAAGACCAATCTAAAAAGGATAAATCCAATAAAAAAGATGTGAAAAAGTCTGATAAACAAGACACAAAGACACCTGGCAAAAAGGATGAATCTAAAATAAATGATACTAATACAGCTGAATAAGCTGAAAATGTAAGGGGAAAGGGCTAGACTGTTGAATTGGCTAGAATCGATAGGATGTGCCGTAATGCACGTCCTATCACAGATGGGGAGTGCTACATTATTAGTGTGGCAAACAATAAAACAACTAAAAATGATTAATCTGTGGCATGTATTTCAACAGATGGCTCACCTAGGTGTTGATTCGTTGCCGATTATCAGTTTAACCTTGCTATTTGCCGGTGCAGTTATGACACTACAGATTACGGATGTATTGATTACATATGGTGCTCAAAGTACTGTGGGTGGCCTTATGGCTGTTGCTATGGGGCGTGAGTTAGGACCTATTTTAGTAGGCGTTGTACTGGCCGGCCGTGTTGGTGCCGCTATCACGGCTGAAATTGGTACAATGAAGGTGACAGAACAAATTGATGCGCTCCGTGTTATGGCTGTCGATCCTGTTGGTTATCTCGTGGTTCCTCGTGTAGTAGCGTGTATGATTATGGTGCCTATTTTAGCGTTTTATGGTGTAGTGATTGGTATTGCAGGTGGTTACTTTGTAGCTACTGCTATTAAAGGTCTGGCGCCTAGTACCTATTTAGATTCTATTCAAATGTTTTCTACCATTTCAGATTTTACACTAGGTCTTGTGAAGTCTAGTGTATTTGGTGCTGTCATTGCATTGGTAGGTGCTTATAAGGGCATGGAAACTAAGATGGGAGCAGAAGCAGTGGGCTTCTCCACAACTAGTTCGGTAGTAACTAGTATTATTTTAGTGTTTGTATTAAATTACTTTTTATCTACCTTGTTATATTAGTAGATACGTTAGAGGATTTTATGATAGAACTACGCAATGTTGTAGTTGCCTATGAGTCGCGTGTGATTCTAGACTCTATTAATCTCACCATAGATGATGGGGAGACGTTAGTTATATTAGGTGGTAGCGGTAGTGGTAAAAGTACACTACTTCGCTTATTGATTGGCTTGCAGCGACCTACATCGGGACAGATTATTGTAGATGGCATAGATATTACAACATTATCCGAAGATGAATTTAATACAGTACGTAGAAAAATGGGGATGGTATTCCAATACTCTGCATTGTTTGACTCTATGTCAGTAGGTGAAAATGTAGCCTTTGGTTTACGGCAGCATACGGACTTAGGGGAAGATGAAATAAAACGCATTGTAGCAGAACGACTAGATTGGGTCGGTTTAAAAGGGTATGAATCCTATATGCCTAACGAATTATCTGGGGGCATGAAGAAGCGTGTTAGCTTAGCTCGCGCCATAGCGTTAGATCCAAGTTTAATCCTCTATGATGAACCTTCATCCGGGTTAGATCCTATTACTTCAGGTACGATTAGTATGCTAATTAAGGGAATGCAGCAGCGGCTCGGTTGTACTTCTATCGTTGTAACGCATGATATGCAATCCGCATTTTATGTAGCAGACCGCATAGCTTTACTTGATAAGGGGCAATTTGTGGAAATTTCTGATACAATAAACTTTAAGAATTCGACAAATAAAAAGGTACAACAGTTTATTCATGGCGAAGCAGAACCAATTAATGTATCTGCGATGGGAGAGGTATAATGAAGTGGACGACGGAGGCCAAGGTAGGGGCTTTCACGATTATTGGTATAGCTTTATTTATTGCAGGCATACTTTTTGTAGGTCGCATTGATATATGGGCTAAGCCACAAATGACAATTACTGGTGATTTTGCTCAAGTTAATGGTTTAAAAAATGGTAATCAAGTTAAATACTCTGGTGTAGCAATCGGTAATGTTTCTGATATTGAAATTACGCCGCATGGTGTGGCAGTAAAAATGAAGCTTGATGAAAAAACACAAATTCCAAGTGACTCTACTTTTACATTAGGCTCAGATGGTTTTTTAGGTGATAAATTTATTCAAATTTCACCAGGTCAATCTAAGGTATATTTACAAGATGGTGATTCTGTTAAGGGCGAAGGTGCAGATGCTATGGATAAAGCTATGCAAAGCGCTCAAAAGTTAATGGATGGTACCGAAAAAATGTTGCAGTCTATCAATAATATTATTGGTGATCCTGCAACGCAAAATGCACTTAAATATTCTCTACAATCTACTGCGACGATGGCTGATAATGCTGTCGCGATTACACAAAATATGGCTGATGTAACAGCACAGCTAAATCAAGCGGCACAGCAATTTAATGCGGATGGTAATGCAGGTAATGATATGCGAGCTATTTTGACCAACTTAAAACAAACTACGGATCGTGTAGATAATATGGCTCGTTCTATGGAATCTACGGTAACAGATCCTAAAGCACAAGAAAATATTAAAGAAACATTACATAATACGGCACAAATTTCAGCTCGTATTAATAAATTGATGGGTGGTAAAGCGTATCAAACCAATGTAAATGGTAATGTTGTAGAGGAAAATAACGTTGAAAAAAAGTCATCTACTAAAGTTGAGCCATCTGTAGATTTGTTGTATAACACAACAGATGATGAATTCCGCATTAATGGTCGTGTTCGTGCTTTCAACGATAAAGGAATGGCTGAACTTGGCCTTTCCAATATCGGTGATGGCACTAAATTCGATTTAAATGCAGGTCGATTTATTAGCTCTAAATGGCTAGTACGTGGCGGTATTTTTGAAAGTGAATTGGGCATTGGCGTTGATTATAATTTACGTGGTCCCGTTTCATTATCCGCAGCTGTGTATGACCTTAACAATCATAAATATCGTATTCGTAGTGATATACGTTTACATAAAGATACTTATGGGGTTATTCAAATGACCAGGCCGTTCGGTTCCACGAATGGCGGTACCTACTTTGGTATCAAACAAGTATTTTAAAGACTAATACATTCACGTTAGGTGAGTATGGAGGTATATATTATGAATAAAAAGGTTCTATCCTTGGGTGTAATGCTCTCCTTGGCTACTACAGGTGCAATGGCTGCTGATGTAGTTACAACTTCCGTTAATAATGGAGATCAATTAAGCAAATATCAAAAAGAAGCTATTCAATTAACACAAAAGCAATTAGCTGAAAAATCTGTGCAAGATAGCAAAACTTATGAGAGTAAATTGGATCTCGATGAGTCTCGTACGATTGAGTTAGCATTAGCAAATAACCGTACTGCAAAACAAACTAAATGGGGGTATGAAGCTGCTAAATCTGCAGTTAGTCAAGTAGCAGCAGGTAAAAATCCTAGCGTTAGTTATGGTTGGTCTGCTGAAAAATCAGGCGGTGACACTGGTCGCGGTAAAACCGGTAGTCATAACTTCTCCATTAGTGCTCCAGTATTTAATCCTCAACTTGATGCAAGTATTGATTCTGCACGTTATACACGTGAAGGTACTGGCGCTAGTTATGAAGAAGCATTGCAACAAGCAAAATATGATGCCATCAGTGGTTACTATACTTTGATTATGAATCGTAATCTTGTTGATGTGGCTCAACAAGCTGTTAAAGACTATCAAGGTCATGTAACAAATGTGCAAGCTCAATATAATGTTGGCTTGGTAGCTAGTTCTGATGTGTTGGCGGCTAAAACAAATCTTGCTGACTCTGAAACAAACCTTGTAAAAACTCAAAACTCTGCTAATTTAGCAGAGGCTAGTTTGAATCAAGTTATTGCTTATCCTGCGCAAACAGCTATTAATACAGCGGAACATGATTTACAATATAAACCTTACAATGTTACATTGGAACAAGCTAAAGCATATGCTTTGCTTCATCGTTCTGCTCTTGTGAAATCTGCACTTGATGTAAAATCCGCAGAAGAAGCTGTAAAATCCGCTAAATCTGGTTATTTACCAACTGTAGCTGTAAAAGCAGGTCGTGGCTATGCTGATCCAGATGGTTACTTTGGAACAAGTACAAAATCTTGGAGTGTAGGTGCTACTGCATCTTGGAGTTTATGGGATGGCGGTGCTACGCAAAATGCGATTAAAAAAGCGAATGCACAACTTGAACAAGCTAAAGAAGCTAATTTAGCTACTGTTGATGCTGTATTATTAGCCGTGCAAAAAGCATATTTGAACTTGCGTTCTGCGGAGCAAACGATTCAAAGTACTCAAACTGCAGTTGCTCAAGGTCAAGAAAGCTTCCGTATTGCTACACTTCGCTATCGTGCCGGAGTAGGTACAAATCTTGATGTACTTGATGCTGAAACTAAATTAACAGATGCTCGTAATAACTATGTACAAGCTCTTTATAATTACAATATTAGCATTGCAGCTCTTGAACAATTGACCGGTGTTCCGTTGAATACACCAGTTGGCCAAGGTGCAGAAATAATTGCAAACAGTGGTGCAACTGAACAATTAGCACAACTTGGTGGCAATCAATAATATAATAAAAAAGACGACTTCGGTCGTCTTTTTTTTATAGATTTTTTTTACATACAGATGCATTATATATTCTTATTTCTTTATCATCGTAATATTTAATATGACTGTATATGTCATTATTGCTAAAAATGATTAATAAAAAATTATATTAGTTTTATAAAATTTACCCTTAAAATACTATAGTTATTACTTCGTCTGTGGTAAGATTAGTATATATATTTATAGTATTCATAATGTGTATGGGAGATCATTATGACCCGTAAAAAATGGTGGCTCATAGGGGCTGCAATTTTAGGATTATCTGCAGTTAGTGCTAGTGTAAATCCTATAGCTCGGACCTATGTTGCCCCTATGGTTAAAGAACAAGTAAATAATGCCATAAACGGATCTGTGGACTATGATTCTCTTCGTATCAATTGGAATGGCGATGTAGTTCTATCCGATGTGGTGATTAAAGATCGGGATGGTCATTTAGTAGGAACTGCACAAGATGTAGCTGTTGGGGTTAAATTATCAGCGTTGCCAAGTATAATTAGTGGTAATACATCAGGGGCAACAGCTATATCGAGTGTTACAGTGGAGTCACCTGATCTTCACATATGGCAATTGGTCGATGGATCTTGGAGTGTAGAAAAGTTAGTAAAACCATCTGATCCGAATAAGTCGGGTAGTTTTGATGGCGATATTACCCTCAATAATGGTCATGTAGTGCTACGTACTAAAGATGGCATTAAGCGCAATGTTGAGAACTTTGATGGTACCGTTGCGCTCAATATGAGTGGTATGTCTAAAGGGGCTTTTACTGCTAATATAGATGGTTCATCTGTTCTTGTAAATGGGAATATAGATATGGACGATATGTCCAATTTTGACGTATTTGTACAAGCTGATGAAATTGACATGGACGGTATTATGAGCCTTGTTCCGTTACGCAAAGATTTAGTTGTAACAAAAGGGAAATTGCAAGATTTACATCTTAATATTAAAAGTGAAGATGGCCAATATGTTATGAGTGGCAATGTAGGCTTTAAAGGCCTATCGGGTACTTATAAACGGGGCAACACGATTTATACTATTACTGATGGTGAAGGTCGTATTATGTTGAATCACGACCAAATTGTCATTAGTCATAGCTCTTGGCGTATTAATGATCAAGTAGCAAAGCTTAATGGTCTCATTGCATTGGGAAAAGAGGAAGAATATTTAAATCTTAGTGTTGTAGCTGATAAAGTGGATTTAGAGGCCATTACCGATGTTGGAATTTCTGGTGTTGTTGGTGGCCGTGCCCGTATTGGTGGCACCACTATAGCGCCTCGAGTGGATGCAACAATAGGTAGTGATGGCATTTCTTATAAAGGGTATCATGTGGACCGCATTCAAGGAAATGTAGTATATGATAATGGATTGGTTCGTATTGATGATACCCAATTGTCTATTGGTACTGGTAATGCCAAAGTTAAAGGTCAATACGTCGTAGATACAGGCGATTTTGACGCTGTTGCTAATGTTCATTCCTTATCGTTGGATACTTTTACAAAAGATTTGACCATGCCTATTACAGGAACCATAGATGGAGAAATTCATGTATTAGGTAAGAATAATCAAGTTACAGATCTTGTCGGTGCCGTTCAAGGTTATCAGATAGGTGTACGTGGCGTTGTTTTGGATTCTGTAAAAGCGAATTTGACCCATAGTGATAATCTTACTAATATAACTATGGTAGGAAATATGGGAACTGGATCTTTTAGTGGGTATGGATCTATTCAAAATGGTCAAGTAGATGCCACAATTTCTGGTAATACTTTACCGTTGAAATCACTCAGTCCAATTATAGGTGACGATGTGGCTGGCACACTTAGCACTTCTATTAATGTAAAAGGAGCCTTAGATAACCCTAATGTGACTGGAACAGTATGGGGACAAGAAATTCTCTATAAGGGTGCTCATTTTAATGATATTCATAGTGATATTACATTAGATAACCATGTCTTGACGATTACAAATGGTCATATTGGTGACGGTAGTGGCGGTTATGATATTACTGGTTGGTATAATATCAATACTGATGTATTAGATTTAAATGCTAAAGCTCGTGCTGTACGTATTGAAAATTTAATTCGTCCTGTAACTGACATTCCTATTACAGGATGGTTTGAAACCGATAACCATATAACAGGGACTGCGGCTAATCCTATTATAGAAGGACGAGCTCACTTATGGGATGGGTCTGCCTATGGCAAGCTTGTGACTAATGCTTTTGCAAAATATAACTATACAAATGAAAGATTAGAGTTATATCGTTTTGACATTGAAGGATACGGAGCGACTATTACAGGTGGTGGCACAGTATCGAAAGATACTATTAATATTGATTTTGAAGGTAAGAAAATCGATATGGGCAGACTGCTCATCAATACTGACTATAAGGTAGATGGATTATTAGATGGCCGTGGTATTATAACAGGGTCTATGGATAATCCTCAGTTTAATGGATATGTTTTATCTGATGCTTTATCCATCAATGGACAATTGTTGACAGGTCTGCATGGTCATGTCTATGCAGATAAATCCGTTGTAAATGTACAAGACTTTTCTTTTGCTGAATCGAATGGTGGTCGTTATGTTGCTAAAGGCGGCATGAAGCTCGACGATAGTAAACAGCTATTTGGTGTTTTAGATGTTACTAATGGTAGTGTCAAGAATTTATTAGCACTGTTAGATCATGAAAATGAGCATCTTGATGGCAAATTAAACGGTTCTGTTGAAATTGGTGGCACAAAGGATAATCCAAGTGTTACTGTTGACGGTAAAATTAATGAAGTTAGTATTGATAACAAGGTTGTTGGTGATGCAACGATTGATGCTAGCTTAGCTAATCGAAAGTTTAAAATTACTACCTTAAAACTACCTGTAGATGAAGGTCTCATTGCCATGGGCGGTACATTGGATCTAGATGGACAAGCTGACTTACAAGTCGCCTTGAAGGATGTTGATATAGTACCATTCTTGCCACTTATAGGTAAGGATATCCAAGCTACTGGGTGGGTAACCGGCGTTGTGAATGTTACTGGAGAAACAAAAAATCCAAAGGTTGAATTATCTGGTGCGGTAGAATCTGGTTCTTTCAATGGCATTGGTATTGATGAGGGCTTTGCATTAGCGACAATGCAAGATCATGTTATTCAGATTCAACGCATCCAAGGTGCAAAGGGAGGCTATAAACTCAGTGTTTATGGTAAAATCCCATTGGCTGCACTCTATACATCTGGTTATTTAGAAGCTAGTGATGCTAAATCTATGGATGTAACGATTGACTTTAACGAAGCAGACATGGCGGTTATTCCTTTAGTAACAACGCGTGTTAAGGATGCTACAGGTCCGTTGAAAGGGGCTATTAGACTCACTGGGACAATAGATCAACCTGAGGCTTATGGTACTGTTTCTGTACGAAATGGCACAGTGAAGCTTGCTGATGCGTATAGTGAAATTACAAACATTGATGGGGATTTGATATTCTCTGGACAACAAGGGGACTTCCAATCTCGAATTACAATGGGGAAAGGTACTGCAGGTTTAGCTGCTAAGGTAAATTGGTCTGGTCATGAGCTTACAAATTATAAGGCGGCAGTTCAATTAGATGGATTAGAAATCGGTAGTGAGTATATTAAGGGGCCATTAAATGGGGAACTTTATATTGCTGAGCGTGATGGGTTACCTACGTTAATGGGAAATTTAAATCTCGAGAATATTCAGTTCAAAATTCCTCTTTCATTACAATCTAGTGAAAGTAATACCAATATGGGGGTTGATGTTACTGTTCACGCTGGCAAGGGAGTGCGCCTATATGATCGTACTTTATATAACATGTTTATTGGTGGGGATGTTCATTTTGGTGGTACATTGCAAAATCCAACTGCTAGTGGTCAGTTTGATGTTAAGACCGGTACGTTTAAGTATTTAAACCATGTGTTTAATATTACTAAGGGGGATGCACACTTTGTAGGTGGCTCTTATTTACCAAATTTACAATTAGAGGCAGAAACTAATGTAAGTAACTATAATATTATGCTTGGTGTAAAAGGTACCGTAGACCATATGGATTTAACCTTGTCGTCTAATCCTAGTCTATCTAGAAAGCAAATTATTTCTATGTTGACCTTTGGTCGTGGTGCTGATTCTAATAGTAGTACACTAACAAACGATGATGTGAATGCGGTTGCTACAGCAGGTCTACAAATGTTTGCTTTTGGCTATGTACAAGATGCATTACAAAATACATTGGGACTAGATCGAATCAATATTACGACGGGTTCCATTGATCCTGATGAACCGACTAATAGAGAAACGGCAGGCAATTATAATATTGAAATTGGCAAGTATATTGTTCCGAAAGTTATGCTTACTTATTCTCAAGGTATTAATAATAAACAAAATAAATATGGTGTGGAGTATTCTGTTAAACGAAATCTCAAGTTCACTGCATGGCATACATCGCAAGGGAACAATTATTTAGGTGGCCGTTGGACAAGAAGCTTCTGAGTTTATGGCTAGAGTGTGCAAATCCCATAGATATGCACATTCTAGTCATATTAATTTCATAAAATTTGTTTAATATAGTACTCATTCCCAGTATTTTATGCTATAATAATAAAGATTTATTAGTCTTTATAAAACAAGATGTAAACTTTTTATGGGGATGAGTTCTAGGAGGAATTTATGTTTAAACCAAAAGCCTATAAAAGTATGCTTGCAGCATCTGTGTTGACTGCTGTCATGGGGACAGGCAGTGTATTTGCTGCAGAGGTACAAGCTGGCTATACTCCAGATTTAAATAACACAACAACGACTAGTGCAGCAACTACTAATGATTCTGCTACTACACAAGCTGTTTACAATGCTGATGCGGCTACACCTGCAACAACACAAGATGAAACTGATGCAGCTATTTTAGCTGCTCGTGGTGATACAACTGTATCTAGTGATGGCACTGTAGTTAAAGGTTCTGATGGAACAGTTACCGTAAATAATGCTGCTTTGAAAACAGATGATAAACAAGTAAAAATGGTGTCTAAAACTACTGGTGGTACTGACCTTGACAAGGCTGCTGAAAATGGCCAAACTCAAGCTGTTACAACTGTAGAGGCTCAATATGTTACATCTGCAAATGCAGAGTCTATTAATCCATATGTAGGTAAATTGATTACTGGTTTATCTATTTCTGGCGTAACACCTGAACAACAAGCCCAATTATTGCCTATCTTAACAGAAAAAATCGGCGATGCTGTATCTGTTGACGGTGTATTTAAAGATGTGACTAATCTTGGTAACACTGGTTACTTCTCTGAAGTAAATCCTGTATTCACTACGGTACCTGAAGGCGTTAAATTGGACTTTGCTGTTACAGTAAATCCAATTACTACAGGTGTAGCTTTTGAAGGTAATACAGTTTATACTTCTGAAGTGTTGACTAAATTCATGGATTTACAACCAGGTCAAGTTCTTAACTCTGTATATGTAGGCCAAAAAGTTCAAGGTATCAACGCAGCATATGCTCGTGATGGCTATATGTTGGCACATGTAGATGGTATTCGTGTAGATGATCAAGGTGTGCTTCATATTCATATCGTAGAAGGTATTGTAGAAGATATCGTTCCTGCTGGTAACAAGAAAACACGCGATAAAGTTATTACTCGTGAATTCGTTCAAAAGAAAGGTAAACCTTTCAATAAATTCTTGGTACGTCGTTCTGTAGAACGCGTATACAACCTTGGCTTCTTTGATGATGTAAATGTTCGTATGTTGCCTGGTGATCAAGATCCTAATAATGTAATCATTGAAATCGATGTTTTGGAACATAAAACAGGTACTATTACATTAGGTGCTGGTTACTCCAAATCTGATGGATTGATGGGTATCATTGAATTTGGTGAAGATAACTTCCGCGGCACTGGTGATAAATTTAAAGTTCACTGGGAAATTGGTGGTAAGAAAAAATACAAAAACTACCAAATCTCTTACTTGAAACCTTGGATCGATAGCAAAGGTACATCCCTTGGCTTCTCCTTCTTCAACCGTGAAGATGAATACACAGATTACAACGAAGATGGTAATGAAGTAGCTGAATATAACAAGAAATCTCGTGGTTTCAATATTTCCTTCGGCCGTCAAACAGGGGAATATACTCGTGATTACTTGACCCTTGAATCTCGTAAAGATTCCTACAAATGGGATGATGACGATAGCTCTGGCTTCCGTTATGATAGAAATGCTGGCAAAGGCCAAAACTGGGACAATGGTTCCTATAACTTTGCAAATGACAAATATGTAGATAAAAACTTTGGTCGTATCAATTCCATTACATGGCAAAAAGTATACGATTCCCGTGATAATATTTATGAACCAACACGTGGCCGTCGTATTTCCTATACAGCACAATGGGCTGGTCATGGTTTAGGTGGCGACTTCGACTTCTATAAATTTACAGCTGAAGCACGTATGTATAAAAAACTAGGCGCTAAGAATGTTTTGGCATTCCGCGCACGTGGTGGTTTTATCCAAGGCGATGCACCTTATAGCCAATTATTTACATTGGGTGGCGCTGATTCCTTACGTGGTTACGAAGATGATCAATTCCGTGGTAAGTATATGTACAATGCTACATTGGAATTCCGATTCCCTATCGTTAAAAAGGTTAGTGGTGTATTGTTCACTGATATCGGTGATGCATGGGATGCACCAAATGTTTCTTGGTACAATAGCAAGAAAACATTCAACTATGGCGTTGGTGCTGGTGTTCGTATTACTACACCTATTGGTCCAGTTAAACTTGATTATGGTGTGGGTAAACATAAAAATAAATTCCACTTCAGCTTCGGCACACAATTCTAATATAGTAAATGTATATGGTGGAGGCCTCTTTTCTAAAGAGGCTTTCACCAATATCTCTATATGGCATTCTTTGATGTAGTAATTTAAGGAAATGAGGGCACTCTATTATGATGCGAATGATGAACAACAAGGCGAATGTGAAGATTTTTTCCATCGTCATTGCTGCTATTTTTATTATTGGTATTGGCGCATTAGCGTATACACAAATGGCTACGCCAAGTGGAAATAGCGGTAATAGTACAATTGGTGTTATCGATACATCTCGTATGATGTCTCAAGATAATCCAATTTATATCTCTGCAGCTCAAGAATATATGAGTTATCAAAGTCAATTACAACAAGAAACACAAGCTAAAATAGATGCAGCACAAGATGATGCTACTAAACAAAAACTTGCTGAAGAAGCTCGTCAAAACCTAGCAAAAAAAGATCAAGAAATTGCTAAATCTGTTCAAGATAAAGCAATGGAAGCCGCAAAAGCAGTTGGCGATGCTAAAGGTCTTAGTGTGGTTATGACTAAAGACACTGTATTATACGGTGGTGTAGATATTACAGATCAAGTTTTGAAAAAATTAGCTAATGATGCAAAAAAATAAAATGTAGTTCTATGTAAGGGAGAACGACAATGAACGGGAAAAAACGATATATTGGATTTGTCATCTTTCTCGTTGTTGCATTATGTGCTATGGTTTGGGCCTATGGATTTGTGACAAATCGTCAGCAGAGTCCTGATGGGGTATCAATAGGTGTTGTACGGATTGACGATGTATTAGAGTTTAATCCCTCTTATGAGGATTATAAACAAGCTAAAAATGAGCTAGATCTTTTGCAACGTCAATATGAAGTTGAACAACAAGCTCTAAATGCTAAGTCAGAGACACAAGAGGAACAGTTGAAATCTCTTGCATTAGATTCAACTTTATCTGATGCACTTACGGTGGAATTGCAAACTCGTATTGCAACAAAAGAAAATGAATTGAATCAGCAATTAAATGCGAAGCGAAATGAACTCACTCAAAAGTATTTAGCCCAGTTAAAAGTTAGTGCTAATGAATATGATCTTGAAATTGTAAATCTTCAATTAGATTTATATGCGTATGATGCTCGTGTATATATTGATGATGCACAAAAACAGGTAGCTATGGCAGAGAAGTCTAAGAAAGAGGAGCGATTAAAGGAACTGTTGGCTAAGAGAAAGCCTTCTAATCTTGATGTAGACTCTATTAAAGCTAAGGTACAAGCTGAGCTAGCACCTATGCAACAAAAAGGTCAAGAAGAACTTAACCAATATGCAGCATCCTTGCAAAAGGAATTAGCTGTAAAGCGGGATACAATGGTACAACAACAAGCACAATCTATCATTGCTAATAATAATTTGCCTGTAGCACAGGATTGGAATGATTCTTGGGCCAAAAAGCTATCGGATAAAGAGGCTGAAGTGAGTGCACTTCATGAAGCCATTTTAGAAGATGTTCGTATGCGCGTAGCAATTATTGCAGAGGAACAACATTTAGATTTAGTCATTATCGATGATGGTGGTAATATTAAGGGTCTTGATATTACTGATGCCGTCAAGGCGTCCTATCGAGTTGAATAAGGAGTTATATTATGAATAAACGAATTAAATCTTTAGTATTAGGTGCATCTTTAGTAGCTTCTATGGCTATCTTGGGTGGTTGTGGTTCTAACAATATTGGTTATGTTGATAGCGTGAAAGTAGCAAACAGCACTGAAAAAGGTATTGAAATTACTAAGGAAATTAATGCTAAAAAAGCTGAACTAGATGCCAAAATTGCAGCTGCAGATGAAGCATCTAAACAAAATGTATTTAATCAAGCTAATCAAGAATTAAATGCATTTGCCAATGCAAAAGCTCAAGAATATCGTCAATATCAAGAACAAAAAGTTGGTGAGCTTGTAAAAGAGAAAAAACTTGATGTTGTTATTGAAAAAGGTGCTATTGTTGGTGGCGGATCTGATGTAACTGAAGATTTGATTACTAAGATGGGTAAAGCTTCTGATGATCAAATTAAAGAAGCTGAAAATGCAGCTAAAGCTCAAGAGCAACAAGATGCTCAACAAAATAATCAACAATCAGGTCAAACTACAGCAGTTAATACTGAAAGCGCACAATAATTAAGGGTTATCACAGGGGGAGGAGTTTACCTTGGAAAAAACTTTACAGGAACTCGCAACATTAGTAGGCGGTCATGTTATAGGCGATGAATCTATTGTTATTACTGAAACACGTAGCTTTGATCAAGCCGCAAAACAATCCATAACTTTTGCAGTAGGTGAATATGTTGAACATATTGCATTATGTCAAGCGGGTGCTGTCATCGTTGAATCTGAAGTGAAAGAGGCGTCGATGGCACAAATCGTAGTTGATAATGCAAAAGTAGCATTTGCACAAGTGTTAGAACTCTTCCATCCACCTGTTGTTGTTCCTAGAGAAGTGCATAGTACAGCTATTATTGGCGAAAATGTAACAATTGGACAAAATGTTGCTATTGGTGCTTATTGTGTTATTAATGATAATGCAGTTATTGGTGATAATGTAACCATTCGTCCATATGTTTATATTGGACACAATGTGCGTGTAGGTGAAGGTTCTGACATTTATGCTGGTGCCATTGTTCATGAAAACTGTATTTTAGGCAAACGTGTTGTATTGCGTGCTAAAGCAGTCATTGGTGGCGAAGGATTTGGTTTTGCTACTGAAAACGGTGTGCATACACATATTCCGCAAGTAGGTAATGTTATTCTTGAAGATGATGTTGAAGTTGGTTCTTGTACAACTATTGATAATGCTACAATGGGTTCTACATTAGTTCGTCGTGGCACGAAGATTGACAACCTAGTTCATCTTGGTCATAATGTTGAAATTGGTGAAGATTGCTTTTTGATTGCCCAAGTAGGTATTGCGGGTAGTACTAAATGTGGTAACCATGTTATTTTTGCAGGACAAACAGGTTGTACTGGTCATATTACGATTGGAGATAATGTACAGTTTGCTGGGAAAACTGGTATTACTGGTAACGTACCATCCAACTCTATTATGGCAGGATATCCGATGAGACCGCATAAAGAATGGTTAAAATTGGCTGCTTATGAAAATCGTTTGCCAGATATGGTGAAAACTGTAAAACAATTACAAAAAGAAGTTGACGCTTTGAAAGCACAGCTTAAGGAGAGCTAATAATCCATGTATAGGTTTATGAAAATCTTTAGTGCCTTTATTTGCTTATTACCTAAAGGGTTGCAATATGCTATTGGTACATTGCTTGGTGAAATTGCGTGGTTAGCGGTACCGCCTAAACGCAAGCGCCTAGCGATAGGCCAAATTCTATTCTGTAATATTACCGATGACCCCAAGGAAGCTCGACGTATTGCGAAAGCTAGTACTACACGCTTTGGTCGTATGATTATTGATGTATTACGCTATCCTGAAATTAAGGATGGTGCATACAAAGACATGGTAGAGTTTATTAACAAAGAGTACTTAGATGATGCTTTAGAAAATGGTCGAGGCGCAATCTTGGCGGCTGTTCACAGTGGCAACTGGGAACTCCTTGGGGGGGTTCTTGCTTCGGAAGGGTATCCGTTGATTTCTGTGGCCATGAAACAGAATGGTGATGCCGATAAGTTTATCAATGAATATCGTCAGATTATGCACCAACATGTGACTTATAAAACTGGTGTGCGGGAAATGATCAATGAGCTAAAAAAAGGTGCTTTTTTAGGCCTTATTATGGATCAGGATCCTGGTGATGATGGTGTTCTTGTACCATTCTTTGGTTATGAAACATTGACGGCTGCTGGTCCAGCTGTACTGGCTCGTATGCAAGATGTACCTATCATTTTTGTGACAATACATTATAGTCCATTTTCTGAGAAGCATGAGATTGAAGTGCATCCACCAATTTATGTGGAGCGTACAGATGATAAAAAACGTGATATAGCGGTAACAACAACGCTTTTAAATGAGTTTATTGAAGATTATATTAGAAGATATCCTGAAGATTGGTTCTGGCTTCATAACCGTTGGAAGTGGACACGTCGTTTCTATGGCGAGCAGATTGAAACTCCGCCAGATGTATATCACTAATTATTAAATATAAAGAGATTTTACATGTATATTTGTACAGTGTCGATTTAGATGCCGCATGAATAAAGCATAGTAAAGTCTCTTTTTATTTTGCAGTGTATAAAGTACTAACTATAATTAAATTTATATAAAGTTAATTATGTGAAAAATGCTTTCAAAATCATTGAATATATGGTAAATTTCTTGTATCACCTATGCAAATAGGGTATAATACATATTGGTGTATAGTAAACGTGAATTCAGATTATGAAAGGACTTTCTTATGAGTAAGCCACAACAAACAATTAAACAGGCTATTTCATATCAAGGGATTGGCCTTCATAGCGGTGAACCAGTGAATATGGTTTTTAAACCTGCACCTGAAAATACAGGAATTGTGTTTATCCGCACGGACATTGAAGGTCATCCTTCTGTGCGAGCACACATTGATAATGTGACGAACACTATGCGCGCTACTACATTGGAAAATGGTGAAGCGAAGGTTTTCACTGTAGAACATGTTATGGCTGCGTTCAGTGCTATGAATATTGATAACTGTTATATCGAGATGGATTCTCCTGAACCTGCTGTAGGTGATGGTAGTAGTGCTATTTTTGTAGGCCTTATAGAAGAGGCTGGCATTCAAGAACAAACAGCACCACGTCATGTATATAAAATAACTCGCTCTCATACTATTTATGATGGTGATCGTTTTATAGTTATTTTGCCATACGATGGCTATCGCATTACATTTACATCGGTTAACAGTCATCCGTTACTTGGTACGCAAAATTGCGATTTTGAGGTTTCACCAGAATACTTTAAAGAGCATATTAGTGCTGCTAGAACTATCGGATTTATGAAAGAATTAGAACAATTACAGGCTATGGGCCTTGCAAAAGGTGGTACCTTAGATAATGCGTTAGTTTATGATGATGAGAAGTGTTTGTCTGTACCTCGCTTTGATGACGAATTAGTTCGTCATAAGGCATTAGACGTAGTAGGCGACTTATTCTTATTAGGACGAATCGAAGGTCATGTAATTGCTATGAAATCGAGTCATGAATTAAACTCAAAATTGGCTCGTAGTATAATGGAAGAAATAAGGGAGACACAGCCATGATTCTTAATCACGAAGACATTTTAGAAATTTTACCTCATCGTTATCCTATGCTTTTGGTAGATCGCATCGTTGAGTTAGAACCTATGAAACGCGCTGTGGGCATTAAAAATGCTACATTCAACGAATTGTTCTTCCAAGGTCACTTCCCAGGTAATCCAGTAATGCCAGGCGTGTTATTGACTGAGGCTATTGCACAAGTTGGTGGTATTGCTTTGCTATATCCTGAAGAAAACCGCGGTCTTACACCTATGTTTACAGGTATTGATAAAGTTCGTTTCCGTCATCCTGTAAAACCTGGTGATCAAGTGCGTATGGAAGTTGATATTGTAAAAATCAAAGGTAAAATGGGTAAGGTTGAAGGCCGTGCCTATGTTGGCGACAAATTGTGCGCTAGCGGTGAATACATGTTTGCCCTTGTATAATGATTGAGGAGTGATTGTAGTGATAGTTGTAGGCATGGAAAATGCAGAATCCAACATCCATAGTACAGCCATAGTCCATCCAAATGCTAAATTGGGCAAAGATGTAATCGTAGGTCCTGGCGCTATAATCGGCGAACATGTCGAAATTGGCGATGGTACACAAATCGGTGCACATGTTGTAATTGGTGGTTGGACAACCATTGGTAAGCGTTGTGAGATTTACCCTAGCGCATCTATTGGGTTGGAACCGCAAGATTTAAAATTCAAAGGCGAAAAAAGCTATTGTAATATTGGCGATGAAACGGTTATCCGTGAATTTGTCACTATTAGCCGCGCTACTGGCGAAGGTGAAGAAACACGTGTAGGCAATAACTGCTTGCTTCAAGCATGTACACATGTGGCTCATAACTGTATTGTTGGCAATAATGTAATTATGAGTAACTGTGCAGGCTTAGCTGGTCACGCTATCGTTGAAGATCGCGTAGTTATTGGTGGCCTTGCAGGTATTCATCAATTTGTTAAGATTGGTCGAAATGCTATGGTTGGTGGCATGGCTAAGGTGGTCCAAGATATTCCACCATACGTTATTGCTGATGGTCAACCAGCGCGTGTTATCGGCCTTAACTCTGTTGGCTTATCTCGTGCAGGTATTTCAGAAGAAGTACGCCGAGATTTGAAACAAGCATTCCGTATTATTTATCGTTCTGGTTTTAGTTTATCTAAGGCTATTGAAGAAATGGAAATGCAGCTTGATTCTTCTGTAGAAATTGAAAATTTATTACGCTTCTTACGCAATGCCGATCGTGGTATTATGCGTACACGTCGCGACTAATTCAAAAGACCTCGTACAATGTACGAGGTCTTTTTGTGTAATCTATAAATATTAATATTTTTATATGATCTATAAAATTTAGGCTTTTAATGGGATAAGAATTTTATAATAGTAGTTCATTAATATAAAATATTTTGATAAAAATATTTGAATATATTTTACGTTCCTGAGTTGTAAAATTAGGATTAAAATAATTCTGTTAAAATGTTGAAGAAATAGGCATAAAACATAGTGTTTTAATGGTAAAAAGTATCCATTTATAGTACAATATATTGTATATGATTATGTCTTTTTTGAGGCATTATTTATTGTAAATTTGTAATTACTAATTGATATATAGGCCGTAGGTCATCTAGGAGGTATAGTCTTGGCAAAGGTAGGATTGATTGCAGGCATTGGAGTTTTACCTGTAGAATTCATGCGTGCCGCTCATGTATTAGGTCACGAGGTAGTTGTTATCGGCGTGGTTCCAGATGTAGACCCGGCTTTGAAGGCTGAGGCCGATGCTTTCTATGATATTAGTGTTGCTAAACTAGGTAAAATCTTCAAAACCTTGAAAAATGAAGGTGTTGTGGAGTTAACCATGTTAGGCAAAGTTACTAAAGAAATTCTTTTTAAGGGCCTTGCTTTCCCAGACTTGAAAACATTAGGCGTGCTTAAACGTTTGAAAAATCGCAAGGATGACACGATTATGCTTGCCATCGTTGATGAAATCGAAAGAGAAGGATTTAAAGTTTTAGATCAAACCGTATATCTAAAACCATTTATGCCAAAGGTGGGGGTGCTTTCAAAAGCACAACCAACTGATGAGCAATGGGCGGATATTTGCTTTGGCTTTGAATTAGCAAAACAAATGGGTGGTCTTGATATTGGACAAACTGTTGTTGTTAAGCACAAAGCGGCAATGGCTATCGAGGCTATTGAAGGTACTGATAAGTGCATTTTGCGTGGCGGTGAGTTAGGTCGTGGCGATGCAGTTGTAGTTAAAACAGAAAAGCCAAATCAAGACGTGCGTTTTGATGTACCTGCTGTGGGGATTAAAACATTAATGTCTATGATTGACAGTGGCTGTAAAGTGTTAGCTGTTGAAGCAGAAAAGACTATTTTTGTTCAGCAAGAAGACGTACTTGATATGGCTAATCGCCATGGTATTGTCATCTGTGCTGTAGACCAAGAATTTGTGAATTCCAGAAAGGATGCATAATGAAAGTCATGTTTTCTGCCGGAGAAGCATCCGGTGATACTCATGCGGCCAGCGTTGCAAATGCACTAAAAGAAATAGATCCTTCGGTCGATATGTTTGGTATGGGTGGCACCTTGATGGAACGCGCTGGTGTTCGCATCGTATACGATATTAAAAACTTAGGTGTTATAGGGATTGTAGAGATTGTCAAATCCTTACCAAAATTCTTTAAACTTCGCACCTATTTAAAACGTGTCATGATGAAGGAAAAACCGGATATTCTCGTATGTGTAGACTATCCTGGATTTAATATGAAGCTGGCAGCCGTAGCTCATGAATTAGGGATTCCTGTTCTATATTACATTGCCCCTACAATTTGGGCATGGCATAGTAGCCGTGGCAATACGATTCGCAAGTATGTCACTAAGGTAGCATCTATATTTCCTTTTGAAGCAGAAGCGTATCGCAAATATAAATGCGATGTAGAATTTGTAGGGCATCCTTTATTGGATATCGTACATCCTACAATGACTAAAGATGAGGCTGAGGAATATTTTGGAGCCCGTAAAGAGGCTAAAAAGGTTTTACTCATGCCTGGCAGTCGCAAGCAAGAGGTTTTATCATTGCTTGATACGATGTTAAAAAGTGGTGAGCAATTGATGGCAAACCATGAAGATATTCAATTCTTCTTACCTCGAGCACATACCATCGATCGCAGTGAGCTGGAAACCTTTATCGATGCCCATAAGGTGCCTGTTACGATTACAGAAGACCATACGTATGACTTGATGCAGATTTGTGATGTGTGCCTTGCCGCATCAGGAACTGCTACGTTGGAAACAGCAATGATGGAATTACCGACAGTGTTACTGTACCGTGTCTCCCCAATTACTTATGGTATTGGAAAAATGGTAGTAAATGTATCACATGTAGGATTGCCTAATATTGTGGCTGGTAAAGAGGTAATTCCTGAATTATTACAAGATTCTGTTACACCACAGGCTATTGTATCTTTAGTGGAACCTCTTCTAACTGATGTTGAGAAAAATAAAGCTATGCGCAGTGAATTGCGTGAAGTACATCATAAATTAGGTGAACCAGGCGCCGTAAAGCGTGTAGCGGAATTAGTATATAATCTCGGTAAGGAGAAATGTAATGAATAGTTACTCTAGGCTCTTATATTTTGTAAAGCCTTATTATAAACGCATGATCTTTGCAGTATTTTGCATGATTGTTGCGGCTGCAGCCTACTTGGTAGTTCCTTGGTTAATTAAAAATGTAGTAGACCAAGTATTAGATGAAAAGAATATGTTTATGTTGAACCTCATTGTAGGGGCTATCATTCTTATATTCTTAATTCGTGGCTTTGCTACCTATGGTCAAACCTATAATATGTCCTACATTGGACAACGTGTCATCATCGATGTCCGTGAGGCTATTTTTAATCACTTGCAAAAATTAAGTTTATCTTATTTTGACCGCCGTAAAACAGGCGTTATCATGAGTAATCTTACAAATGACGTTGCTGCGCTTCAGTCTGCTGTAGTGGATAACTTAATTTCCTTTATTACAGAATCTGTAACACTGATAGGTTCTCTCGTGTCTATGCTTCTCATTGACTGGAAATTGACACTCGTTACCTTTATTACGGTTCCTGTAGTGTTGGTCATTATCAATGTATTTGGTAAAAAGCTTCGCGTCGCAGGTCATGATGTACAAGGTCGTGTGGCTGACATTACAGCCCTTTTACAAGAGGTTATTAGTGCAATTCGTGTTGTGAAATCCTTCGCCCGTGAAGATTTTGAACGCAAGCGTTTTGAAGATGAAAATGATCGCAACTTTAAAGCTGTTATTAAAGCTACTAAGTTGACTAGTTTACTAAGTCCAATGGTTGAGTTTTCTGCGGCTATTGCAGTGGCAGTCATTCTTTGGTATGGTGGCTATTCTGTAGTAACAGGAACTATTACAGCAGGCTCTTTGATTGCTTTCTTGATTTATGCCATTAATTTGTCCAACCCGGTAAAACGCTTGAGCCAAGTGTATGGTAACATTCAAAAAGCCTTAGCAGCAGCTGATCGTGTATTTGAAATCTTAGATACTAAAACTGATGTTGTAGAAAAAGCTGATGCTATTACGTTGCCATCTATTAAAGGCGATGTAGAGTTTAAAGATGTTTCCTTCTCTTATGATGGTGAAAAAACGGCGCTTGAAAACTTCACGTTGTCTGTTAAGGCTGGTGAAAGTGTAGCCCTTGTTGGTCCATCTGGAGCAGGTAAAACGACTCTTGCTAACTTGTTACCTCGCTTCTACGATGTAACGGGTGGCGCTCTTACCATTGATGGTTATAATGTAAAAGATGTTACATTTAAATCATTACGTGAGCAAATCGGACTTGTACCACAAGAAACAGTATTATTTAATGCCACAATTAAAGAGAATATCTTGTATGGTCGATTAGATGCTACTGATGAAGAGGTATATGAAGCTGCTAAGGCTGCTAATGTTCTTGAGTTCGTAGAAAAGATGCCTGATGGTCTCGATACAGTTGTAGGTGAGCGAGGCAGCTCCTTATCTGGCGGTCAACGTCAACGGGTAGCCATTGCACGTGCTATTTTAAAAGATCCTCGTATTCTAATCTTGGATGAAGCCACATCTGCATTAGATACAGAGAGTGAAAAACTTGTACAAGAGGCACTAGATCGCCTCATGAAAGGGCGTACTGCATTTGTTATTGCCCATCGATTGAGCACAGTTCAAAATGCTCATCAAATTGTTGTACTTAATCAAGGCCACTTGGTAGAGCAGGGGACTCACCAAGAGCTATTAGCTGTTAATGGCGGATTGTACAATCATCTCTATTCCGTTCAATTCTCCAACAAAGGATAACCATGTACTGGATATATAATGTATTGCTCATATTTTATTGGATTGGCTTGATTCCGGTTATTTTATACCGTCTCGCCTTTGAAGATGGATTTTATGAGCGTATCAAACAGAGTGCAGGCTATATGCCAGCCTCATTACTAAAGAAAATTGAAGGACGTCGTGCTATTTGGATTCATGCTGCTTCTGTAGGGGAAATTGTAGCTACTAGTCCGTTAGTAAAAGAGGTAAAAAAGGAATTTCCTGAAGCCGTTGTGGTCGTATCTGTCGTAACTGCTACAGGTCATGCAATGGCACATCGCATTATTCCGGAGGCAGAAGGTATTATTTTCTTTCCTCTTGATTTGCCTTATTTGACACGTAAGATTTTGCATATTATTAAACCTATTACTATCTTACTTGTAGAAACAGAAATTTGGCCAAATTTCTTGCGCATTGCGCAATCAGAAGATATTCCTGTTATGATGGTTAATGGGCGGATTTCTGATCGTAGTATGAAACGCTATAAATATATTAGTGCGTTCACAAAAGAAATGTTGCGTTCTATTGAACGTTTTTGTATGCAATCTAAGTTTGATGCAGCACATATTGAAGTGTTAGGAGCTCATACACCAGATATTACTGTAACAGGGAATATGAAGTACGACCAAACGTACGCTACTGTATCAAACGAAGAAAAACAATCTCTTCTTGAAGAGTTTGGCTTTGGTAATAATCATCCTATAATTATTGCTGGTAGTACACATAAGGGTGAGGAAGAAACAATATTTGAGACCTTTAAACAAGTATTACAAGAATACCCTCAAGCTCGTTTACTAATTGCGCCTCGTGAGATATATCGTGGTCATGATGTTCAAAATCTAGCGAAGCGTTATGAATTAAATGCTATTTGTCGTAGTGATATGACAGAGCCAGTTCATGAAGGAATACCTGTAGTTGTTTTGGATACTATTGGCGAACTCGGTCGTTTATATAGCTTAGGGGATATTATTTTTGTTGGTGGTTCTCTTGTGAAAACTGGGGGCCATAATATTCTTGAACCTGCAGCACATGGCAAACCGATTCTTGTAGGACCATATATGTTTAATTTTAAAGAGATTTTTAGTTTATTAAACTCTCGTCATGCTTGTGAGCAAGTAAAGGATGGTAAAGAGTTAACCACTATGGTGTTACGTTTATGTAAAGACAAAGGCTTGGCGAAGGAAATGGGTCAAAATTGTCTTGATATTATTCGTGAAAATCGAGGTGCTACTCAACGTAATACACAAGAGTTGCGTCAATTATTCGAAAAACATCATATTGTTCCATAAGATAGATATGATTTATTTCATTAATTCATGATATTACATAATAGGAGGAGTCACCTATGAGTGGGGAAGCATTATTCAAATCCATTGTTAGTGGTGAAAATCAATCCATATTAGGTGATATAGCTCGTTCTAGCTTGGGCTTTCTAAGTAAAGGTTACGAAAAGGCTGTATCAATACGAAATGCTCGCTTTGATGCGGGAAAAGGGGTAACTAGAGTTACCGTACCTGTTATCAGTGTTGGTAACATTACCGCTGGAGGTACTGGTAAAACGCCAATGGTGAGATTTATATGTGATATACTCGCCCGAAAAGGGCTTCATCCTACGGTACTTAGCCGTGGCTATCGAGCTGAGGACAATAAGAAAAATATAATTATTTCTAAAGATGGTACGATGTTGGTAGAACCATCCATTAGTGGTGATGAGGCTTGGCTGTTGGCTAAGGTATTACAAAAGTCCAATGTGATTATCGGTCGTGAACGGGCTTTATCGGCACAAATTGCTATAGATGAGCTTGGGTCCGACTGCTTAGTTATGGATGATGGTTTTCAACATCGTGCATTAGCTCGAGATAT
The DNA here is from genome assembly GCA_018367495.1 of Veillonella sp. The sequence continues at coordinate 13,874 of JAGZGB010000001.1, read as the reverse complement.
TGATATCGTTCTGCTTGATGCTTCTAACCCATTTGGTTATGACCATGTATTACCCCGTGGTTTATTACGAGAACCGCTTAGTGGGTTACAGAGAGCTAGTATTATTGTTCTTACCAAGGTGGATCAAGTGGCACCAGGTGTTGTTTCAGGTATCCGTAAGCGTTTAGCTCATATGCTTCCCAATACACCTGTATATGAAACAATCCACAAGCCTCAATGTATGTATACATTAGATGAGTGGGCCAACGGAGAAAATGGTTCTCCAGTCGATACATATCAAAAGCATCGAATCATGGCGGTTAGTGGTATTGGGAACCCTCAATCCTTTACACAAACATTGACCGATATCGGATATAATGTGGTCCATACAATGCCATTTGGTGATCATCATAATTTCGAAAATGATGATGTTGTAGATATTTGGAAAGAGGCATTTGCTCATCAAGCAGATGCTATTTGTATCACGGAGAAGGATGCGGTGAAGTTGAGTCAATTGCATGCAATTGAAGACTTGAAAATGCCGATTCTAGTGCTATCTATTGGGATTGAATTCATCTCTGGAAAACAAGAATTCATAGAAAATTTAGAGATTTAGTGTATAATAATTAGATACACGAATAACAGAAATGGGGGATTATTGTGAAGTTTGGATGCGTTATTCCTGCTCGTTATGGTTCTACAAGATTACCAGGGAAACCATTAGCGGATATTGCAGGTAAACCAATGATTGAAAGGGTTTATGCACGGGTGTCACAAGCGACAAAGACAGAATGTACTATTGTTGCTACTGATGATGGTCGTGTATATTCTGCAGTTCAAAACTTTGGGGGAACTGTTATGATGACAGATCCTAATCACCCTACAGGAACGGATCGATTAGCGGAGGTTGCTAGTTATTATACTGGCTTAGATGTCATTATTAATGTTCAAGGTGATGAACCTATGATTGAGCCTAAACTTATAGATGATTTGGCACGACTTTTTGAAGAGGATCCAAACTTACAAATGGCAACCGTAGCTACTCCTTTGTTGAAAGATGAATATGATGAGCCATCAGCGGTGAAGGTTATTTTAAATAATCGCAATGATGCAATGTATTTTTCTAGATCTTTAATTCCCTATCCTCGCCATGATTTTGTACGTGCTCCACTTAAACATATTGGTATCTATGCATATCGTAGAGATTTTTTATTAAACTATGCAAAGATGGAACCGACTCCTGCGGAAAAAACTGAATCGTTAGAGCAATTGCGAGCTCTTGAAAATGGCTACACTATTCGTGTTATTCTTACGGATAAACGATTTATTGGTGTTGATACACCTGAAGACTTAGCTCGTGTGAATGCAATTTACGAGCAAGAGGAGAAATAAATGAAAACAGTTCAAATTAAAGATATTACAGTTGGTGGCGGCAAAGGTCTCTTCGTCCTTGCAGGTCCTTGTGTTATTGAGGACTATGATCGTACCTTAACTATTGGTAAACGAGCAAAAGAAATTTGTCATCGTTTAGGCGTTCCTTACATCTTTAAAGCATCTTTCGATAAAGCCAATCGTTCTAGTTTTGGTTCATTTCGTGGCCCAGGTTTAGAGGAAGGCCTAAAAATGCTTGCATCTATCAAGAAGGAACTTAATGTGCCTATTGTAAGTGACATTCACTCTATCGAGCAAATTGAACCTGCTGCTGAAGTATTAGATATTCTTCAAATTCCTGCATTCTTATGTCGCCAAACAGACCTTGTATATGGGGCTGCTAAAACTGGTAAATGCGTAAATGTAAAAAAAGGTCAATTTATGGCTCCTAAGGATATGGAAAATGTTCTTAATAAAATGAAAGAAACTGGTAACGAAAATCTTATGCTTACAGAACGCGGTTTTAGCTTTGGCTATAACAACCTCGTAGTAGATATGAGGTCATTCCCAATTATGCGCTCTTTTGATTATCCTGTAATCTTTGATGCTACTCATAGCGTTCAATTACCTGGTGGCGCAGGTACTAAATCTAGTGGTAATCGCGAATTTGTACCAAACTTGGCTCGTGCCGCTGTTGCAAGTGGTGTAGATGGTCTATTCTTTGAAGTACATGATAATCCAGAGGAAGCCTTATCCGATGGTCCAAACATGTTATACTTAGATAATTTTGAAGCTTTGCTACGAGATTTAGTAGCTATTGATAAAATCGTAAAAGGTTAGGGGCGGTATTTGTGACTATTTTAGAACAAGCAGCACAGGTACTTCATGAGGAAGCACGTGCTATTGAGGAATTAAGTTCTCGTTTGGATCACAATTTTGTAAATGCTGTAAATATGATTTTGGCTTGTAAGGGCCGTGTAGTATGTACTGGTATGGGAAAATCTGGTCATATTGGTCGCAAAATTGCGGCTACCTTGGCTAGTACTGGTACACCGGCACTTTTCATGCATCCTGGTGAAGGTGTGCATGGCGATCTTGGTATGATTACAGAAGATGATGTAGTATTAGCTTTTTCCAATAGTGGTGAAACAGGCGAAATCATCAGTATCTTACCATCCTTACGTCGCATAGGTGCAAAATTAATTTGTGTTGTAGGTAAACCAGAATCTACATTAGCTAAGAATTCTGATATTGTATTGCTAGCTGAAGTAGAACGTGAAGCTTGTCCATTGGGGTTAGCGCCAACTACAAGTACTACTGTTGCTTTAGCATTAGGTGATGCCTTAGCAGTATGCTTATTAGAACGACATCACTTTACACCTGAAAACTTTGCTGTATTCCATCCAGGTGGTTCTCTTGGTCGCAAATTATTGTTGACCGTAGAAAATATTATGCATGGTGGTGAAGATAATCCTACGGTATTTAAAGGTGCAACAGTGCGAGATGCACTCTTTGTAATGACCGAAAAAGGTTTAGGTGCTACTAATGTTATTGATGAAGAAGGTCACTTATTAGGCCTTGTTACCGATGGTGATGTGCGCCGCGGATTAGATTCTGGCAGTAATTTCCTAGAATGGCCTGTAGAGGATATGATGACCTCTATGCCTCGTACGATTACAAAGGACAAATTAGCGGCTGAAGCTCTTCATTTAATGGAGAAAAACCAACCTCGCCCTATTACTGTGTTACCAGTTGTAGATACAGATAACAAATGTCTAGGCATTGTTCATATTACGGATTTATTGCGTAGAGGCATTGTGTAATGAATATTCAATGGATAGTTCTTGATGTTGATGGTGTGCTATCTGATGGTACTCTAATCTATACATCAAGTGGGGAAGAGATTAAGTCTTTTACTGTAAAAGATGGCTTAGGCTTAACGGCAGCTCGAAAAGCAGGACTTAAGCTTGCTATTATTACAGCCCGGATATCTCCGATGGTTGAGCGACGTGCTAAAGAGCTTCATTTTGATGCACTACTTATGGGCCATGCCAATAAAACAGAAGCATTGAGAACCCTTTGTAAGGAATATCAAATTAAATTAGAGTCGATTGCGTATATGGGAGATGACCTAAATGATTTAGGAGCACTCCAAATTGTGGGTCTACCGATGGCACCAAATAATGCGGTATCAGAGGTTAAACAATTAGCTAAATTTATTTCTACTGTCAATGGTGGCCATGGTGCTGTTAGAGAGGCTATAGAATATATCTTGAAGAATCAAGGACTGTGGGAAACTATTGTAGCAGACTATGCACGAGAGGCCCATGCTCATGGACAATAAAGGAGGTGGGCAGAATGAATAACGAATGGCAATACCATTTAGTCAAAGGTATTAGCTGGCTTGTTTGCCGACTGCCATACAAGCTCATTTTGCTCATAGGCGCTAGTTTAGGGCCAGTATATGGTCTTATAGCGAAGAAGCAAAAACTCAGAGGTATAAAGAATATAAAGATTGGCATGAACATGAATGATCAAGAAGCGGAACAATTGATTGAAAAATTGTTTAAGAATCTTGGCCGTAGTGTTATGGAAGTCTTGTACATGCCAAATCTAACAAAATCTTTTATCAATAAATATATTGAAATGCGAGGGGTAGAACATTTAGAGAAAGCCATCGCTAACGATAAAGGTGTCATAGTTCTTACTGGTCATATTGGCAACTGGGAATGGATGGGAGGCGCTATGGCTGCTCATGGGTACCCATCTACTACAATTGTTAAGAAACAACCTAATGCTCAATTTACTCGTCTTATGAATGAATATCGTGAGATGGTAGGGCTTGATGTGTTTGCTAGCGGTGGTAATGAAATTGTTTCTGCTGCTAAGGCATTAAAAAAGAAAAAATTACTTGGTTTTTTAGCAGACCAAGATGGCTATATTAATGGATTACCTATTCCATTTTTGGGACAGGATTCTTCAGCGGTTATAGGTCCTGCTACATTTGCCAAAAAATTTGGCTCACCAGTAGTTCCAATTTTTGCATCCCGCAAGCCTGAAGGTGGTCATATTGTTCACATTCTACCAGCCTTATATTATATTGATACAGGTGATGAAGATGCAGATATGTATCGTCTAACTGAGGAATGTGTACGTGTTACAGAAGATTTTATTCGTGAGCATCCAGATGAGTGGCTTTGGTTCCAACATCGTTGGATGACTAAGATGGACCAAATTATTGATTATGATAAGAAGATAGCTGCACGGGAGAGGGCACATGAAAAATAATAAAAAATTAATTGCCATAGTGGCCGCTATAGTGTTGGCTCTAATTGGTCTAATCATATATATTATGAAAGACTCTGGTGATGTGGGTACTACTCAAAATCAGAATGGACAACTTATTAACTTCCAAGGAGCCGACCTACAAGAGGAAAAAGATGGTAAGCTAGTGTGGGCATTATCAGCTGAAAAGATTGAATATGATCCACGTACAAAAGCTATTGTCCTGACTAATTTAAAAGGTCTTTTCTATCAAGATGATGTAACTACAACAATCACAGCACCTCATGCTGTATTGACCGGTGATCGCAACTCCCTTGATATTGATCAAGGTGTTACAGCCACAAATACTGATGGAGCTGAGTTTAAAACTGATGCACTTCACTTTGATAATAAGACGAAAACGTTGACATCTAAATCTGCCTTTACCTATAACAGTAAAGATATAACATTAACTGGTGATAAACTTGAAGGAAATATGTCCTTGAAGAAAATTAAAGCTATTGGTAATGCAAAGTTAACGAAGAAGTAATGCGAGGAAATATAATGAATAAGAAAAAACAGATTGGTATGGCTATTTTGGCTATGCTTATGACAGCATCTGTTACAGCTTGGGCCGCAAATGATCCTTTGACTATTAGCGCAGATACATTATCTTATGATGGCAATACGGGGCGTGCTGATGCAAAAGGTAATGTAGTAATTACTCAAGCTGATAAAACGATGACTGGTGCTAATGGATGGTATAATACAAAAACTCAGGAAGCAAATCTTGATGGTGGCGTATCTATGATTGGTTCTGATATGGCTATGTCTGCACAATCAGTGCACAGCTACAATAATAATAAATTCACTGCTAATGGCGGTGTTCATTTACAACGTAGTGATCGTCAAATTTTTGGCGATAAAGTTGAATATAATACAGATACTGAGTATGGCCTTGTATCTGGCAACGCTCGTTTAATTGCAGAAGGCACTACTTTGACAGGTAATCAAGTTGAAGGTTGGCTAAAAGAAATTCGTGCAGTAGCACAAGGGGATGTGACATTCTCTAATCCAGAACGAAACGTATCTGGCTCTGCGGAGCGCGCTACCTATACGCAAACACCTAATCAAAATGATGGGGTTGTACTATTATCTGGCTCTGCTCATGCTGTTCAAAATGGTAATGTACTCAATGCACCAGAGCTTAAAATTCGTTTAGCTGATGATTCTGCTGAAACATTAGGTGGTCGTAGTACGCTTATCATTGTTCCAAATCAATAAGGATTAAATATGTATATAGAAACCAAAAACTTAGTCAAAACCTTTAGCGGTCGCAATGTCGTAGACGGAGTTAGTTTACGCGTTGATAAGGGGCAGGTCGTTGGGCTCCTAGGTCCTAATGGGGCAGGGAAGACTACGTCATTCTATATGATTGTAGGCATTGAACGACCTAGTTCTGGCATCATTACCGTTGATGGCAAGGATATTACGAATATTCCAATGTATAAACGAGTTGCTGAAGGTATTGGGTATCTTCCTCAAGAAGCATCAATTTTTCGATCCATGACTGTTGAGGATAATATTCGTGCAATGTTACAAACAACATCAAAGAAATCTGATGAAATTGAAGCTATAGTGGAATCTCTTATTGAAGAATTTCATATCGGTCATGTTCGGGATCGTATGGGGATGCAACTATCTGGTGGTGAACGCCGCCGTGTAGAAATTGCTCGTTGCCTTGCGTTAGAACCGAATTTTATTCTTCTCGATGAACCTTTTGCTGGCGTCGATCCTATCGCGGTTGCAGATATTCAACAAATCATTTTGCATGTTAAAAATCGCGGCATTGGTATCCTGATTACGGATCACAATGTGCGCGAAACATTGGGGATTGTAGACAAGGCTTATATTTTAAGTAGTGGTAAGATCCTCCTAGAAGGCACCCCTGAAGAAATTGCAAACGACCCAATCGCTCGTGAGCATTACTTAGGGGATAACTTTAGATTGTAGGAGGGGACTATGAGATTATTAGATAAATATATATTAAAAGCCTTTGTAGGCCCATTTCTATTTGGGGTATTTGCTTTTACCAGTATTTTTATTGGCACAGGCACATTGTTTAGAATTGCTCAATATATTACTGAATATGGGGCACCGCTAGTTCTCGTTATGAAAGCTTTTGTGTTGGCATTGCCAAGCATTGTTATCTTAACATTCCCAATGTCAGTACTATTGGCTTCACTTATGACCTTTAGTCGATTGAGTAGTACTAGTGAAATTGTTGTTATGCGTGCCGGTGGTCTTAGCTTTTTACGTTTAGCGATGCCGGTATACATCATAGCTCTAATTATCTCAATTGGTGCTGTTGCATTTAATGAATTTGTTGTACCACGCACAAATAATATGTATCAAACGATTGTGCGCGAACAGATTATGAAAAATGCATCGCCTCAAACACAAAATCATATCGTTTTAAAAACAATGAATGGTAATGATTTAGGCACATTAATGTATGCTAAAAGCTACAATGCGGAGACTAAAAAATTAAGCATGATTACGGTGCAACAGTTTGGTGAAGGTGGCAAGTTACAACAGGTTGAAAATGCAGACACTGCTGTTTGGAATGGCCAATATTGGGTGATGCAAAACGGCATTATTTATGATATTTCCGCTGGTGATGGTGTAGAACGTACAATGAAGTTCAAGGAGCAATCCTTGCCAATTAAGTCTGCACCAAAGGATATTCAACAAGATCAACGTAAACCAGAAGAATTAACAATCAAAGAATTACGTCATCAAATTAAAGCGTATAAGGCGGCTTATACGAATGCCAATAAACTAGAAATGGAAATGTATCAACGTTTTACAATTCCATTAGCTAGCTTTGTATTTGCTCTTGTAGGTGCTCCATTAGGTCTTCAAAAGCAACGTTCTAGCTCATCTATTGGTTTTGGTATCAGTATTTTAATCATCTTTATTTATTATGGGGTGATGACATTTGCTGGTGCATTAGGTAAAGGTGGTGCATTGCCGACTGTATTTGCTGCATTAATTCCAGATACATTAGGCATTATTGCTGGCCTATACTTAAATTGGCGTGTATCTAAGTAACCTAGTATATAAATAAATTTGATTTAAGAAATAGCATATTTTTGCATCCAATAATTGTGTAATCTTATGAAAGGAGGGACTCGATGTTAGTAGGTGTTAAAATATTAGTTATTATTGCCCTTATGGGTGGACTTATTGCCTACATGGGGGATAAGTTAGGCACTAAAGTTGGTAAGCGTCGCATGTCCCTCTTTGGATTAAGGCCTAAGCATACATCGATTATTGTTACTATCGTAACGGGATTATTAGTTGCTGCTGCTACCGTAGGTGTATTAACTATTACCTCTCAAAGTGTAAGAACAGCTCTCTTTGGGATGGATCAATTGCGAGCTGATATGAAGCAACTTAATGATGAGGTGGCTGCTAAGACACAAGAGCTTATTCGTGGGCAAGCTTTGCTTGAACAAAATAAAAAAGAGTTAGCAGAACGAATGGCTGAAATAGAACAAATTCGCAGCGAAGTTGAAGTTACAAAGGCTGAATTAGCTAGTGCACAGGCTGCTAAAGATGCAACTGAAGCTGAATTAGCAACACTTCAAGCTTCATATGATGAAGTATCTAAAAAGTTAGCTGATTTAGAAGCAACAAGAGCTAAGATGGAAGCTCATATTAAGCAACTCCAAACAACACAAGAACAGTTGCAAAATGGTATAATTCATTTGCGTGAAGGAACTATTCTTTTCCAAGTTGATCAATTATTGGCACAAGCTGTTGTTCGACCAGGTTTAAGTGAAGAAGATAGTCAAGCAGCTATCAAAAATATTATTGATGACACCAATAAATTGGTACTACGTCGCTTAGGTATAGAAGATCAAGGTCAAGCTGTTGTGTATGTAGATCGTCAAAATATTGAGGTTGCTACACAAAAGCTTAATAGTGCAAAGACTCCAATGGTCGTTCAAGTTGTGGCTGCTGGAAATATTATTGCTGGAGAACCTGCAGTGGCAGTTATTCAAGTGTATCCGCAACAATTTATATTTAAAAATGGAGAAGTAATCCACTCAGCTGTAATGGATGGAGGGCCTAATGCTCAATCTGCTATGCTTCAATTTTTAAAGCAAGTCAATGAAAAGGCGAGAGCGAAAGGAATCATTCCAGATTCCTTATCTGGGGATATCGGAACGATACCAGGGGATGATTTATTTACTGCTATTCGACGTGTTGCTACTATTAATGGGAAGGTTCATGTAGAAGCGTATGTTGATGGTGATACTTATTCATCGGGGCCTGTACATCTTAAGTTGCGTATTACCCAAATGCCTGTCTTTAATGATAAGGCAAAAATGCCAGCTTATTAATATGAATAGTAATTTGGTTTTATATATTTTAAAAGAAGGTCTTATGTAAATTTTTACATAAGACCTTCTTTTTGTGTTAAAATATAACTACTGTATTTTAAACGAGGATAGTTATATGACTGATACTACATACATTTTGGCTGTAGATCCAGGTAATGAGAAAACTGGTGTGGCAATTTTAACACCGTCTGGTACTATGGTTTGTCGTAAAATTATTATGACAAAACAATTCAACCATGAAATTGAACAAACATTAACTGAATATTATGGAATTGTTCATATTGTATGTGGAAATGGTACAAATCATAAATATTTGTATCCATCTCTTCAACAAATTGGACGAAATCATAGAATTACGACTAGCTTAATTGATGAGTCGCATAGTACGGAGGAGGCTAGAAAACTATATTGGAAGTATAATCCTCCTACAGGATGGCGTAGAATTATTCCTACGTCTATGCAATTTCCTCCAGAACCTGTAGATGATTTGACCGCATTTGTTATTGGCTTGCGGTATACAAAACAGTTGAGTCAAGCTGCTAAAAACATACAAGATGATACGATGGACGCTAGTGTGTTAGAAGAAAAAAGATTATATGCTATGGAACAGTTGTACGGTAAAGGAGAAGTGCATGAAAAATGAAACTTCAACGCATAACTGGTCAAATTTTATTATGCGTTGCTTAATGATGATTTTAGGCGCCCTAATTTACACTATAGGCTTAGATTTATTTTTAGTACCGAATAGTATTATCGATGGTGGTGTAGTTGGTATTTCTTTGATGGCTGCAGAGCTTTCTGGAATTTCATTTAGTATTTTCGTCGTACTCTTTAACTTGCCGTTCTTATATCTTGGTTATAGAGCTAATGGCAAAAATTTTACCTTTTCTACACTCTTCTCTATCGTATGGATGGCTATCTTTTCAACCTTTGCACATGATTTCACACCGATTACATCGGATCCGTTTTTGGGTGCTATCTTTGGTGGTATCATATTAGGTATTGGGGTAGGTTTGATTATACGTAATGGCGGTTCTTTGGATGGTTCTGAAATAGTAGCAATTATATTTGATAGGCGCTCTACGTTCTCAGTTGGTGAAATCGTAATGGCCATGAATCTTATTATTCTCGGCGCTGCAGGATTTGTATATAGTTGGAATAGTGCTATGTACTCATTAATTGCTTATTTCATTGCTTATAAAATGATTGATATTACAATTACAGGTCTTGATGAATCTAAAGGGGTAATGATTATTACAGATGCAGAGAATTCTAAGAATATTGCAGATGCATTAAATGCGAACCTTAATCGTGGTGTTACTATTATGTATGGTGAAGGTGGTTATTTAAAGCAACCTAAACATGTATTGTATTCTGTAGTGACTAGACTTGAGATTATGAGGTTAAAAAATACTGTTTATGAAGTAGATCCATCGGCATTTATTACGATTCAAGATGTACATGATGTATTCGGTGGCAGATTTACAAAAAATGGTCATTAAGAGGTTAATATGAGTAATAAAATTGTAAAAGAAATATTAGATTGGATTTATGCTATTGTACTAGCGTTGATTATTGCTATGGTTATCCATATTTTTTTGATTCAACCAACACGTGTATCTGGTGAATCAATGGAGGATACATTACATAATGGTCAATATTTAATCGTAACGAAGTGGCATCATATTATGAATGAAATGCCAAATTATGGACAAATTGTAATTATTGATAGTCGTGTTAATCGTGCACGTACGTGGGTAGATGATGTAGAAGAACCATTAATGAACTATGCGTCGGTATTTAATAAAGCGGCACAAACAAATGATGTTTGGGTAAAGCGCGTTATTGGCCGTCCTGGTGATGTATTGGAATTTAAAGATGGTCATGTATGGCGTAATGGTGAACAATTACAAGAACCATATACTAAAGATACAATAATGAATTATACACGTTCTACATCTGTTACAGTTCCTGAAGGTCATGTATTTGTGATGGGGGATAACCGAAATCATTCTAGTGATAGTCGTTTTATTGGTCCTGTTCCAGTTGATCACGTCCTAGGTTTTGTATCCTATGCAATTTAATGCTTTAAAAAGCCTCTCTATAGTAGTAATTACTATAGAGAGGCTTTTTGTATTTATATAATAGTTATTTATAGCTTAATATTTTTAATGACATATTTTAAGGGAAAATATATGATGAATAGCATTGATAAGGTTATTGCTAATAGAAATTAGAAAAATAAAATATAAATATCAATAATAGAATAAGGGAATTTAATTATATTTTAGGTGTATATATTAATAAAACATATCAAATAATGTAATATTAATTATTTATAATAATTAAAAGTTGTAGATTTATCGTCAAAAATACATGAATTTTAGATAAATAAAATGAAATTGTACAAAATTTAATTTCGAGAAATACAGGTGAAATCTATGTTTATAAGTTTATTTTTATTCATGAAAGAAATTTCATAAAATTTAGTTGTACAAAATGCTTTACAAAAGAATTGGACGGTGATATATTCTAATCACAGCAAGGCACCACTAATAAAGAGGTGAGGCTGTGATAGATAATATAGTTGAGGAAACGTGGACACTCCTAATATATCTTTCATAGTTATACCACTTATACAGTGAATGTCTTCTGATAATATAAATATAAATTCTTATTTATAAGAAAGAAGGAATTCATTATGAAAAAACAATTCGCAACAATTTTTGCAGCAACAGCAGTATTAGGTGTAACAACAGCATTCGCTGCAAACCCATTCTCCGATGTAACTCCAGATAGCTGGGCATACCAAGCAGTATCTCAATTAGCACAATCTGGTATCGTTAATGGTTACCCAGATGGTACTTTCAAAGGCCAAAACAATATCACTCGTTACGAAATGGCTCAAATGGTAGCTAAAGCAATGGCTAACCAAGATCGCGCTAATGCAGAACAACAAGCAATGATTAATCGCTTGGCAGATGAGTTCTCCAATGAGTTGAACAGTTTGGGTGTACGCGTATCTCGTTTGGAAGATCGCGTAGGTAATGTAAAAGTAACTGGTGATGCTCGTATCCGTTACCAAGGCTCTGAAGATAAAGGCGTTTACAAAACTAATAGCAAATCCTTAACAGATGGCCGTGCACGTGTTCAATTCAATGGTAAAGTAAATGATAAAACTGAAGCTGTTGTTCGTGTAAAAGGTGGTTATGAATTCGGTGATTCTACAAAAGGTGCTGATGCAACAATCGATCGTGCTTATGTAGATCACAAATTTGGTAATCATGTATCCGCAAAAGGTGGTCGTTTCCAACAAACAATTGGTAGCGGTTTAATGTACGATGATACATTTGATGGTGCTCAATTGAACGTGGGTAATGACAAAGTTCAAGTACAAGGCGCATATGGTTATATGATAGATGGCGCTGCTAATGGCAACTCCAAATCCGATAATCCTTCCGTTGCCTATGTAGGTGTTAAAGGTAAAGTTGGTCAAGAATCTACCGTTGGTGGCTTCTACTCCAAATTATCTAGCGGTAACTTGAACCATAACGGTTCCACAGTTAACTCTGATAGCCAAGATGTATATGGCTTCAATGCAGACTTCCGTAAAGACAAAGTTTGGGTTGGTGGTGAATGGTTGAAAGCATCCAACGTAAATGATTCCCAAGCTTGGACAGCAGGTGTTGGTTATGGTAATTACGACATCGCTAAAAAAGGTACATGGGATGTAAAAGGTCAATACTTCAACCAAAAAGCTAACGCTCCAATCGTAAGTTCCACTTGGGATCAAGCTTATGATTTAACTAATACATCTAATGGTTACAAAGGTTATATGGCTAGCGTAAACTACGCAGTACAAGATAACGTAGGCTTATCTGCTGGTTATGGTTTCAACTCTAAGGACCAAAAAGGTAACGATCTCTCCGATTTCTACCGCGCAGAATTAAACTACAAATTCTAATTCCCTCACAAACAAAAAAGACTTCTTCGGAAGTCTTTTTTGTTGTATATGAACATATAATATTTTCTTTTGTATATAATAGTATATATATAGTAATATAAATCTATATATAATAAATGCTAAAATTTAATTTGATTAGTATGTAGAGATGAGTCTTACGCTATATATTGTATGAGGCATTAATGAACCATTTATACATAACAACACCTAATGATAATTAATAAGTAGTATATTAATTAGATATACTTAATAATAAATGTGATAATAAATCTCATTTATTATGAAAATAGATAAATTTTGATATTTTTAGTAAAAAAAATATCATCTATAAAACTAGATAATATCTAAATTTGAGGGCGTTTTAAATTATAAAATTTTTATAATGAGAATGAAATTGAGAAAAAAGGGTTTACACGAAAATTAGGTTATGCTAATATCACCCTACAAGAAGTAACAAACACATGAAACGAAGAACTTCGATGCAGAATGTGGCGAGGAAACGTGGACACTCCCAAAAATTCTTAATCTGAAGAACAGAGTAGAATGTGAATGTTATGACTTGTAACATTTTATATTTCTATTTTTCAGAAAGAAGGAATTCAACTATGAAAAAACAATTCGCAGCAATCTTTGCAGCAACAGCAGTTTTGGGTGTAACTACTGCATTTGCGGCTAACCCATTCTCCGATGTAACTCCAGATTCTTGGGCATACCAAGCAGTTTCCCAATTGGCAAACGCTGGTATCGTTAATGGTTACCCAGATGGCACTTTCAAAGGCCAAAATAACATCACTCGTTACGAAATGGCTCAAATGGTAGCTAAAGCTATGGCTAACCAAGACCGTGCTAACGCTGAACAACAAGCTATGATTAACCGTTTGGCT